>NZ_JBIKJY010000031.1:0-23169 GCF_044360715.1 Flavobacterium sp.
TATAGCTTCATTAATTGGATAAATACAAGTTTCTTTTCAGTAAATACTTTATTGTATAAATTTGAAGATATTAATAAAATATTCTTTGAAGATTTTTTTACTATTTTAATTTTAGTGGATGTTTTAATTTTGCTGTTTTCATTTTTGCATTCTGATAAGTTTAGTACTGTAATCAGAAACTCAGGATTTATTATTTCTACAATTATGATTAAACTATCTTTTAATACGGAAGGAATTTTAAATTTAATTTTATTAGTTTTATCTGTGGTATTTGGAATTGTTATTCTGTATATACATAATAAGTACGAACAACTTCAATCATCTATTTAGATATATAAAATAAAAAAAAACCGAGTAATTTCTTACTCGGTTTTTTACTATTTAAATTTAAGATTCACTCGTAAATCTTACTTCGTAACTCGTAAATTATTTTACTTCTTCAAATTCTACATCTTGTGTAGTATCACCTGAAGCTTGTGGTTCTGCTTGCGCAGCTCCTTGAGCGTCTCCAGTGTTGTACATTTCAGCAGATGCGTTTGTCCAAGCTGTATTGATTTTCTCTAAAGCAGGCGTAATTGCAGCAACATCTTTTGCTTCGTAAGCCATTTTTAATTCAATTAAAGCTAAGTTGATAGCTGTTTTGTTATCTTCTGATAATTTTTCACCAAATTCAGCTAATTGTTTTTCTGTTTGGAAAATCATAGAATCTGCTTCATTTACTTTATCAGCCGTTTCTTTAGCAATTTTATCTGATTCAGCATTTAATTCAGCATCTTTTTTCATTCTTTCGATTTCTTCAGCTGTTAAACCAGAAGACGCTTCGATACGAATATCGTGAGATTTTCCAGTTCCTTTATCAGTTGCAGAAACTTTAATGATACCATTAGCATCAATATCAAAAGTTACTTCAATTTGAGGAATACCTCTTGCTGCTGGTGGAATACCATCTAAATGGAAACGACCAATAGTTTTGTTATCAGCTGCCATTGTTCTTTCACCTTGAATAACGTGAATTTCAACACTTGGTTGGTTGTCTGCAGCCGTTGAGAAAACTTGTGATTTTTTTGTTGGGATAGTAGTGTTAGACTCAATTAATTTCGTCATTACATTACCCATAGTTTCGATACCTAATGATAAAGGTGTAACGTCTAATAACAATACGTCTTTTACATCACCAGTTAAAACCCCACCTTGAATAGCTGCACCAATAGCAACAACTTCATCAGGATTTACTCCTTTTGATGGTTTTTTACCGAAGAATTTCTCCACTTGTTCTTGAATAACTGGGATACGAGTAGAACCTCCAACTAAGATAACTTCATCAATATCAGAAACGGATAAACCAGCATCTTTTAAAGCTTTAACAACTGGTTCCATTGAACGCTTGATTAAAGAATCAGCTAATTGCTCAAATTTAGCACGTGTTAATGTTTGTACTAAGTGTTTTGGTCCTGAAGCCGTAGCCGTAACGTATGGTAAGTTAATTTCAGTTTGAGCAGAAGCAGATAATTCAATCTTCGCTTTTTCAGCCGCTTCTTTTAAACGTTGTAACGCCGTTGGGTCTTTTCTTAAATCTAAACCTTCAGCAGCATTAAAGTCGTTTGCTAACCAGTCGATAATTACTTGGTCAAAATCGTCTCCACCTAAGTGTGTATCTCCATTAGTAGATAGTACTTCAAAAACACCATCTCCTAATTCTAAGATAGAAATATCAAAAGTACCACCACCTAAATCGAATACTGCAATTTTTTGATCTGTACCTTGTTTGTCTAATCCGTAAGCTAATGCCGCAGCAGTTGGCTCATTGATAATTCTCATTACTTTTAAACCTGCAATTTCACCAGCTTCTTTAGTCGCTTGACGTTGTGCATCGTTAAAATATGCAGGAACAGTAATTACTGCTTCTGAAACTGAATGACCTAAATAGTCTTCAGCAGTTTTTTTCATTTTTTGCAAAGTCATTGCAGATAATTCTTGTGGCGTATATAAACGTCCATCAATATCAACACGTGGTGTGTCGTTATCACCTTTAACTACTTTGTAAGCAACAGTAGAAGCCTCTTTAGAACTTTCCGAGTACTTGTTACCCATAAATCTTTTGATAGATGCAATAGTTTTAGTTGGGTTAGTTACCGCTTGTCTTTTAGCAGCATCTCCAATTTTAATTTCTCCACCTTCTACAAATGCAATTACAGATGGCGTTGTTCTTTTTCCTTCTGCATTAGCAATTACAACTGGTTCTCCACCTTCCATTACAGAAACACAAGAATTGGTTGTACCTAAATCGATTCCAATAATCTTACTCATTTTATTTAATTTTAAATTTTATTCGGTTTATTTTTTAAACTCTTTTTGGATAAGTCAAGTTTTGTGCCAATAATTATATAGGTATAAAATTGGCAGTATTTCTTTTGTATGGCAAAAATATCTGACATTGTGTCATTTTATTTTTAGCTAATGTGTTGGTAATCTGTCAAAAATCGTAGGTAATTTGTAAATTAAGCAAATCAAAATTCTCTAATCCACATTCAAAGTTGTATCTTTGCCGTTCAAAATACAAATATGACATTTCAAGATTTACATTTACATAGAAATATACTTCAAGTTTTAGAAGAAGAAAAATATATTACGCCAACGCCTATACAACAACAAGCCATACCTGTTATATTAGAAGAGCACGATTTAGTGGGTTGTGCCCAAACAGGAACAGGTAAAACCGGTGCATTCGCCATTCCAATTTTAAATTATTTACATCCAATTGTAGGTTCAAAAACGAAACGTAAGGTAATTAGAACTTTAGTTTTAGCTCCTACACGTGAATTAGCACACCAAATCCAAGATAGTTTTGCTACCTACGGAAAATATATGAATACCAAATCGATGGTGATTTATGGTGGGGTAAGTCAAGTGCCGCAAGTGCAACAGCTAAAAGATGGTGTTGATATTTTAATTGCTACTCCAGGTCGCTTTTTAGATTTGAATAAGCAAGGGTTTTTAGATATGGATAACCTGCATCATTTGGTGATTGATGAAGCGGATCAGATGTTAGATATGGGTTTTATTAATGATGTAAAGAAAATCATTA
The DNA here is from genome assembly GCF_044360715.1 of Flavobacterium sp. Lineage (GTDB taxonomy): Bacteria > Bacteroidota > Bacteroidia > Flavobacteriales > Flavobacteriaceae > Flavobacterium. Next base: position 3,086 of record NZ_JBIKJY010000031.1, read on the forward strand.
AGTTAATTCCTGAAAACCGTCAAACTTTATTGTTTTCTGCTACGATGCCTGTCGCGATTAGAGAATTAGCCGATCAATTTTTGAAGAAACCTAAATACGTTTCGGTAGCTCCAATTTCAAGCACCGCAGAACGCGTGAACCAAAAAGTATATATGGTTCAAAAAGAAGACAAACGAAAATTACTGATTCATTTAATTGAAGAAGAAAAAATAAATAATGTGTTGGTTTTTGTACGAACCAAACACAGTGCTGATAATGTGGTAAAAGCATTAAAAGTGAAAAATATTTCTGCTGAAGCCATTCACGGAAACAAATCTCAAAACAACAGGATAAAAACCTTAGACGGATTTAAAAGTCAAGAAATCTCCGTTTTAGTGGCGACAGACATTGCGGCTCGTGGTATTGATATCGATTTGTTACCTTATGTGATTAATTTCGATTTACCAAACATCCCAGAAACTTACGTACACCGAATTGGTAGAACGGGTAGAGCAGGTAATGAAGGTTTAGCCATTTCATTTTGTGGAAAAGACGAATTGCCGTATTGGAAAGACATTGAAAAATTAACCCGTCAGCAAATTAAAGTAGTGAAAGAAAATCCGTATCCGTATAGAGCATTTACGGAAGACGAATTAAAAAACAAAGAAACGGATACCCGAGGCGACAGAAGAAATCCTGCCAAACAAAAACAAAATAACGCACCAAAAACACCAAAAGCAGCTAAATCTGCAAATGCAGATGCTTCAAATTCAAGAAAATCAGATGCTTCTAAACAGAATAAGAAGCGTTGGTATTAGGAGGGTTTAAGGTATTGTTGGCTTCGAGAACCTCAGCCAACAATACAAGAAATAAAATATTTAACAGCTTTGTTGGCTGAGGCACTCGAAGCCAACAACATAAAAGGAATAAGTTCTATAGAATTTGTTCCTTTTTTTTATTTTAACTACATTTTTCAAATATTTTCACTTCCAACTTCGTACTTCCAACTTCAAATACTATCTTTGCTACTATAACGATTTAGTATATGGAATGTATTTCAGTTTTTGATATGTTAAAAATAGGCGTGGGCCCTTCAAGTTCTCATACTTTAGGACCTTGGCGTGCTGCTGAACAATTTTTAGCCGAATTACGAAATCAAAATATAATTGCTTCGGTACATCGCGTAAAAGTCGATTTGTATGGCTCGCTTTCTTTAACGGGAAAAGGACATGCTACCGACTTAGCCGTAATGTTAGGATTAAGTGGTGCTGATCCGGAATTTGTGCCAATTGATGCCATTTCATCAATTATTGAAGACATAAAAACGAATAATGAATTGCTATTGGATAATGAATTCAAGATTCATTTTAATGTAGTATCAGATATCTTTTTCAATAAGAATTTTTTGCCTTTTCATGCTAATGGTATGGTGTTTACTGCCTATACAAATGATACAGAATACAGTTCAACTTTTTATTCAATTGGAGGTGGCTTTGTAGTTAAAGAAGAGGATGATATGGATACAAATTCAGAGATTAAATGTGCCTTTCCATTCTTGGTAAATACAGGTGTAGAATTGTTAGAATTTTGTCAAACAGAGCGCAAGACCATTTCTGATATTGTGTACGAAAATGAAAAATCAATGCGTTCTGAAGAAGTAATTCATTCCGAATTAATGCGCATTTGGAATACGATGTTGGAATGTATGTATATTGGTGCTCATACCGATGGTATTTTACCGGGTGGATTAAATGTGAAAAGAAGAGCGTACGATATGCATACCAATTTAATTGGAATAGCCAATTACAATTCACCTCAAGAATGGTTGCAATGTATTCGTCATACGGAAGTGAAATTTCGTCAAATATTAAAATGGGTGTCTTGTTTTGCCTTGGCAGTAAATGAAGTAAATGCTTCTTTAGGTCGAGTAGTAACCGCACCTACCAATGGAAGTGCAGGGGTTATCCCGGCTGTATTAATGTATTATTTGGTGATTGAAAATCATCACGCTGGTGAAAAAGAAATCAAACAATTTTTAATGGTTGCTGGGCAAATAGGGAGTATTTTCAAAAAAGGAGCTACTATTTCCGCAGCTATGGGTGGTTGTCAAGCAGAAATAGGGGTTTCCTCTTCTATGGCTGCAGCAGCGTTATGCGAATTAATGGGTGGTACGCCAGAACAAGTATTGGTAGCTGCTGAAATAGCTATGGAACATCATTTAGGAATGACGTGCGATCCTATTGGTGGTTTGGTGCAAGTACCTTGTATAGAGCGCAATACTATGGGTGCTATAAAAGCCATAAATGCTGCCGAATTGGCTTTAGAAACCGATGCTAAAAACGTGTTGGTACCTTTAGATAAAGTAGTAGCCACCATGTGGGAAACCGCTAAAGACATGAATTCAAAATACAAAGAAACCTCCGAAGGTGGTTTGGCTATTGGAGTAGGATTGGCAGATTGTTAATTATCATCAACACAGATTTTACTAATTATATTAATTTCTATAATCTGTGTTTAAAACTTATTTGTAATTGGAATATAAAAAAGCAACACAGATTTTACTAATTATATTAATTTCTATAATCTGTGTTTAAAACTTATTTGTAATTGGAATATAAAAAAGTAACACAGATTTTACTAATTATATTAATTTCTATAATCTGTGTTTAAAAATAAATAGTATATTCTTATTTTCTTCGAGTATCAATTATATGAACTATTTTCCAACTGTTGTTTTCTAACAGCAAAGTAAAGGAATTTGTTCCAATATGACTTTGTTTTTCATTCACATAAAATTCGTAAGGTGTCCAAACGTTTGCCATAGTGCCATCTATTTGAATGTTATAACTTAAAAGGCGTTCTTCGATTTTTAGGTTTTTTGGAATGGCGGCTACGGATTTGTAAAATTCTGAATTACTTTGAAATGACAACGCTCCAACCGTGTTTTTCTCCGTGATCGATTGCAATTTCATCTCTTTGTGGCAAACCGATTGTATTTTTAATGTATCACCGGTTTGTAATCCTTCAAAAAATACTGAAATGGATTGTTTAATAGCCGTTTCTTCTTGTGCGGAAATTCCTACACTAAAACCAAAAAATAGTAAAATAAATACTTGTCTCATAGTGGTTGCATTTTTATTATTGGTATTAAATGTCGAAAAATTGTTACAATCCATATCTTTATATTAATTTTACAAAATATTTCATTCGGTATTTACTGAACACAAAAAACTGATAACTGAACACGAAAGCATATGTCTGTAGCAAAAAAAGATTATAAAAAAATTACTACTAAGTCGTTAATTGATATGAAAGCCAATGGTGAAAAAATTTCTATGCTAACGGCATACGATTTCACTATGGCTAAAATTGTAGATACAGCGGGTATTGATGTCATTTTAGTTGGCGATTCAGCAAGTAATGTAATGGCAGGAAATGAAACCACGTTACCAATTACTTTAGACCAAATGATTTATCACGCAAGCAGTGTGGTGAAAGCGGTTGATAGAGCGTTAGTTGTGGTTGATTTACCTTTCGGAAGTTATCAATCGGATCCTAAAGAGGCGTTGCGTTCTTCTATTCGTATTATGAAAGAAAGTGGCGGACACGCTGTAAAATTAGAAGGTGGTAAAGAAATTGAATCCTCAATAAAGAAAATATTAAACGCAGGTATTCCTGTTATGGGGCATTTGGGATTAACACCTCAATCAATATATAAATTCGGAACGTACACCGTTCGTGCCAAAGAAGAGGAAGAAGCGGATCAATTACTAGAAGATGCCAAAATGTTAGAACGTATTGGTTGTTTTGCTCTAGTTTTAGAAAAAATACCGGCGAAATTAGCTCAAAAAGTTGCCGAAAGTATTTCTATTCCTGTAATTGGAATTGGAGCGGGTAGTGGCGTAGACGGTCAGGTGTTGGTATTACACGATATGATTGGTATGACGCACGAATTTAGTCCAAGATTCTTACGCAGATATATGAATTTATTTGAAGATATGACTAAAGCTATCGGACAATATGTTGCAGATGTAAAATCGGTTGATTTTCCTAATGCGAATGAACAGTACTAGTACTAATTAAAGTTGTCATTTCGACGAAGGAGAAATCGCATAATCTAAGCATAATGTGATTTCTCCTTCGTCGAAATGACAATAAATAAAAATTAAGAATTTTAGAAAGTCTAAAAATCTAAGATGTCTAACCTTCTAAAAATCTAAAATACAAATGAAAATAGTTTCCGATTCAAAAAATCTTCAAATTCTTCACGAAGACAATCATATTATAGTAGTTAATAAGCGCGTTGGCGATATCGTACAAGGAGATAAAACGGGTGATGAGCCTTTATCTGAAATTGTGAAATCGTATTTAAAAGTGGCGTATGACAAACCGGGTGAGGTGTTTTTAGGTGTGGTACATCGTTTGGATCGACCAACAACTGGAATTGTGGTGTTTGCTAAAACATCAAAAGCATTAACCCGTTTGAATGAAACGTTTAAAAACAGAGAAACACAAAAAACCTATTGGGCGATTGTTAAAAATGCGCCGCCAAAAACGGAAGATACTTTAGTGCATTTTTTACGAAGAAATACTAAAAATAACACTTCTAAAGCCCATTTAAAAGAAGTACCAGAGGCTAAAGAAGCCAAACTATCGTATAAAATCATTAAGAAATTAGATAATTATTACGCTTTAGAAATTGATTTACATACCGGACGTCATCATCAAATTAGAGCTCAACTTACTGCTGTGGGTTGTCCAATTAAAGGCGACTTAAAATACGGATTTGATAGAAGTAATCCTAACGGAGGTATTCATTTACACGCTAGAAAATTAGTCTTAACGCATCCTGTTACTAAAGATCCATTAGAACTTATCGCTCCAGTACCGGAAGATGTATTGTGGAAGTTGGTTTAGATTAGGTGTTGGGTGTGAGGTGAAAGGTGAAAGGAACCCAATATCCAAAACCAACACCCAAATCGTAAATCGTAAATCCCAAATCGTAAATAAACTTTACTTATTTGATATTCGGCAAAAATATTTTTTGTACTTTTGATGCTTAAAAATTATTACGATGTCAACAATAACTTTAGGAGGAAATCCTGTAAACACAAATAACGCTTTACCAGCTATTGGTTCTGCGGCACCACAATTTCAATTAGTTGCAACTGATTTATCAGAAGTTTCTTTACACGACTATTTAGGTCAACGTGTTATCTTAAATATTTTTCCAAGTATTGATACGCCTACTTGTGCTACTTCAGTACGAACGTTTAATAAAATGGCTAACGATTTATCTAACACTAAAGTGTTGTGTATTTCTAAAGATTTGCCTTTTGCTCAAAAACGTTTTTGTGGTTCGGAAGGATTAGAAAATGTAGTGAACTTATCAGATTTTAGAGATGGAAGTTTTGGTACTGCCTATGGTGTTACTTTAATTGATTCTGTTTTAAAAGGATTACACGCAAGAGCAATTGTTGTTATTGATGAAACTGGAAAAGTGGCTTATTCTGAATTGGTTAGTGAAATTGCTAATGAACCAAATTACGACGCGGCTTTAAACGCATAAAATAAATGATTCAAGATAAAAGATTTTTTTCAGGTAGAGTCAAAAGTATTGGATTTGCTGTAAAAGGTGCCTTTAAATTAGTTACTACGGAACATAGTATAATGGTGCAATTTTCCATTATGCTTTTAATGATTTTTGCTGGCTTTTATTTTCAAATTAGTCGTGAAGAGTGGATGTTACAAATACTAGCTTTCGGTTTGGTATTAGGAATTGAAGGGTTAAACACGGCTGTAGAGAAAATAGCCGATTTTATTCACCCTGAATTTCATGACCGAATAGGTTTTATTAAAGATATTGCTGCTGGCGCTGTTTTATTTGCTGCAAGTAGCGCATTAACTGTTGGTGCTTTAATTTATGTACCGAAACTATTTAATTTATAGAAATTAATGGCTAAAAAAGAAACTTCAAACGCATCCGATAAAAAATTGCGTACTTCCCTTTTTAAAACCACCCGTGGGCAAAAGTTTGTGGTGGGTGTTTTATTTATCATTATTGCTGTATTTTTATTGCTATCCTTTATTTCCTATTATGTTTCGGGAAATGCGGATCAGAGTCAAATTAGTGAATTGGCTAACCGAAATGTGGTAGTTGAAAACTGGTTGGGTAAAATAGGCGCGTGGTTGGCAGAACTGTTTTTATATGACGGGTTTGGAATTGCTTCTTTCTTATTTGTAAAAATTTTCTTTTTAATCGGTTCGTATTTATTGGTGGATTTACCCATTAGTAAAATTAATAAAGTGGCCTTTTGGGACCTATATGCTATCGTAATCATTTCCTTGTTTTTTGGACTTATTTGGGATTTCGTTCCGCATTTGTCTGGTGTTATTGGGTATGAAATAAACGATTTAATTCAAGATTATGCTGGAAGTATTGGAACCATTATGGTTTTAATTTTCAGTGTGGTGGTTTTTTTAATATTTAGAATTAAAGTTTCTCCAGATAAATTAAAAGATTTTCTTGATGCCAAAGCCGCACCTGTAGCTGTAGCTGATGAAAATGAAGAGGAAGAAGACACTATATCACCGGTGCTTTCAGATACTGAAGAGGAAACCCCTATAGTGGTACCGCCATTAAAAAAAAATCCTATAATTGAAGATACAGATGACGAATGGACAAACATGCAAGTGATTGACCGTGATGCGCCATCTGCTTTTGAAATAGATAAAACAGCGTTAAAGCCTACCATACAAAATGCGTCTGAAATTAAATTAGACACAACACCACAAGAAACACCGAAACAACCTGAAATTATTGAAACGGAAGATTCGTCTTTTATTATCGAAAAACCAGAAGAAGAAGATATTGTTGAAGAAAGTATTGCCCAACGTTTGGTGCAGGATTTCGGGGAATTTGATCCGACATTAGAATTGTCTAATTTTCAGATGCCTTCTATTGAATTGTTGAAAGATTATTCGGGAGTGGGGATTACGATTAATCAAGCGGAATTAGAAGAAAATAAAAATAAAATTGTAGATACCTTAAAGAACTACAAAATAGAAATCGCACAGATTAAAGCGACGGTAGGACCTACGGTTACCTTATACGAAATAGTCCCAGAAGCGGGTATTCGTATTTCTAAAATTAAGAGTTTAGAAGATGATATTGCCTTGTCGTTATCGGCATTAGGTATTCGTATTATTGCACCTATACCGGGTAAAGGTACTATTGGTATTGAAGTACCAAATGCCAATCCGTCGATGGTTTCTATGAGAAGTGCCATTGCTTCGCCTAAATTCCAACAAGCGGAAATGGAATTGCCTATAGCTTTAGGAAAAACCATTTCTAATGAAACCTTGGTTGTAGATTTAGCTAAAATGCCGCACTTATTAATGGCAGGAGCTACTGGACAAGGTAAATCGGTAGGGTTAAATGCGGTATTGACTTCGTTATTATACAAAAAACATCCAGCGGAAGTGAAGTTTGTTTTGGTAGATCCGAAGAAAGTAGAGTTGACCCTTTTTAATAAGATAGAACGTCATTATTTGGCTAAATTACCTGATACAGATGAGGCGATTATTACCGATAATGCGAAAGTAATTAATACGTTAAACTCGTTGTGTTTGGAAATGGACAATCGTTATTCTTTGCTTAAAGATGCGATGGTTCGTAACATTAAAGAGTACAATGAAAAGTTCAAACAGCGTAAATTAAACCCAGAGAACGGACACCGTTTTTTACCGTATATCGTTTTAGTAGTAGATGAGTTTGCCGATTTAATTATGACAGCGGGTAAAGAGGTAGAAATGCCTATTGCGCGTTTGGCTCAGTTGGCTCGTGCTATCGGAATTCATTTGATTATTGCTACGCAACGTCCGTCTGTGAATGTAATTACGGGTATGATTAAAGCCAACTTCCCAGCAAGAATTGCCTTTAGAGTAACCTCTAAAATTGACTCAAGAACCATTTTAGATTCAGGAGGTGCGGATCAGTTGATTGGTAGAGGGGATTTGTTGTTTTCTAATGGAAATGATTTAATTCGTGTGCAGTGTGCCTTTGTAGATACCCCAGAAGTAGAACGTCTTTGTGATTTTATTGGTTCACAAAAAGCGTATGCAGATGCGTATTTACTACCAGATTATGTGGGTGAAGATAGTGGCATAAAACTTGATATGGATATATCGGAACGTGATTCATTATTTAGAGATGCGGCTGAGGTAGTTGTTTCGGCACAACAAGGTTCGGCATCCTTAATTCAAAGAAAATTAAAATTAGGATATAACCGAGCAGGACGAATTATTGACCAGTTAGAAGCGGCCGGAATTGTAGGGCCTTTTGAAGGCAGCAAAGCCAGACAAGTTTTAATTACGGATATGAATTCGTTAGAAATATTTTTTAAGAACGAACAATAGATTGAATACATTATAATGAAAAAATTAGTTACACTATCTGTTATAGCCCTATTTTTAGTGGCATTTACAACTGTAGAAAATAATCCACCGAAAGAGAAAAATGCGGGTAAAGCGTTATTAGATAAAGTAGTTAGCAAGGCCAAATCGTACAAAAATATGGTGATTGACTTTAAGTATGCTATAAATAACTCAGCAGAGAAAATTAATCAGGAAAGTACGGGTAAAGTAATGTTACAAGGGAACAAGTATCATTTGTCTTTTATGGGTGTTACTAAACTATTTGATGGAAAGAAAATATACACAATTGTTCCAGAAGATGAAGAGATTACGGTTTCTAATAATGATGAGAGTGATCCTAACACTATGTCACCTAACAAGATTTTTACCTTCTTTAAAAAAGGATTTAAATTCGCTATGGACATCAAACAACCTATGGCTGGGAAAACCATTCAGTATGTAAAGCTAACGCCTTCAAGTGCTACGGATAAGCGTAAAGAAATCTTAATTGGTATTGACACCAAAACCAATCACATTTATAACTTAATAGAAATAGGTAAAAACGGAACCCGAACTACTTTAACAGTTTCTTCGTTTAAATTTAACCAAACGTTAGCAAAAAATCAGTTTACCTTTGTAAAAGCGAAATATCCAAATTATTATATTAATAAAGCGGACTAATCTGTAGCTTTTACGTATAACCACTCCATGAAAATAATTGATAAATATTTATTAAAATCATTCCTGATTACGTTTGCTACGGTATTCGTAATCCTTTTTTTTATTTTCATTTTACAAAGTATTTGGTTGTTTATTGCCGAATTGGCAGGTAAGGATTTGGATTTTATGACCATCTTAAAATTCATCTTTTTCTATTCGCCTATTATGGTGCCTTTGGTATTGCCGTTATCTATTTTATTGGCTTCTATTATGACCTTTGGTAGCTTTGCGGAAAACTATGAGTTTGCAGCTATGAAATCTGGGGGTATTTCTTTGGGTAGGGCCATGCGGTATTTAATTGTTTGTACTGTTTTGTTTAGTGGTATTGCCTTTTTATTTGCCAATAGTATTATTCCTGAAGCCCAATTTCGTTTTATTAATTTAAGAAAAACCATTGTGCAAACCAAGCCAGCTATGGCTATTGGTGAAGGACAATTTAGTAAAATTGGTACGACTACCTCTATTTATGTAGAAAAGAAATCAGGTGAAAACGGCTCGTTTTTAGAGGGCGTTACGATGCATATGAAGAAAGGGGAGTTTGGTTCGGTTACTACCGTTATTAAAGCTAAAAAAGGCGTATTGAAAAGTGATGAATCTACCAATTTATTGCAATTGGATTTGTTAGACGGCAATTACTACGAGGACATTCAGCCCAAAAAGTTTGAAGAACGCGACAAGTTGCCTTTTGCTAAAAGTAGTTTTAAGAAATATACGGTTACTATTGATTTAGCCAAACTAAATACAAATGCTAACGAAGGTAATGATTTGGTAAACACTTACAACATGCTTAATATGAGCGAATTGAAATATACGATCGATTCGCTACAAACTACTTTTAACAAAGATGTTGCCTCGTACAGTGATAACTTAGATAAAAATACAGAAAGTCTTTCTATGGTGTATAATTTCCCTGTGGGATCTTCTGTAGTGGTACCTAAAAAGATTAAAATATCTGATGATATACTTGATTTGTTTCCTATACATAAAAAAGCGATGGTGTTAGATGTAGCGAAAAACAATGTTAACAATACTATTTTTACTTTGGACGGATATAAAACCGATTTGGAATTTAAACAAAACAACATTAATGACCACTGGGTTGGGTATTACGATAAAATTCTAATTGCCTATTCGTGTTTGTTGATGTTTTTTATTGGTGCTCCTTTGGGTGCTATCATTAGAAAAGGGGGACTTGGATTGCCTATCGTATTTGCGGTAGCAATTTTTATTACATTTAATTTCGCCAATACCTTTGGTAAAAAATTAGCCGGACAAGACGCCATTCCTCCGTTTATTGGAGTTGCTGCAGGTGCTTTGATACTTACACCATTTGCTATATTATTTACGTATAGAGCTACTAAAGATATGGGATTGACTATTGATTTAGATTGGCTACTTGTACCTATTAAAAAAATGCTTACGAAACGAAATACTAATTCGCTACCTAGCGAAAACACGACAACTAATGAGTCATAAAATACAACTGAATACCATAGAAGAAGCCATTGAAGATATCCGTCAGGGTAAAATGATTATTGTGGTAGATGATGAAGACAGAGAAAATGAAGGCGATTTTTTAGCCGCTGCTGATAAAGTAACGCCAGAAATGATCAACTTTATGGCTACGCACGGAAAAGGGCTTATTTGCGTGCCGTTAACCGAATCTAGATGTAAGGAATTGGAATTGCATACTATGGTGACGAACAATACCGATAATATGGAAACGGCGTTTACGGTTTCTGTAGATTTAAAAGGAAATGGGGTTACTACAGGTATTTCTGCGGCGGATCGTGCAAAAACTATTGAAGCCTTGGTGCATCCAAATACCAAACCCTACGAATTGGGACGACCAGGACATATATTTCCTTTAATTGCCAGACAAGGTGGGGTGTTACGAAGAACAGGGCATACAGAAGCGGCCATTGATTTTGCTCGTTTGGCAGGGTATTCTTCTGCAGGTGTCATTTGTGAGATTATGAATGATGATGGTACAATGGCACGTTTACCAGAATTGGTAGAAGTGGCGAAGAAATTCGATTTGAAATTGGTTTCTATTGAAGACTTGGTGGCGTACAGAATGCAACACGACAGTTTGATTAAGAAAAAAGAAGACTTTGAAATACAAACCCGTTTTGGTACATACCGTTTGCGTGCGTATTTGCAAGTTACGAACAAACAGGTACATATTGCCTTAACAAAGGGAAGTTGGAGTATGGGTGAGGCCATTTTAACTCGTATTAACTCTACGCAAGTCACGAATGATATATTAGGTAGTTTAACCGATACCTTAAATAAGAAGTTAGAAGATATCTTTAAGAAATTTGAATCGTATGAGAAGTGTGCGATTTTGTTTATCAATCAGGAAATGCAATCGGTGGAATTGTTGGATCGTTTGGCCGAGTTGAAACGTTTGCAAGCGGCAGGAGATTTTACGACACCACGAATTGCTGTAGATACCAAAGACTTTGGTATTGGTGCGCAAATTTTACATGATTTGGACATTACTAAGATTAAATTATTAACCAATTCGTACCAAAACAAACGTGTGGGCATGATTGGTTACGGCTTGGAAATAACCGAGTATTTGAATTATTAATTAAAAACCAAGATAGTTAATATTGACTATCAGGTATTTAATAAAAACTTCTAAAAAAAGTAATACAATTGTTTTTTTAATAGAAAAAACCTTTTATATTTGCACTCGCAATACGAAAGTAGTGCACGTCTTATTGGAGAAATGGCAGAGCGGTCGAATGCGGCAGTCTTGAAAACTGTTGACTGTAACAGGTCCGGGGGTTCGAATCCCTCTTTCTCCGCTGAAAGCCCCTCAAAGAGGGGCTTTTTACATTTCAATTCTTTCCTGTTTTTACAAAATCCTATATTTTACGGCACCTAAGAGTTAGTTTGAATTAAGTTATTCAAAAATGAGTAATATCATTTTATACTTTAAATCTCATTCGACAGGTACCCTATTTGGTACCCTACGATGATGTCAAATAAATTAGGGTACCAAAAGTTGGCAATTGCCAACTATAGCTTGAGCTTGGGAACTTTCAAAGGTAGTTTTGTATAAAAAAAACAAAAACTTATGAAAAAATTGAAAGTGAGCTTCTATCTTAAAGGAGACAAAAAAAACCAAAATGGTGAAACTGCTATTTATGGAAAAATTTATTTGGGAAATGTTTATTCTACATTTTCAACTTCAAAACACATCCTACACGAACGATGGGAAAAAACAAACAGCCTAAGAAAACCAGTTAGAATGGATAACGAAATCAATTTAAAAAACTACTTAAAATCACTAAGTGATTCAATAGAAGAAAAATATATTGATTTACTTAAAACCTACAATGGAAATGAAGATATAACTCCTTTGTTTTTAAAGAACTTTTGTTTCAATGAAAGAACTGAAAAGAAGATAACACTTTTAGAAATAGTTAAAAATCATAACGAGTACTTTAAAAAACAAGTTAAAAAAGGTGACCGTGCAGATGGCTCACTAGAAAAATATGAGCGTATGGGTGACGTTATAACTGATTACTTAAATTCCAAATTGAAATTGAAAGATATAGAATTTGATAAGATAACTAGAAAATTTGTTTTTGGTTTTGATGAATTTTTGCGGTTTGAACGAAGGCATGGAAGTAAAACTGGGTTAGCCAACAACACAACAGTTAAATACATCCGAAATATATCATCAATGATAAGTCATGCAAAAAAAATGGGACTAGTGGCAGAAAATCCATTTTCGATTTATGATAAAAAATTGAATGAAGTTGAAACAACATTTTTAACTTTAGAAGAGCTAAACAGTATTGAAAATAAAATTTTTTCAAATAGAAGATTAGATGTAACCCGTGATTTATTTTTATTTAGTTGTTATACAAGCTATGCCCCTGTTGATGTTATGAATTTACGAAAAGGTAATTATACCTTAGATGAGGATTGCGATAACTGGTTAAAAACGAAGCGTCAAAAAACAAATGTGAGAACCAATGTACTTGTTATACCTCCACTTAAAAGGATTATTGAAAAATACAAAGATGACCCAGAATGTATTGAAGATAATAGATTAGTACCAAATAGAAGTAATAGTAACATGAATGCCTATCTAAAAGAGATTGCTGATTTATGTAATATTGATAAAAATTTAACATGGTACGTTGGTCGTCATACATTTGCAACTACTGTAGCATTGGCAAATGATATACCTATGGAGATTATTAGTCAAATCATGGGGCATAAACGAATAACACAAACACAACATTATGCTAAGTTGATGGACACCTCTGTTAAAAAGCATATGAAGGGTTTATACAGTAATTTTGAATAAATCATTATATTTGAAATCCGCTATTATAGCGGATTTCATTTTTTAAACTAACATTATGGATTATTACACCGAAATTAAAGTATGTATTAAAGAAATTGGTCAAGCAAAAATTGAGTTCCAGACAAATACAAAAGATTATACTTTCAACGGTAAGCCCCCTAGAGATATTCCTCAAGACCGATATACCAAACTAAATGAGCTATTTGAATCCTATCTTTCAAATTACATTAGACAAAATTGTAAGGTTGAAGATATTAATAAACTTATTACAATCACAAAAGAAACAATCCAACAGTTGAAGCTGTCAGGAGATAATCATAGAGTTAATTTTTTACTTTCAAGAAGTAAAAATGAGTTATCAGAAACAGCAACTTTTAACCATGATGATATTAATTCAATAATCTCAACTCAAAAATTAGTATTGAGTAAAATACTTAATCATTTATATGAAAAAATTGATTATCTCAATTCAAATATAGATAACGAATTAATAGCTGATATAGATAATGAAGACCTAAGTTCTAGTGAAACAGATACGAGCGATATACCATTTAAACATATTGGACGTGCTACATTTAAACTAAATAAAAAGGAATCTCTAATGTTATTATATATTTTAGAACAGGAACATCTTTTAGAGTTTGAATCAATTGAACATAGACGCTTGTTTATAGAGAGTAATTTCAACTTTACTGAAACAAGAAATAATGTGAACCAAGGAAATCCTTTTCCTATGAAAGGTATTAGTAGTGAACTATCTGATTTTAGTAGTTATACAGAAAGAGCATCAAACAACAAGACATTAGAAAAACTATTAAAAAAGCTTAACGAAACAATTCATCTTTTTGAATTTAAAAAATAAAGTTGGCAATTGCCAACTATAACTTGACGCTAGCAACTTCTGAAAGTACCTTTGCAGTATAAATTTTTAATATATATACTATGAGGTACTTAGAAAATGAATCAGAGCCAATAATAAAGCTCCTAGAGGAAATCAAATCTAAATTTGATACAATCCGACAACCAAAAAAATACTATCGTAATAGCGATTTAAAAGAGTTATTTGGGTTGAGTGATAACACCATACTGACTTATCGTGATAAAAATATTTTACCCTTTTCAAGAATGGGTGAAATCTATTATTATCCAATCGCTGAAATAGACAATCTTTTGTCTAAGAATAGTAATTTCGATTTATTTGGTAATCGTTATTAAAAGATAGGTGCAATAATATTTCCTATTCAACTTCCCTAAAATCCAGTTTATCTATGATTGATTTTATAGTAAACTGCTAGAAAAAATTAAAAAATTGCTTCATAGTGCAGTTTTTTTCAAAGTTTCACATATTTATAAAAACACATAATAATAATTGGATAGATAACCTTTCCAACTTGACCTTACTATATAAAATAGAGAATGAAAGAAGAGTATAATAAACTAATAAATGATAGTAATAAGAATAGAAGTAATATATACTATCAACTTAATCAATTAACAGCTATTACAGGATTAAGTCCTAGAATGTTAAAATATAAAATGCTTAAAGTAAAAGAGAAATATGCTGGTGTTACTAAGTTACTTAAAAAAGATGGTAAAAGATGGTTCATACATCCGAGCTTAATTATTGAATTTCTACCTGTAAACAAGCGTAAAGCTAATATTGATAATTATTCTAATTGGTCAAGCTTTGTAACATGGAATCCATTTAAAAACTATGATGCTGATTATCATGTAGAACTAATTAAAGAAATCAAATCTGAATTACCTAATAGTATTATAAAATATACTATTGAGCTTGATAAGAGAGGATTTAATCATGTACACTTCATTAGCGATGCTTCAACAATAAAAACCAAAGAAATAGTAGAAAAAGTAATATTGAAATACTTCTCTTGGTTTGAAGTGAGCTACCAAGTAACAGAAATAAATAACAAATTTACTAGCAATGAATATTTACAAAAATCACCTGTTAGAAACGGGATATTAAATTAGTAACCAAAAAATATAAAATATAAAATATAAAATATAAAATAAAAAATAAAAAATGGAAAAAGTAACAGACCTAAAACACAGTCCAAAACTGACAGAATTATTAATAATGTACATCAGCAGAAAGTATGAAGAAAATGCGATTTTTGATGAATGGCATTTGTTCCAAGAGTATAAGCTACTTGAACGTAATAACAAATTAAATGAGCTATTTAAAGAAGAGTGTTTAACTAACCGATTGAATGATGAAAACTACACAGGATAAAATACAATTGAAGCAATTGGAATTAAACGTTGAAAACGACCCTTTGAAAAAACAAAATTTGCAGAAGCAACTAAGGAGATTGCAACTAGAAAAAGAAATTGAAGAAATTAGAAAACGTATTGAACAACTTAGTTAGTTCTCGTTACCTCCGATTTCTAGAAGGTAAAAAAATTATTAAAATTCAAAGTGCTTAAATAGCCGTTCAAAATTTTTAAAATTTTTCTTGGGGTATTTTTTCAGCTACTTTTTGTACCGCCATTCACAAACTTTTCTGATAAGGTTTTAAAATAAATGCTAGAATTTTATACTTTAAACGAATATTCCTATGGATGTGTCCGTTTAGTGTTTCAAAAAAATGATTAGGCTCGTTCGATCGAACGAGCTTTGTCATTTTTATATATTATTAAGCCTTTCCTCAAACTCACTTTCTCTTTTTACTTTATTGTAGAATGGCATTCCAATAAGTTTATAGCTTTGATTTTAATACAATTCAACAACAGCTTGATTTTTATTAAAATAATCAAGCTCCAGATTAACTAAACCTTTTTTTAATTATCTCTGTCCATTTTTCCTTATGAACTATTTTAAGTTCTTTATCATCATATACAAGTTGGGTAAACAACTGAACAAAATCTTCAAGGTTATGAATTAACCTCAAATAATATTTCAAAGTAGGTAGTAAACCATTAATAATAAGTTGACAACCATGTTCTTGTTTCAACATAAAAACTTTATCTTCTATCTCATTTAAATCAGATTGTTTAATACCTAAAGTTGATAGAATATAATATCTTTTTGGATTTGCTTTGTGAATTTTAGGAAGCACTCTATTAATAATATGGTTGTCTATTTCAATGCCGAATTTTATTTCAAGAGCTTCTAATAATTGACCGTCTAGAAATACTTCTATATCACCACTTGCTTTAGAAGTTCTATCTGAAGATGTATGGCTTCCTAAATCCCCAACTACACAGCCTTCATAACGTTTCAATTCATTTACAAGTATTGAATAGATAGCATAAAAAGCAAGAACTGGTATTTTCGAACCGCCCCCAATATGATAATTTTGAGCAATGAAATCATTCAAAGAAGTTATGATAATATCAATAGTAATTTTTTCTGGATTTTCAATCTTTACAACTTCGATAGTATTTTTATTTCTAATATCAATAGCAAAGTTTAAAAGAACTCTACATACAAAAGTAACTTTATCGGGATTGTGTTGTATATAATCTACAATAGCTAAGAACTCAGCTTTTAACTTACTAATTTTACCATTATAATCTTTAGTATATGGATAAGGTTGTTCAAGAGACCTTGTTAACCAACCCGATTCTGACATACTTGGTAAACCTAATTGTTTTAAAGTTGGTGTAATGAATTTTGTATCAACACTTCTACCCGAAAAACCATTAGGCAATGTTACTTGAAAGTATCTTATATCTTGGGATGGATTAAGTATTTTATGTATTGCAAGAGTTAAAAGCACAGTAAACACCCCTTTTTGAGATTCAATTGACGCACCAACCCTAGATAATAATATTTGTGTTTCTTTTGGAAGAACTACATCTTCAATTGTAGAGGAGTTCTTGTAAATTTCCAGTAATTTCTCTTGATGATTCATCTGTTATATTTAGCAATTTTTGATTAATGATTTGAAATGCAAGTTCTTCCGTCATATTAACACCGATTGAATTACCTATCTGTTTATATTGTTCACCAATAAGTGGGTGCTTAATAAAGTTATCTGGAAATCCCATTATTCTGTAACATTCATTGATAGTTAATTTTCTAACTCTATCTTCCTCGGGTAAATAAATAAAAAATCTCCCAGCACTTTCTTGAGATGGTATGGTTGGATGATAACCATCAACCGAATAAATTCTATTTGGCTGTCTATGAACCCTATTAAGATGCATAGAATTTGGTCTAACACCTTTGAATCCTTCTTTATTTCGATAACCAATAAACTTTAAACCCGATTCCTTTTGAACTTTTATATATTCTTTTTCCAATATGGTATATTCTGATTTTTCTAAATAATCAAAATTGCCATCTGTGTCTAAAAAATCTTTTAATGGGTTTGATTTATGATTTCTTATTTTATTGAAGTCAAAGTTACCTACTTTACAACCTACAATTACAATTCTTTCTCTATTTTGAGGTAAGTTAAAATCTTTTAAGTTTAGAATTTTATAGGATACATTATAACCAAGATTACTAAGAGCATTTAGAATAACGGTAATTGTTCTTTTCTTATCATGGTTTATTAGATGTTTTACATTTTCTAACACTACTACTTTAGGTTGTTTAGCCTCTATAATTCTACATACATCAAAAAACAAAGTTCCTCTTGTATCTTCAAAGCCTAATTTCCTACCAGATATACTAAAAGGTTGACAGGGAAAACCACCAAGTAAAACATCAAAATCAGGTATATCATTAGGATTAACTTGAGTTATATCTCCAGTTGGTCTTTCACCAAAATTTCTTTCATAGGTCTCTTGGACTTTTATATTAAAATCAGAAGAGAAAACACATTCATATCCATTTCTTTCAAATCCTAATCTAAATCCGCCAATACCACAAAATAAATCAATAAATTTCATATAACTTTTTTGTTTAAATGACCGTCAATTACAAGATTAACCTCATGTATGAGCAATTCTAGTAGCTCGTTTTGTAAATTTTGCATTCTATCTATTATCGTCTAGGTTAATATTGGGGTAAATGTAAGAATTACAAAAATCAAAAGCAACGATTAAGTCGCTAATCGAAACCAAAGTAAAAAAGTTTCACTTCTAACAATAGTGAAACTTTTGTTTTTGGCTAAACCCTTATAAATAAAGGGTTGAGGTGGTTTTGGTAGATTTTTGATTTAAAAAAGTTTCACTTTTATTAATTTTAATTTGTTTTTGAAACTTTTTTAAATTACATTTACATCAAATAAAAAACTATACGCCATGAGCTTAAAAAATTCTGTAACAACTAGTGACTACTTAAACTTTGATTCAACTTTGAACAAAGCAGTAAAAATAATCAAAACCGAAAAAAACTATAAATTAGGATTTTTAGTTGTTTTGGGAATTAATGCAGGATTAAGAATATCAGACCTTCTTAAATTGAAACATGAAGACTTTGAGAACGATTCTATTTCATTAACAGAATCTAAGACTAATAAAAAACGTATTATCCGTTTGAATAATAATGTGAAAAGTGCTTACGAACTTTTAAAAACGAGAACAGATGTTAGAACTGGATTCGTTTTTACTTCAAACCAATCTACAGTAATTACTGTTCAATATGTAAACAGAAAATTAAAAGAAATGTTTGGCTCTAAAAATATTGCAATAAGCAGTCACTCGCTAAGAAAAACTTTTGGTCGCCAAGTATGGTCAAATAATAATGAGACCGATAAAGCCTTGTTGTATTTAAGTGAGTTATTCAATCACTCATCACCAGCGATAACAAAAAGGTATTTAGGTATAAGACAGGAAGAGCTGGATGATATTTATATGAGTTTGTGATTTTATTTTTTTTCACTATATTGTGAAAATTAATTATATCATTTATGAGTATTAGTAGCTTAAAAATTCTAGCAAAAAATAATCCTACTATTGAGCTAAAAGAATCTTCAAATTATACTGTTGTTCAAAAAACTTGGAATGACTCGTCATTTTGCTTGATAGTTCCAAAAAAAACAAGAATACCTTCCTTGTCCAATGTGTATTTGTTTGAAGAATTTAATTCTATTTATCATTCAAAAAAAAATCTTTGGGAGTTTATTTTTAGACCAGAAAAAAAAGACAATTTACTTATAAACAGAAATTTTAAATTTAATTATAAAGGCAAAGTTTTTGATTGCTATTTTGAAAGAGCTTCTAGTGTATTAAAATTTTTTGCAGAGAACATTAGGATTTTATCAACTGAAACTCCAACTACATACAGAAATCTTAGAGAGTTTAAGGATTTTTTTAGTAAAAATAAACCCGAATATTTGAAAGAATATTTCAAAGAAAGATTGCCTATTTCCTTTTATATAAAAGGTGATATTGATGATATAATTAATAAAGTTGAATTTGCAAAAAACTTAAATTTTTACTTAACCTATTTCGATAGAGAATCACCTACCATACAGATATTTCCTATTGAGAAAATTGAATTAAAATTTAAGAAACCTTGTTACACACTTTTTGATGACTTCCCAAAAGAAATAAACTCAAGTAGTATTGATTTAACTTTACTTGACATTTTAGATGTTGCTAATAAAACATCCGATATTAGACTTGAATTCATTTTTTATTTTCAAATTTTAGAATATTGTTCATATTATTATTTAGAACAACAAGATGATTTGAAACTTAGGCAGATTCTAAAAAAACC
>NZ_JBIKJY010000032.1:0-23007 GCF_044360715.1 Flavobacterium sp.
TATATTATTTTATTGAAAATGAATTTAATAAATCCAATTTAATTATTGAGATAAATATAGTTTATGAAACCTTTATTGAAGTTGTTCAACAACTTAATTTAGTGCAACTAGAACAGAAGATTAATACGCTTTATGACACAAAAATTAAATCGCTAAAAATTAGTAACTTGTCTACAATAAAACCGATGCATTCAAATGGTTTATTAAATATTTTAAATTAATGTTGTACATATTACTATCCATATTATTATTTTCATTTAATAATGTTTTGTGGAAAAAAAATCTAGAAAAACTACCAGTATCATTTTTGGTTGTGTACCGTGCTTTTTTTACAAGTACTATTGCATTAAGTCTTTTTTTTTATTTTCATAACGAAACAGTTGTAAGTACTCAATTGATTTTACGAATTACAACCGGCTCTGTTTTTGGCGTAATTGGCTTGTTTTCTATGCTTTCTGTAATCCAAAAAGCCTCTTTACAATGGTTGGGTATTTATAATTTATTGGGTATAGTTTTTACTTCCCTGTATTTATGGTTTTTTGAGAAAGTTGTGTTTACGCAATCTATTTTTGGATTGATTTTAATACTTATGGGTTTTATTTTTTATATATACTCCAATAAAGAAGCTCACATAAAAATCACTATAAAACAACATGCCTTATTGCTTTTAATGACAATAAGTTTTTCAATATCTTCATTAGTGCATTGGAAAAATTTAAAAAGTGACATTCCGCCATTATTAATTATTTCCAATCAGGAGATAGTTGTTTTTATTACTGCTTTTATCTTAACTATATTTAAGTTTAAAACAATAAAAATTAAAGAAGTTTGTAAAAATTATTTTTTTAGAGTTGTGCTAATGGCGCTTATTATCTTTCTTGCCTTACTTTTTAGTTTTTTAGGATTGAAAATTACGAATCCTGTTGTTTCAAGTGTCTTGTTTTTGGCAAGTCCGTTAACTACTATCTTATTATCTACGTTTATATTTCGTGAGCAACTTACGGTTAAAAACGGAATGGCAATTTTAATCATTGCTACAGGCGCATTTATTTTACATTATTATTCTGTTTAGAAAAGTAAAGTATTTGTTTTTAATTTTGTATAACACTGTTTTTGTGTATAGTTATTTGGGACAAGACAGACATTTCCTAACTTTTTTTAATTCTACTCTTTTTTACAAGATAATTTAAAAAATATTGACTCATTTTATGAATAGAATTTTAAATTTACTAAGTTTGTATATAGTAACTTTAAAACCAACTGTTTATGAACTTAAAAAACTACTTTACAGTACTCTTTTCTTTTTGTGTCTTTTTTGTTTTTGCCCAACCGCCAGCTTATGTACCTACCAATGGCTTACTTGCTTGGTGGGGTATGACTGATGCAACAGACGCAACAAGTAATGGAAACACATTAACACCTTTTAATTTAACTGCAACAACCGATCGATTTGGAAATGCAAATTCAGCATATTCTTTTAATGGTACTTCGAGTTATTTAACGAGAACGAGTTTCGGGAGCACCTTTACGCAAGCAGGAAATTTTTCAGTCTCTATTTGGATTAAAAAAGCAAATAATACCGCTGGCGTTGCTATTATGAGTGGAAGTACAGCCAGTTTGAATTTCATATGGTTGGTTCAATGTAATGCAACTAAGGCAATTTTTGGAACCAACAAACAACAGTCTGCCTGGTTTTGGACCAATGCAACAACTAATTATGTACTCAATCAATGGGAACATTATGTAGGTGTTTATTCTGGAAATACGATGACGTTTTACAGAAATGGTGTTTTGCAGGGTACTACCACAAACACACATACGAGTGTGAGCCAAGCTGCTCTTCCGTTCTGGGTTGGTCGCGGGGTTTCAGGAGATTATTTTGCGGGTAGTTTGGATGACATTGGTATATGGAACCGAGCAATAACACCCAATGAAGTAGCCATATTATATCAAAGCGCTTTAGGATTGAATGATTTTTCTGCTTCTAAAGCATATGTATTTCCAAACCCGGCTACAACTATGCTTCAATTGGAAGTTGACGCCCAAAACATTGGAAAAACATATCAAATTATTGATGAATTGGGAAGAACGGTAAGCACTCAAACGATTACAGCCACTTCTTCCGAAATTTCAATTGCTACATTGAAGACCGGTATGTATTTCTTAAAAATTGAGGGAGGTTCTCCTGTGAAATTTATAAAGAATTAATTTTTGGTTTAATTTAGATCTATTTCTTTTACAGACGATTTTAGTAGTAGTCTAAATTTATAAAAATAAAAAGACCTCTTATGAAAATATGAGGTCTTTTTATGTTAGTGGAGTCGGAGAGAATCGAACTCTCGTCCAAACAAGCCATCAAAAAGCGTTCTACATGTTTAGTTTTTGTTTAGATTTTCGACAAAATAGCTTGGCCAAAAACAGCCACTATTTGCTTAACTTTATTATTGTCAGAGCGGATTTAAAGTTTTACCATTCCTAGGTTTATTTTTACCATTCCTCTTGATCAACCGCCACAAACCAAGGCTTTTGAGAGAAATCCAGCTTCCCAACCTGGTTGGGACATGGCATTATCGTACTATAATTCGGATTATGCAGCTAAAGCGTAAGTATTTTCGCCGTTTAAAAAGTGTGTATCATTGATATTAACGAGCCAAAAATACAATGCTCGACATGCTTACTAATTAGTGCCACTTGCTGTCAAAACCAGTCGACCCCATATTCATTTGATATTTCAAGTCTTGTATACTATACCTTCAAATCATATGGATGGCAAAATTACAATAAATTTTTCAAGCAGAAAAGTTTTATACTCAAAATCAAAAATGTTATATTTGTAAAGTAATACAAGTAAATTGTGTTAAAAAAATACAAAAAGCCCTAAACCCAAATAAAATGAAATTCGGAATAATTAAAGAAAGGAAAAATCCTCCAGATAGAAGAGTAGTGTTCTCACCTTCAGAACTTTTACTTGTAAAAAAACAGTTTCCAAATGCTGACTTTAAAATAGAATCTTCGGATATAAGAGTATTTACGGATGCCGAATATATAGAAAATGGATTTGAAGTTTCAGAAAATATGGATGATTGTGATGTGTTGCTTGGTGTAAAGGAAGTTCCTGTTGAAGCATTAATACCAAATAAAAAATATTTTTTCTTTTCTCATACGATTAAAAAACAAACTTATAATAGAAAGTTATTGCAAGCGTGTATAGATAAAAATATCGATTTGTACGACCACGAAACAGTAGTTAATGAAAAAAATACGCGATTAATTGGTTTTGGAAGATACGCTGGAATTGTAGGTGCGTATAACGGAATTAGAGCTTTCGGATTAAAATTTGAGCTTTTTTCATTACCAAAAGCAGAAACACTAGCCAATCAAGACGCTTTGATTTCGCAACTTAAGAAACCTTTTTTACCGCCAATAAAAATTGTCTTATCAGGAAAAGGCAAAGTGGCATTTGGTGCCAAGGAAATGTTAGATGGCATGAAAATCAAAGAAGTTTCTGTATCAGACTATTTATCAAAAACGTATACTTATCCTGTATATACAATGATTGATGTTCAAGATTATAATCGTCATCAATCCTGTATTGAATTTAATAAAGCAGAATTTTATTCGAATCCAGAACATTTCACTTCTAATTTTGAACGTTTTACTAAAGTTTCTGATATTTTTATGGCAGGACATTTTTACGGAAATGGTGCTCCAGAAATTTTAACACAAGACATGTTAGCCGCTCCTAATTGTAAAATTAAAGTGGTTGCTGATATTTCTTGTGACATCGACGGTCCAATAGCCTGTACGTTACGCGCCAGTACTATTGCTAATCCAAATTATGGCTATTTACCTAGTGAACATAAAGAAGTAGATATGTTTCATCCAAGTGCAATTGTAGTAATGGCAGTAGATAATTTGCCTTGTGAATTACCAAAAGATGCCAGTGAAGGTTTCGGTCAAATGTTTTTAGAACATGTTATTCCTGCTTTTTTTAATGAAGATGCGTCAGGCGTTTTGAGCAGGGCAAAAATTACTGAAAACGGAAAACTAACTCCGCGATTTGCGTATTTGCAGGATTATTTAAATAACCAAAACTAGTTTATACCGCACTTTTTTATAAGTTCATTAATTAATTTTAACAACTACATTTAATAGTAACTATACAAAAACACAACTATAACGTTTTCGTTAAAAATTAATTCCTGTTTTTATAATTTAATGACATAATATTTTGTTATTTAGCAATTAACTAAACTAAAAACTATTAATATAACAAACTACTTTTATGAACACAGAAAATAAACAAACAAATTACCCAGCTTTATTGACTCTTGTAACGGTATTCTTTTTTTGGGGCTTTGTTGCCGCATCAAATGGAATATTAATTCCTTTTTGTCAAAATCATTTTAAGCTTACAAATTTTGAATCTCAATTACTTGGTTCAGCTTTTTTTGGTGCATATTTTATAGGTTCATTAATTTTATATTTAGGTTCTGCATTTTTAAAATATGATATTGTAAATAAAGTTGGTTATAAAAAAGCCATTATAATTGGATTATTTATTTCTATTGTTGGAGCTCTAATAATGATACCAAGTACAAATGTGAATTCTTTTGGTTTAATGTTATTGTCATTGTTTATTGTTGCTTTAGGTTTTTCACTTCAACAAACCGCAGCTCAACCTTTTGCAATTTCTTTAGGAGATGAAACAACTGGTGCTCATAGGTTGAATTTTGCAGGTGGAATTAATTCATTAGGAACAACTGTTGGACCTATAATTGTAAGTTATTTTTTATTTGGGAGTTTAACTTCTGAAGTAGAACCATCACCATCAAACATAAATACTTTGTATTTAATTTTAGCTGGGGTGTTTTTGTTCGTTGCATTAATATTTACTTTTTCCAAATTGCCTTCTGGAAAAAATGATGAGTCAATTGAGAATTCACCAAATGCCAGTAAAGCCTTAATTGCCATTACTATAGCTATTTTAGGTTTAATATTAATCGGAAATGTGACATCAGTCTCTAAAACAATATTATTGATGCTTTTATTACTATCTATTCTTGGTATTTTAATATATTCAAATAAACTTGCTCTAAAAAATTCGGAAGGTTGGGGTGCAATGAAATATCCTCAATTAGTATATGGTATGATTGCTATTTTTGTTTATGTTGGAGTTGAAGTATCAATTGATAATAATTTTGGCGCTTTATTAAAAACACCAGGTTATTTAACACCAGATGGATTAAACGATGCGCAAATTTCTAAATACATTT
Source organism: Flavobacterium sp. (assembly GCF_044360715.1). GTDB lineage: Bacteria > Bacteroidota > Bacteroidia > Flavobacteriales > Flavobacteriaceae > Flavobacterium. The sequence goes on from NZ_JBIKJY010000032.1 coordinate 5,277, forward strand.
CTTTATATTGGGGAAGTTTAATGATTGGAAGATGGATAGGGGCAATAAGTGTTTTTCAATTAAGTAGAATCCCAAAAATAATCGCTACTGTAATCGTACCTTTTATAGCTTTTGGTATTATTTTGTATGCAAACTCGTTAAAAGGTACAGATATTTCAGACTTATATAGTTATTCAATTGTTATTTTAATTGGAATAGTTGCTTTTTTAATGTCAAATGAAAAGCCTGTTAAAACAATGATTTATGTTAGCACATTAGCAATTGTTTCAATGCTAATTGGTACATTTACAACTGGGATAGTTTCTGTTTTCGCATTTATCTCAGGCGGATTGTTTTGCTCTGTTATGTGGCCTTGTATTTTTGCTTTATCAGTTACAGGATTAGGAAAACATACAAGTCAAGGTTCAGCTTTTTTAATTACTATGATTTTAGGAGGTGCTATTATTCCTCCATTCCAAGGAGCAATTGGAGATTCATGGGATATACATTTTTCTTATTTGATTGCTGCTTTTTGTTTTGCTGGATTATTGATTTTAACATTATTAATTAAAAAGTCATTAAAAAATCAAAATATTAATATTGATACCATTGAATCTGAAGGAGGTCATTAAACTTATTCATTTTCAACATAAAAAAAGTCCGCCAGAATTCAAACTCTGACGGACTTTTTTTATTGATATTTTGTAATTTAAATTTTAAATATCCCACCAAAGGCAATCATACTTTGTAAAAACCAAAAGTTTTGTTGGGCTTTGTCTGCTGTACTGTATGTGGTTCTAATATCATTCATTTCAATATAACCCGTTTTTAATTCGGTTTGAATGAAATAATGTTTGAAAAACGTAAAGGTCAATCCCGCTTTTGCTGAAATACCGAATCCGGATAAGTGAAACTCATCGTATCTTTCTTTGTCAAATAATTTTGTATTGGTTTTGGGTAATAAAACGCCAGCACCAAATCCTTCTGATAAATTGATTTGAAATTTATCTGTATTTGGTAAATTAAACCATTTTGAAATGTCATCCACCCGCGTAATTTCAGGATGAATATAATTTAACCCATCTGTATGTTCAAATGTTAAAAATTTGTCGGTAAGTAGCACCTCATTTCCTGGCAAACTTTCATCAAAAGTGCCTTCATTTGGATAATTTCCAGTGTAACTTACTATTTTATCTTGATACATTACATACTTCATATGATCCCATCCTATTGAAATATTGTAATGGTCATTAAAAAAATAACCCATTCTAAAATTAGTTTGAGGAATTGTCATTCTTGAAGGATTTATAAAATCTATATGATACCCTTTTGGTCTGTCGTGCGCCGTTACGTCATTTAATGTAAAATCGTAATCAGCACCTGTAAATCGAATATCTGAAGTAGAGTAGTAGGCTCTGTTACCTCCCCAGTAAAAAAAGAATTTTCCTTTATTATGTGCGGTATATTTTTCTTTTTGAATAGGTAAATCAACTAAGTTTTCAGTTTGTGCAAAACTTGTTATCGTAAGTAAAGCAATAACAAGCGTTAAAATTTTTTTCATTTGGGGATTTTGTATGGTGTATTAAAATTTGTTTATAGTTTGTCTGATGGCAACTAACTTGGTCATTAAACCTTCAAAATAGTCTAAATGCAACATGTTTGCACCATCACTTTTAGCATTTGCTGGATCAAAATGGGTTTCAATAAAAATTCCATCTACACCTGTTACAATTCCTGCTTTGGCGATAGTTTCAATCATATCTGGTCGTCCTCCAGTTACACCACTAGTTTGATTGGGCTGTTGTAAAGAATGCGTTACATCTAAAACAGTAGTCCCAAATTCTTTCATAGTTGGAATACCTCTAAAATCTACAATCATATCTTGATAACCAAACATGGTACCTCTATCGGTAATCATAAAGTTATCGTTACCACAATCTTTTACTTTTTGAGCTGCGTGTTTCATGCTTTCCGGACTCATAAATTGTCCTTTTTTTAAATTTACTGTTTTACCTGTTTTAGCAGCAGCTACAACTAAATCCGTTTGACGAACTAAAAATGCAGGAATTTGCAAGATATCCACATAAGCAGCCGCCATTGCAGCATCTTCGTTGGTATGAATATCCGTGACAGTAGGTACACCAAATTCTTTTGAAACTTTTTCAAGTATTTTTAATGCTTTTTCATCACCAATACCAGAAAAACTATCAATTCTTGAACGATTTGCTTTTTTGAAACTTCCTTTGAAAACAAATGGAATTTGTAAATTATCTGTAATAGCAACTAATTTTTCAGCTATTCGTAACGCCATTTCTTCGCCTTCAATGGCGCAAGGTCCAGCTAAAACGAAAAAATTACCGCTTTTTGTATGTTTAATTTGTGGAATATGATCTAAGTTCATGTTGTTGAATTTTAAGGTGCAAAGATAACAAAGGTTCGCGTTTTAGTTACCAGAAGTTTCACTTTTTTTAATTATGAATCCTTTTGGACACATTATTTTGCCTTTTTCAAAAGTATTGATGTATATTTTTTTATTGGATGCTTTTCCGTCTAAATAGATTTCATATAAAACTAAAGTTCCAGCTCCCATCTTATTGTGTTTAGAAGGAAACGGACAACATGTTTCTAAAAGTTGATAGGTTACTTTTTCGCCGTTTGCACCCGTAAAGCTATTAAAAAAACGATTCACGTTTTGGTTGTTGCTGTTTTCATACGTAGAAAAACCTAAATTTATTGGATAAAATTCACTGTATCCGTATTGCAAATCGGTGGTTGTTTCCAGTAATTCAAATTGTCCTGCAACAATTTTAGGTAATACAGCTGTGTCATCTATATTTTGAATGGTGTTTTTTGTACTTACACATGACACGCAAAGTACAAGAATGAAACTAAGTATGATTAACTTTCTCATAATTATTTATTTTTAGTTTTTACAAGTAATGCTGCTAAAGCTGCAAATATGATACCAAAAGATAGTGTTCCAAAAGTTGCAAAAATCATATATGTGGTTATATCAAACATAGCTTGTGCATTTTCTAGTTTCATCCCTTTAGAAACGGAATAGTTAATCATGTTTGTAAAAAAATCAGGATTCACATACTTTAATGAAAAATATAAAGCAAAGGGTGTTAAAATCATCGCGAAAATAGCTAAAATTACACCAGAAAGGAACCCTTGTTGCCATGACATTATGCCATTAAAAAAGTTTTTTTTCTTATCAAATAAAAAAAGAATGTAAATTCCGAATATTAATATAAATACTAAATTTGTAAATACAGGATGATTGGCAATGTTTGTATCATGAAAACCTAAATATTTTTCTAATTGAAACCACATAATTCCTAAAAAAGTGTAGTATATTGCCCACTTAAATTCTATTTTAAATTTATTCATTTTTTGTATCTTTGAAAAACGGTTTAAAATACTCCGACAGCAAACAGCTGTTTAGATTTTAAATACTACTTATTTTCTTAAAAATAGTAGCGCTTAAAATCGGAAACAAATATAGTAATTCATTAAATACAATTTAACAAATTATGGAAGTAATTCAAGGTACTTGGCACTGGGCTATTTCTGGTTTTTTAATCGGACTAATTATGTTGGTTTTAACCTATTTTGGTAAAACGTTCGGCATGTCTTCCAACCTAAGAACCATTTGTAGTATTTCATTTCCAAAGAAAAAAATTGAGTATTTTAATTTTGATTGGAAGGAACAAAAATGGAACTTATCTATTGCCTTGGGTGCAATAGTTGGGGGCTTTATTGCTTCATATTTTTTAATGGATGCTACAAGTGTACTTCAAATAAATCCGAAAACAATTGCCAGTTTACAACAATTAAATATTGATGTTCCTAATGGTAAATTAGGTCCTGACACTTTATTTAGTCTAGAAAATGCATTTACATTAAAAGGATTTTTTGTTTTGCTATTTGGTGGATTTTTAATTGGCTTTGGTACGCCTTATGCAGGTGGTTGTACCTCTGGTCACGCTATTTCTGGGTTGAGTAATTTACAAATACCTTCTTTAATTGCAGTGATTGGCTTTTTTCTGGGCGGATTAATTTCTGCACATTTTTTAATCCCTTTAATTTTTGGTTCCTTATGAAGTTAGTAAAATTTTTTATTGTAGGTGTCGTTTTTGGAATAGTATTAACCAAAGCAGAAGCGGTTTCTTGGTACAGAATTTATGAAATGTTTATGTTTCAAAGTTTTCATATGTATGGTATTATTGGAACCGCAATTTTTGTAGGTGTAACAGGAATTTATCTAATAAAAAAGAAAGAAATTCAAGGTTTTAAAGGAGCAGAAATAAAAATTCAGGATAAATATTTTTCGTATTCCAGATATATTATTGGTGGTACGATGTTTGGACTGGGATGGGGATTAGTAGGCTGTTGTCCGGGACCTATTTTTATTTTAATCGGAAATGGTGTCTTGTCAATTTGCGTCGTATTGTTAGGAGCTCTATTAGGTACTTATATATATGGAATTTTGAAAAATAAATTGCCTCATTAATTTTTTGTTAAAGTGATACTTATCAGGTTTTTATCGTTATACTTTTTGTAAATTTACGATATAAAATAAAAAACAATGAAAACTATAGTCCATATACAAAACTTGAAATGTGGCGGTTGTGCCAATGCGATTTCAAAAAAATTAAATGCTTTAGATGATGTTTCCGAAGTTAGTATAGAAGTGGAAGATAATTCCGTTACTTTTGAATATTCTGCAGCGCATACTTTAGAGATAGTAAAGAATACGTTAGCTGAAATAGGTTATCCCGAAGATGGTGAAGCGAATTCGTTAACATCAAAAGCCAAATCTTATGTAAGTTGTGCTTTTGGAAAAATAACATCTTAAAACAAAAAATCGACCAATTGGTCGATTTTTTTTATATGATTTCAGCACTTAAACCTGCATCTTGTAAGGAAGCACATTGTGGCTTTAGTTTTGGTAATTCTCCTGTTTTTACAGTACATTGTCCTTTATAGTGCACTAAAATGGCACATTGTTCCGCTTGTTCCCAAGTATGATTACAAATTTTCACTAAAGATTCAATAACGTGATCAAACGTATTTACATCATCGTTATATAAAACAATTTCGTTGTTATTACCAACGGCTTCTTCAACTAATACTTCGTCTAATGTTTCTGTTAATGTGCTCATAATTATTCTATTAATTTTTAAAAACACATAGCCACATAGAATTATTTTCTACTGAGTAGCTTTGCTATAAATAGTTCACATAGAAACTAAGTTTTATATAACTATGTACCTATGTGGTTCCACAAAATTATTAATTTTTACTATATTTCAAACCTAACCAATTGTTTCTTTCTTTTTTCGATTCAAAAGTCAGACCTAATTTTTCACAACATTCATTGATAGCTTCAAAATCTTCTGTATAAAATCCGCTTAATAATAAAACGGCATTATCATTCATACAGTTTACATAAGTCGCCATATCGTTTAATAATATGTTTCTGTTGATGTTGGCAATAAACACATCGTATTTCTGACCGTCATTTAACCAAGATGCATCGCCTTCGTATACGGATATGTGTTTGCAAGTATTACGTTCAGCATTTTCAATGGAGTTTAAATAACACCAATTATCGATATCCACAGCATCAATTGGATGCGCGCCTTTCATTTCAGCTAAAATGGCTAAAATGGCTGTTCCGCAACCCATATCAATGGTTTTTTTGTTGGTAACGTCTAAATCTAATAGATGTTGAATCATCATATGTGTCGTTTCGTGATGACCTGTTCCAAAACTCATTTTTGGCTCAATTACGATTTCATATTTGGCATTTGTTGCTGGATGAAATGGTGCACGAACGTGACAAATTCCGTCCACATCAATAGGAGAGAAGTTTTTTTCCCATTCTTCGTTCCAATTTACGGGCTCAATTTCATTGTTTGTGTAAGAAATTTTGAAATTTTCATTCGAAAGAATTTCAATCTCGTTTAAAATATTTTCAGACCAAACGTCTTTTTGAACGTAAGCCGAAACACCTTCTTCGGTTTCTTCAAAACTTTCAAAAGCGGTATCTTCTAATTGAGCAATTAATATTTGTGAACCCAGTTCTATAGGTTCAATTGTAAAATGGTATGCGATGTAGGTGTTAGCCATTTGGATATATTTAAAACTTGTATTTTCTTACATTCCTTTTATTCCAGATGGTTTATATTATACCATATAAGCAATGTAAGGGAATAGAAGCTTGTTTATTTTAATTAATATAATTTCGGAAACTTGCTCGTATTTGCTTCGTGCATCATTTCGTACACTTTTTCAAAAACATCTTCAGTACTTGGTTTAGAAAAATAATCACCATCCGTTCCGTAACTTGGGCGGTGTGCTTTAGCGGTTAAGGTTTGTGGTGCGCTATCTAAATGTTGGTACGCGTTTTGATTTTCGATAATTTCTTGTAAAATGAAGGCACTTGCTCCACCAGGAACGTCTTCGTCAATTACTAATAAACGGTTAGTTTTAGCTACTGATTTTACTATATCGTGCGAAATATCAAAAGGTAATAAACTTTGAATATCAATAATTTCCGCATCAATTCCGTTTTCTAATAATTCTTTTGCGGCTTGTTCTACAATTCTTAACGTAGAACCGTATGAAACTAATGTAATATCTTTTCCTTCTTTGATGGTTTCTACCACACCAATTGGCGTTTGAAATTCCCCTAAGTTGGTTGGCATTTTTTCTTTTAAACGGTAGCCATTTAAACATTCAATTACTAAAGCAGGTTCATCTGTTTTTAATAAGGTATTATAAAATCCTGCAGCTTTGGTCATATTTCTTGGTACCAAAACGTGAATTCCTCGAATGGCGTTAATAATCATCCCCATTGGCGAACCAGAATGCCAAATACCTTCTAAACGGTGTCCGCGTGTTCTAATAATTAAAGGTGCTTTTTGACGACCATGTGTTCTGTATTGAAGTGTGGCCAAATCGTCACTCATAATCTGAATGGCGTATAACAAATAATCTAAATACTGAATTTCAGCAATCGGTCGTAAACCGCGCATAGCCATTCCGATACCTTGACCTAAAATAGTCGCTTCACGAATTCCAGCATCTGAAACACGCATTTCTCCGTATTTTTCTTGCATCCCTTCTAAACCTTGGTTTACATCCCCAATATTTCCAGCATCTTCACCAAATACCAACGTTTCTGGATACGTTGTGAAAATTTTATCGAAGTTATCTCTTAACACTAAACGTGCATCTACTTCTTCAGCGGTTTCATCGTAAATTGGTTTAACCTCAGTAGTTGAAGTACTATTTTGATTGGATTCTGAATGTAAATGCGAACTGTATTTAGGTTGAATACGCGCAATAAAATTTGAAATATAAGTCGCTAAAGTCGCTCTATCAGAACCGGAAAGCATACGTAGCACTTTTCTGGCAACTACCAACAAATCTTTTCTAATTGGTTCTTTTATCGCCGCGATATCATTCGCATATTTTTCAATAAAAACTTTATTTTCAGAGTTTTGTGCGACTTGATTAAGAATAGCAACAGTTGCCGCTTGGTCTTCTTTGATAGCAGATAAATAATTTGCCCAAGCCGTTTTTTTACCTTCTAAAACTTCTTTTTTAGATGCTTTTTCAATATCGTCTAATTCATCTAAAGTAGCAATATTGTTTTCAATCATCCATTTTTTCATTTGTGCATTACAGTCAAATTCTATTTCCCAAGCCAAACGATCCGCATTTTTGTATCGCTCGTGTGAACCTGAAGTAGAATGGCCTTGCGGTTGTGTCAATTCGTTTACGTGAATTAAAACAGGAACGTGCTCAGTTCTAGCAATTTCAGAGGCTTTTTGATACGTGTCAACTAACGCTGGATAATCCCAACCTTTCACACGGAAAATTTCGTACCCGTTGTTTGCGTCATCACGTTGTAATCCTTTTAATATTTCGGATATATTTTCTTTTGTAGTTTGATACTTGGCATGAACAGAAATTCCGTATTCGTCATCCCAAATACTCATTACCATTGGCACTTGTAAAACTCCAGCAGCATTTATGGTTTCAAAAAACAACCCCTCTGAAGTAGAAGCATTTCCAATTGTTCCCCAAGCCACTTCGTTTCCTTGTATTGAAAAATTATTTTCTGCAGGAATTTCAGTTACATTTCTATATATTTTTGATGCTTGTGCCAAACCTAATAAACGAGGCATTTGCCCAGCAGTAGGTGAGATGTCAGCACTTGAATTTTTTTGTTGGGTTAAATTTTTCCAATTTCCGTTTTCATCTAAGGAATGTGTAGCAAAATGCCCACCCATTTGACGACCCGCACTCATCGGATCAAAATTAATATCGGCATGCCCATATAATCCTGCAAAAAACTGAACAATTGATAATTCACCAATAGCCATCATAAACGTTTGGTCACGGTAATATCCTGAACGAAAATCACCATTTTGGAAGGCTTTGGCTAAGGCCAATTGTGGCACTTCTTTACCATCTCCAAAGATACCAAACTTAGCTTTTCCTGTTAGTACTTCTTTTCGTCCCAAAAGACTACATTCACGACTAACAGTTGCGATTTTGAAATCATGTAAAACTTCTTTTTTGAAATCTTCAAAAGATAATACGTCGGCAGTTTTAGTTTTGCTCATAATAATACATTGCTATGTTACAAATTTAAACAAAAAAACGAAATGGAACTACGTGCGTGTTATTTTTATGAATAATGAATAGAAATATTGATGTTTGGTTGTAAAAAACGTATTTTTATTTCAATATATTAAGTATTATTTACGAATAATGCATAAAAATCATAATATAAGAAATCAAATTTTATAGAAAATTAAATAAATTTAAAACCATCTCCTTGTAAATAAAGAGGTTAATGTTTTTGGGCTCAGAGTAATGATGAATCGAATTCTTTCGCCATAATTTTTATCGTTAAGTTCAAATCCATTAGAGGAATAAACAGGTAAATACAATTCGAAATAATCTTGAACTAAATTTAAACGAAGCCCACTATCGTAGATATATTGCGGTTTGTATCCTTCGTTTTTAAATGTTCCAACATCGCCATACATTTCTATCCAATCCCAAATCGTGAAACTAGCATTTGCAGATAGAATATATTGGTTGGCAAAACGAGTCGCAAATTTTGATTTAAATGCGCCTTCAGCATTTACAAATTGCCGACTAAATAAACCCGTACTTTCACTACGTCCAATTAAGGCATAATCAAATAAATAGTCGGAAGGTCTATCAATTCCAAAGCTAAAAAAATCGTTAGAGGTATCGTTATGAGTGAAAAAACCAGCAAAGGCTCTTAAATTGATAAATCTGTTATTTTCAAAAAGTTTACGATATTGCATTTGCCCAGATATTTTTCCAAAACGATTTGAAATTTGTAAATCGGTTCCGTAAGAAAATTGCTCTATTAATTCGCTGTTAGCATAACCGTAACGTACATTAAACACGGAATAATTTTCTGAATTTTTTGTAGAAACAAAATTCGATTTTTCTCTGTTTACGTATACCTGTCGTATTAATAAGCCTTCACCTTGGTTTTTTCTAAAATTTGGATGTCTAAATCTGAAATTTACACTTGGTGTAATTTTAGTATAAAAGGCATCAGGCGCATAGTGTAAACGGGTTCCTGAAACAGCATATCGGGTATTAAAGTGAGTACTGTTGCGGTTAATATCGTTAAAACTGAATCCAGCACCTCCAGCAAGTGTTCCCGTTTTAGAAGAAAAATTTGGCGAAATATCGTAATTAAATGGTCTGTCAATTACCGATTTGTTATTGAAATTCATACCCAATAATAAGCCGTCATACAAGTTAAATTCGGTAGTGGGTACAAAAAACACTTGGTTGTATTTTGGATTTTCAATGTCTTTAAAAAAGGTAAATCGAATTTTTCTGTTACCTAAAAACCGGTTATTTAATTTGTATGAATTGTTATTGTTGTTTAATTCTGGAATTTCATATGTATCGTTTAAAATTAACTTGGTGATACTGTCATTTTTTATTGAAAATTTAAAAATATCTGAATGATTTTCTATCCAATTTTTTCTGACTAAATTATTTTTATGATATCCTGAAATAGAAATTGGCACTTTAGCATCACCTACATTTTTTATCACTACTTCTATAGAATCATTTACTTTTTTGGCGTGAATAATTTTGTAGTCAATTTTATTTCTGGAATAAATTAATTCCTTAAAAAACCAATTTAAATCTTGTTTAGAATTGTTTTCTAAAATTGATTTAAAATTTTGATTATCAGTATATTTGAATTTATTTAATTCTATATATTGTTTAATTGATTTTTCTACATAATTTTCTCCTAAATAAGCATTCAAATAATGAAGCGAAAGCCCAGATTTAAACTTTCCTGCTATTCTTTCATTGAATTTTATTTGGGTATTTTTATCTGTTCCGACAGGTTGATCAATATTTTTTCGCGCCATCAATAAATAATTATAAATGAATTGTTCTGTAAAATTCATAGAAATTATCTTGTACTTTTTTAGTATTTTAAATCGAGCTAATTTTCCAAAAGCTTTAGTTTCGGGATACATTTCGTCGATGTATTTTTTAAGGTAATAATGCTGAATGCCTTCTAAAATCCAATGGTCTTTTCTGAAATTAATTTTCAAATTCGCCATTAAATAATTATTTAAATAGGTTTTTAAGAATTTCAATTCAAATACAAAATCATCATTGAACGGTGATATGAAAGAAGGTAATTCATTTAAGCCATAAAACGCTTCTCGATCATAGTCTTCTTGCGAAACCATTATTTTGTTTTGTTCTGATTTACCTAAATTTTCTGTAACATAATTTGAAATTTTTTCAATTATTTGATTTCTTTGGTATGTAGTTAAATCAACAGATTTTAGATTGCTTATAATCGTTATTCCTTTATTCTTAATGGTTTCGTAGCTGTTTTTCTTTTCTAATACAATTGCAAAATTGGTACGAGAACTTCCAGTTAGTTTCGAAGTAGTATCAGATGTTTTTTCAACTTCTAAATCAGAATTGATAAAAAAGTTATCGTGTTGAAATTTAATATTATATGAAGTGAATTCTGTAGTTAAATCATCACTATTTTCTTCGCTTTGATGTTCGGAATGAAATCTAGAAAGCGTTAAAAAGCAGTTTCTTAAATACAATTTGTTTTCAGAATAGCCAAACTTTGTGAATTTAGAGTTTGGCAGCGTTATTTCGTAACTTATTTTAATAGTTGTAAATTCTCCTGTTACCAATGGTTTTTCGAGAGGAATGATAACAATATCGATTTGATTTGGTTTTCTGAAATACGATAACGACTTTTTATTTGCATCAGTAATTTCAATTATATTGGTTCCTCCACGTTCTTTATTACTGGAAAGGTGATAACTTCTATTAAATTCATCCGAAAACTTTTTAGCTAATGCAGAACTTTTACTAGAAAATGCATGATTCCAATCATTTAAGGTAATTTCGGTAAGCGATTTAGTTGAAGTGTTTTTAATCGTAATTTCTTCAAAAACAGCAATTTTCTTTCCGTTTTCAAGGAGTTTCGCTTCAATAGTAATCTCATTTTGGGAGTACGATTGTAGCGCAAACAAAATAAACAATACGATTCTAATTTTTGTCATCTTTATCTTTAAAGTAGTCAATATTACTAAAAAAAAGGAAATAATCATAAGAAAACACGTTAATTATGACTAATTTTGTATAACTTTTCAAATGAAAATAAAATGAAAATAAAATTATTTTTATTACTTCTGATTTCCAATATTGCTTTTTCTCAAGTCGTAATTAATGAAATAGATCCTGATACCCCTTCTACAGATCAAAAAGAATTTATTGAATTAAAATCCGCTACTGCTAATTTTTCTTTAAATGGTTATGTATTAGTTTTTTTTAATGCTTCAAGTACAAGTCCTTATGCAGGAACGTTAAGTTATAACGCAATTGATTTAGATGGGTATACTACAGATGTAAATGGAAATTTTTTAGTAGGTAATGTTTTGCTTACTCCAACGCCTGCCTTGTCTATGTTAGATGCTACGCTTCAAAACGGACCCGATGCTATTGCATTGTATCAAGCAAATGATACCGATTTTCCTTTAAATACTCCTGCAACAGCCACGGGTTTGGTTCACGCTATTGCGTATTCAAATAACGCTTCTACACAACCAACCGCATTAATGACTATTTTAAATGTAACGGTTTGTGTAAACGAAAACGCCACTTCAAATGCGGCCAATCATTCAATTCAAAGAAAAGTTGATGGTACGTATGAAGTAAAAGCACCCACACCAGGAATGAATAATGATGGTTCAGGAATTGTTTTAAACTATATGACTACCACTTTTAATGCGAATACGTATACTGAAGGTCAAACCGTTACTATTACATTTACTACAGATACGCCAGTAACCGCAACTACTACTTTTTCTATTTCTTTAAATAATGGAAATTTTAATTCTGCAGATTATACTTTTGATACTACTAATATTGTAACCATTCCTTCTGGTGCTACTTCAGTTACAAAAACAATTACTTTAATTGATGATACTTTGGAAGAAGGCGATGAAGAATTTATCCTTTTTATTTCTGGTTTACCCGTAAATGTGGTTTCAAGTAATAATTCGATTGTAAGACGTGTGGCAGATACGGATTTCCAGATATTAAATTTTGGCACGCCTTTGGCACCTACTTACAACACGGTTTCAAGTACTGCACCAGCAGGTTATTATGCATCTTTAGAAGGATTGTCTGGTGCAGCATTAAAACAAGCCGTGCAAAATATAATTGCGAATCCGTCTGTGGTACGATTACATAGTTATGCAGACATTTGGGAAATTTTAAAAACTTCGGATCAAAATCCTTTGAATAGTGGGCAAATATGGGAAATTTACTTGGAACAACCCATGTCTAAAATAGACCAACAACAAGGTTCGAGTATTGTAGGTAAATGGAATAGAGAGCATATTTTTTGTCAATCGAGAGGTGGTTTTGTAGTAGCTAATAATGATTCGGCAGATGGAATTGGAGTTTGGACTTCTACGAGTGCCGCTGCAACTGTTGATGGTGTTTCAGATGCACATCATATTAGAGCGGTTAACGGACAAGAAAATTCATCCAGAAATAATAAAAACTACGGAACTGTTAATTCAGCTACAGTATATGCCGGAGCAACGGGTACACAAGGTTCTTGGCGTGGTGATGTAGCAAGAGCTTGCTTTTATATGGCAGTTCGTTTTAACGGTTTAAATGTGGTAAATGGCGATCCAAGTGAATATAATGGAGCAAATCCTTCCGGGAATATAGGTGATTTAGCTACTTTATTGACTTGGAACCTTTCGGATCCGAGAGACGATTTTGAAATGAATAGAAACAATTATATTCAAACGTGGCAATACAACAGAAATCCATTTATAGATTATCCGTTATTGGCGAATTATATTTTTGGTTCGCAATACGGACAACCTTGGTTTGCGACATTGGCTTCAGAAAGTTTTGACACTACAGATGTAAAGGTATATCCAAATCCAGCAACAGAACATATTTTTGTTTCGGGTATTACGAATCTTTCTAAAGTTGAAATTTTCTCTGTGTTGGGAACAAAAGTTTTTGAAAAAACAGTTAATGAAGACCAAATAATTCCAATTTATTTTCAAGCAGGAATGTATTTTGTTAAAATTAACACAAATGATAAACAAATCATAAAAAAAATAATCGTGAAATAACGTAAAATTGTTTCATTATCAATATTTTTGTAAAAAATAACAACTCAATATAATTTATACAATGAAAGTAACAATAGTAGGTGCAGGAAATGTAGGTGCATCATGTGCTGACGTAATTTCTTACAGAGGAATTGCAAGTGAAGTAGTTTTATTAGACATTAAAGAAGGATTTGCTGAAGGAAAAGCGATGGACATTATGCAATGTGCTACGACTACAGGATTTAATACGCAAGTATCAGGTGTAACAAATGATTATTCAAAAACAGCTAATTCAGATGTAGTAGTAATTACTTCTGGAATTCCAAGAAAACCAGGTATGACTCGTGAAGAGTTAATTGGTATCAATGCTGGAATTGTAAAATCTGTAGCAGAAAACATTTTAAAATTTTCACCTAATACCATTATCGTAGTAGTGTCTAATCCTATGGATACAATGACGTATTTGACTTTAAAAGCTACAGGTTTACCAAAAAACAGAATTATTGGAATGGGTGGTGCTTTAGATAGCTCTCGTTTCAAATATTATTTATCAAAAGCATTAAACAAACCAGCTAACGACGTACAAGGTATGGTTATTGGTGGTCACGGTGACACTACTATGATTCCTTTAACACGTTTGGCTTCTTATAATGGTGCGCCAGTGTCTAATTATTTATCTCAAGAAGCATTGGATAAAGTTGCGGCTGACACTATGGTAGGTGGTGCTACATTAACTGGTTTATTAGGTACTTCAGCTTGGTATGCTCCAGGAGCTTCTGTGGCATATTTAGTAGATTCTATCTTAAATAACCAAAATAAAATGATTGCTTGTTCTGTTTTATTAGAAGGTGAATACGGTCAATCAGATATTTGTTTAGGTGTACCCTGTATTATTGGTAAAAACGGAGTACAAGAAATTGTTGACGTACAATTAAACGACGCTGAAAAAGCTATTTTTGCAAAATCAGCAGAAGCGGTACGCGCTATGAATGGCGACTTAAAAGCGGTTTTATCATAAACCCTTTTTAACTATATATAAAGCCTGTAGGAATTTCTTACAGGCTTTTTTTGTTTGAATAGGAACGCAGATTTGGCAGATTTTCTTTGCGTTCTTTGCGAAAAACCTTGCGAACTTTGCGGTTAAACTTTCAAACCCCTTTTCTCTTTATAATACGCTTTTGTAGCAATATATAGCGTTTTATCTAATTCCGCGAAAACAGTACCGTTTTTATCCGTAATATGAAGGGTTTTCGTATAATCTATTTCGTTTTTAGCTTGTACTTTTTCTATGATTTCGTTAATTTCTGTAGTTGTAAATTCAAACGTTGCAAAGGCGTGTTCATACGCTGGGCGTTTAAATTTGATATCGGTTTTTTTATCCCAAACCACATAGTCTTTTCCTAAAATTTGCATCAATTGTATCATATATATTGGATCGGTTGCGGCAAACAAACTGCCACCAAATATGGAACCTACATAATTTCTATTTTTGTATGATAAAGGAATTTTGATTTTTACCACATGTAAATCTTCAGAAGCAAAAATAATTTTCCCGCAACTTCTTTTATACATGGGTGACAGGTTAAAACCAACTTTAAAAAGAGTCGCCTTTTTAAAATATCGATTTAAAAAAGTAAAAAGCGTTTCGTACATATTAAACCGTTAGTTTTTTTATAATTTCTGCAACAGGTAAAATGGCGTGCGTGTTTTCAATACTTGGTCCTGCCACCCAAACCGTTTTATAGGTGACTTCAGTTGCGGCTTTTTCTGTAGCTTTCATACCAATGTAAAAACGAATCATTTTTACCCATTTTTTTAAACTTTTGTTTTTGTTTAAAACTTGTTCTAACCAAGTGGTTTTTGTACCTACTTTTTGAACATAAGGTGTATTTATTACCGAACAAGGAGTGCCTGAAATACGTTCGGTCATTATAATGTCTTTAGCGCCATAATCTACACAAGCTTGTTTGTATTCTTGCGAAACGCCAGCTTCTGTTGAAGCAATAAACGGACTTCCAACAGAAACGCCAATTGCACCATAAGCAAGCATTTTGTCTATATCCGATTTTTTACTTACACCACCAGCGGAAATAACGGGTAGGGAAGTGCCTTCGTTTAATTGTTTGATTAATGCTTCAGGTGAAAGATTTCCTCTGTGTCCTCCTGCTTCATTATTTACAGCTACTAATGCATCTGCACCTAAACGTTCCACTTTTTTGGCGAAGCTTAAATCAGTAACATCACAAAATACTTTTATACCTACTTGGTGCGCTTGATTAATTGTTTCTTCTGGTGAACCTAATGAAGTTAAAATAAAATCCACTTTTTCTTCACATAAAACATGTAATTGCTCTTTGTATTTAAGGTTCGATTTATTCACAATTAAATTAAATCCAAAGCTGCCGCCTTCTTCTTTTGCGTTTTTTAGTTCTATAATCGCGCTTCGTAGTTCTTCTAATGTTCTATAATTTAAGGCTGGAATACAACCTGCTACACCGCTTTTCATGCCTTCAATAACCATTTTAGTATTGGAAACCAAAAACATAGGCGCCATGATAATAGGGTGTTTTATATTTAAAATTTCAGTTAATTGAGGTTTTGACATGATTGGAAAATTTATTCAAATATACTAAAAAATAATAGGCGTGCATATAAAAAGTGCAGTTCTGTAAACTACAAAGTCTATTATCTTTAGTCTTTAATCTAAAATTTATTTCTTTGGATCGTAGCGACGCGTGACAGCGTTGAACTTATATTTATTTATTTGAGTTTTTGTAGATAAATGTACTTCGAAATCTTTCGTTAAAGTAAATTCAAACCCTTCTCTTCTTGTTTTATCAACCGTTTGCGAGGCTGTTTTGTTTTTATCTAAAAATTCGATTTCTGTAATTTGACTTACCGTTTGAATGTTTCCTAAGATTTTTAGTTTGGTGGTAGATAATTCCCAAATTTCATTCGAAGTGATTAATGCGTTTTCTTTTTTTAATTTGGTTTCAGTCAAAATATTTTCAGTATAACTAAAGTGATATAATTTTACATTACCAACAGTAAACGATTTGATTTTAAAATTAGTTGGAAGTTGTGCTTTGTCTTTTGCAGTAATTTCTTTAAGGATAATGGTTTCCTTTTTTCCAGCATTGTCAAGTAATATCGCTAATTTTTGTTTGCTGCCCTCGGTAATAATTTCGGCTTTTAAGTTTTCAAAAGTGGCTAAAGCTGTGGGAGTTGCTTTTACAGGTGTTTTAGGTTTTTGACCGAAACTAACAGTAGTTAATAGTAGTAGTAAAGTAAGTAGTACGTTTTTCATTTTGAAAATTTTTAAGATTTTGGAGTTACCAAAGTACAAAATAATTTTCATAAAAAAAACCGGTAAGAATTTTCTTACCGGTTTTAATTTATATTTTAAAAAGAATTAGTCTTTTTGAGATTGAACTGCTAAGTTATAAATAACTAAACCAAATCCAATTTTGTTGATAGCATCAGCAATGTTGTATGCAATATCAATATTTCCTGAAGGAATCATTGAGTTGTACCATCCTGTTGTTCCCATCATGTATCCTAAAGGATAGATAGCCCAACCTACTAATACGAACCAGCATAAGATTTTGTGAGCAGCTAATACGTTTCCGCCAGCAGCTTTTGCTAATTTAGAAGCAGATCCTAACCATATTTCGTAAACAATTACAAAATACGCTAATCCTGAAATTCCACCCCATAAAGCAGCTGAATCTTTGTAAACCGTTTCACCTAAGTACCCAGTTACTAACATAACTACTGATAAACCGATCATTTTCCATAATAAATCTGTTTTTGCACCTGCAACTTTTAAGATTAGGAAAAACTCTAAACACATTAACGGCACTGTTAAAACCCAGTCAACGTATCTAAAAAATGTTGGAGATTGTCCAACTTCAGCCCAATATTCTTTCATGTAGAAGTAGTGAACTGCAGCAATAAATGTTATTAATCCAGAAACCAGAACAGATGTACGCCATTTTTTATCAAATTGATTTAATGATAAAAAGAAAAAAGCAGAA
>NZ_JBIKJY010000041.1:0-6902 GCF_044360715.1 Flavobacterium sp.
GCTTGCATAGCATTTTTAATTGTGGTTCGGCACGCATACGTGGTTAATATACCTTTGCTTTTTAAGGCACGATACATTTTTTCAAAAATAGCTTCATTCCATAACTCGGGTTGTACGTTGTAGCCAAAAGCATCAAAATAAACTATATCAAACGCGTTTTCATCCGTAATCTCAGAAAAAAACTGCTTGCGTTTTGTTAAGGTAAAATAAGGCGTTACTTCAATAGTTTCTTCCCAAGGCAACGTATGTAGTTGTTCAAAATCAGCTTGACGGTTGGGTACTTCCAATTGCGTGGCGTAGTTGAGCTGTATAATATCTTCAAAAGCCACCGGATACGCTTCTACTCCAACATAATTAACTTTAATCTGCCGTTTTTCGGCCTCTAACATCGTAATCAAAGCATTTAATCCTGTACCAAAACCAATTTCTAAAATCGAAATTTCTGAAGCATCAGCCAAAACATCTAAGCCATTTTTAATAAAAACGTAATACGCTTCTTGTATGGCACCAAACTTAGAATGATAGGTTTCATCCCATTCTGGAATATAAATAGACGTGGAACCGTCTTTCGTAATGATAATTTCGTGTTTCATTGTTTGGGTAAAAGCACAAAGGTAAAAGAAATCAATAGCAATGACAATGACAATTTCAAAAATCAATAGTAATATCAAACTTTTAAAAAATTAAATTCCAAAATGAAAAATAAAAATCCGTTACATCTGTCAAATCCGTGTTCCTATCATTTTCAATAGCAATAGCAATAGCAAACTAAAAATGCAATTTCTATGTTACCTATCCAAAGCGAAGCTTCTAAATAATTTCAAAAAAAACTATGTGCCTATGTGTTTAAAATTAAAAAATCCTTTAAATCCGTTACATCTGTTAAATCCGTGTTCCTATCAAAAACCAACTAACACTCCAAAAGATTGCTTCACAAACTCTCAATCACTATCTTTGCCTAAATTTTCATACAAATGGTTACATTCGAACAACTTAATCTTCCAATTTCGCTACAAAAAGCTATAGACGATTTAGGTTTCACAACTCCTACTCCTATCCAATCAAAAGCCTTTCCAATCGTTATGTCTGGTAGAGATGTGATGGGAATTGCACAAACCGGAACGGGAAAAACGTTTGCCTATTTGTTACCTATTTTAAAACAATGGCGTTTTGTACCTACCGATATTCCGAGAGTGCTTATTTTAGTACCTACTCGAGAATTAGTAGTGCAAGTGCACGAAGAAATTGAAAAATTAACCAAATATATGAGTGTGCGTTCGCTTGCCGTTTATGGTGGCGTGAACATCAATACACAAAAGAAAGACATTTATTCTGGAATTGATATTGTGGTGGGAACACCCGGTAGAATTATGGATTTGGCTTTAGATAATGTCTTGCGTTTTGACGATTTACAAAAATTAGTCATTGATGAATTTGATGAAATATTAAATTTAGGATTTCGAGTACAACTAACTTCTATTTTATCGATGATGCGTTCGAAAAGACAAAACATTTTGTTTTCGGCAACTATGACAGAAGAAGTAGATGATTTGTTAGATGAATTTTTCGAATTTCCAGAAGAAGTCTCGTTAGCACCAAGTGGTACTCCATTAGAGCAAATTGAACAACGCGCTTATGTGGTACCGAACTTTTTAACGAAGATTAATTTACTTAAACATTTATTACAAGACGAAACATACAGCCGAATTTTATTGTTTGTAAACAGTAAAAGAATGGCCGATTTTTTATTAGAACATTTAGAAGAAGATTTCCCAGGTCAGTTTGGAACGGTGCACTCCAATAAAACGCAAAATTACCGTTTAAATATGATGGAAAATTTTCAATCTGGAGAAATTAGAGGTTTAGTAACCACTGATATTATGGCTCGTGGATTGGATATTACAGATATTACACACGTAATAAATATGCAATTTCCTGAAATCCCAGAACAATATATGCACAGAATTGGTCGTACGGGTCGTGCCGATAAAGACGGTATTGCCATCAGTTTTATTGGTCCGAAAGAAGACGAATTTCAATTGGAAGTAGAAATGCTAATGCAAACCGAAATTAAAATTCACGAGATTCCTTCAGATGTAAAAATTGAACAACAACGCTTAGAATTCGAAAAAGATCAAAAGAAAGTAAAAACGCTTTTGAAACGTGTAAAGAAAACAGGCGGCGATGCTTTTGAGAAAAAATCAGAGAAAAATAGTAAAGTCAATTTAGGAGGTCCAGGAAAAAGAACACCAAGAAAAACCGCTTCTAGAAACCGAGGAATTGAAAGAAAACGAGACGAAAAGAAAAAGAAAAAGTAATTTTTAGTATTTTTGAAAAACTTTAATAAAAATGCAATTTAAAAACCCAGAAATTCTATATTTTTTATTTCTATTGATTATACCAATTTTGGTACACCTTTTTCAATTGAGACGATTTAAAAAACAAGAATTCACGAATGTTAAATTGCTTAAAGAACTCGAAGTTCAAACTCGTAAAAGCGCTACAATTAAGAAATGGCTATTATTAGTCACTCGTTTATTACTTTTAACAGCTCTAATTTTTGCCTTCGCACAACCTTTCTTCAAAGCAAAAGATTTTGATAAAAAAAATAACGAATTAATTTTAGTCATCGACAATTCCTTTTCGATGCAAGCCAAAGGAAATAACGGTGAATTATTAAAAAGAACCATTCAGGATGTATTAGAAAATACACCAGAAGACCAACAATTATCGGTACTTACCAACGATGAAAATTTTTACGATACTACAATTCGTAACATTCAAAAAGAATTACAAAATTTAAACTACTCGTCTACTCCATTCAATCCTGCCGCAATTATCACCAGAATTGAAGCAAAAAAACCTGGTATTCCGAAAGATATTTTATTTATTTCTGACGCAGTTGGATTAAAAGATGAATTAAAAACCAATTTAAGCGAAACATCATCGCTGTATTATCAAACCGTAAAAGCAAACGAAACCTATAATACTGCAATTAAAAACGTACAAATTAGTCAGGTTTTAGATCAATTTTACGAGTTAAAAATAAGTATTAAATCGTACGGAGATTTTGAAAATGATGTGCCCATTTCAATGTATAATGGTAAAAAATTAGTTGGAAAAGCATTAATTTCCAATGAAAAGCAGCAAAAAGAGATATTGTTTACCATACCAAAAACAGATTTTCATGGGTATGTTTCCATTCAAGATTCAAGTTTAGAATATGACAATTCGTTTTATTTTAGTATTTCTAAACCTCAAAAATCGAATGTAATTGCCGTAGGTACTCCAGAAAAAAACAACTTTTTATCCAGAATATTCACAGCTGACGAATTTAACTACACATCAACAGATTGGAAAACCTTAAATTACAATGCTATTGAAAATGCCGATGCTTTGGTATTAAATGAAATACCAACTATTTCAAGTGCTTTATCTGTTACTTTGAAAAATTATTATAGCAAAGGCGGAACCATAATTTTTATACCTGATGTTACAAGCGATGTTTCGAACTACAATGCTTTTTTGAGTAATTTTAGTCCGATTTCATTTTCAGAAAAAACACAAAAAGAAAAACAAATTACACAAATAAGTTTCAATCATCCCATATATACCAACGTTTTTGATAAAAAAGTAAGCAATTTTCAATATCCAAAAACAAATGCATCATTTACGATAAATGGAAGTAATTTGCCTGTGTTACAATATGAAGACAAAAGTGTTTTCTTAGGAAATATTACCAATAAACTGGGAAATTTATTCTTCTTTTCAACTTCTATAAATAAAGAAAATTCGAACTTTCAGAATTCGCCTTTAATTGTTCCTACGTTTTATAATATGGGGCAAAACAATAATAAATCAGGGTTAAATGCCTTTATAATTGGTAACAACAACTATACAATTATCAACGAAACTATTGCAAAAGATAATGTTTTGAGTGTTACAAATACTGAAAACAGTTTTATTCCAATGCAACAAATATTAAACAATAAAATCAAGCTCACTTTCGGAAATTATCCTGAAAAATCAGGGAATTACGAAGTGTTAAAAGATAAAGAATCACTAAAAAATATCAGTTTTAATTATCCAAGAAACGAAAGTGATTTATTGCAAATAAATACAGATTATTTTGATTCGTGTACGGAAGTAAATGCTGTATCTACGTTTTATTCTGATATACATTCTTCCAGAACAAGCAATGAAGTTTGGAAATATTTTATCTTTGCCACATTATTACTTTTACTAATTGAATTACTAATCCAAAAATTTGTAAAATGAATCTTTTACTAAAAAACGCGACACTACTTGAAAGTCAAAACCCATTTCATAAGCAACAAGTTGATATTGAAATTACAGATGGTATTATTTCTAAAATTGGAAAGAATCTAACCATAAAAGAAGGTTTTGAAGTTATTGAAAAAGAAAACTTACATATTTCTCAAGGTTGGTTAGATACTTCGGTAGTTTTTGGAGAACCTGGTTTTGAAACAACAGAAACCATAGAAAACGGATTAAAAGTGGCTGCTAAAAGTGGTTTTACTTCCGTTTTTTTACATTCCAATACACATCCAGCGATTGATAATCAAGCGGTAATTCAATTTGTTAAAAGCAAAGCACAAAATAGTATTTCAAATTTGCACGTTGTAGGTTGTTTGACCAAAAATAGCGAAGGAAACGACTTAGCCGAACTTTTTGATATGAAAAATGCTGGCGTGGTAGCTTTTGGAGATTATAAAAAATCAATGACGAATGCGAATTTATTAAAAATAGCATTTCAATATGTAGCTAATTTTAACGGAATTTTGTTCGTACAACCTATGAATAAAGACCTAAAAGGAAAAGGGTTTGTGAATGAAGGGGAAGTTTCAACGAAATTAGGATTGAAAGGAATTCCAGCTATGGCGGAAGAAATTGAAATTGAAAGAAACATTGCCTTATTAGAATACACCAATGGAAAACTACATATTCCTACTATTACAACGAAAAATTCGGTAGATTTAATTGCGAAAGCACAAGCGAAAGGGTTACAAATTACTTGTGGTGTTTCCGTAAATAATTTAGTGTTAACAGATGAAGAATTGGTAGATTTTAATTCGAATACTAAAATTTATCCGCCACTTCGTACAGAAACCGACAGAACAGCTTTAATTGAAGGTGTTATGAACAATGTGATTTCAGTAATCACATCAGACCATTGCCCAGTAAACATCGAACAGAAGCAATTAGAATACGATTTAGCCGATTATGGTTCGATAGGTTTAGAAAGTGCTTTTGGTGCCTTACAAACGGTTTTACCAACGGAAGTTATTGTAGCTAAATTTACTGCTGCGAAATCTTATTTCAACATAGAAAACAATACCATTACAGAAGGAAACAAAGCTGAACTTACTTTATTTAACCCTAATGAAGAATGGGTTTTCAGTAAAGAAAATATACTTTCTTTTTCTAAGAACTCAATTATGTTAGGTAAGAAAATGAAAGGAAAAGTGTACGGAATTATTAGTAATAATAAAATTGAAATCTAATGGAAGAGCATAAAGTAAATGCAATGATTGGCCATTTTACCATCATCGGAACCATTGTAGCCCTTATGATGAATACTGAAAAAAAGAACCATTTTGTTAGTTTTTATACGCGTCAAACTTTAGGCATCTTTTTGTGTTTTCACTTGGGTGGTTATTTCATTGGCTATTTTGATAGTTGGTTTGTATCAACTGCATATTGGTTGTTTTTCCTTATCTTGTGGATTATTAGTTTTGCAGGTGTGATGAATAATGAAATGAAATTGGTGCCACTTGTGGGAGAACAATTTCAGAAATGGTTTAAAAATTTATAATTTATGAGTTTAGAATATTTGGTAAAAGCACCAAAAGAAGTAAAAGAAAAAAACGGAGCGTTACTTTTAATACACGGCTATGGAAGTAATGAAGAAGATTTGTTTTCTTTTGCACCTCAATTACCTGAAGATGTGTATGTGATATCGATTCGTGCGCCATTTAATTTACAACCTTATGGTTATGCTTGGTATGAAATTACTTTTGATGCCGATGAAAATAAGTTTTCAAATAACGAACAAGCCAAAGAATCTTTACAATTAATCGCAAATTTTATTGATGAAATTTCAGAAAAATTACCTTTAGACAAATCGAATATTTCATTAATAGGATTTAGTCAAGGTGCAATTTTAAGTTATGGAATGGCGTTTACATATCCATATAAAATTAATAAAGTTGTGGCTTTAAGCGGTTATTTAAACGAACAAATTTTACCAGAAAATTATGATGTAAATCAAATTAAACATATTAAATTTTTTGTTTCTCACGGCACACAAGACCAAGTAATTCCTGTGGAATGGGCAAGAAAAACAGCACCATATTTAGAAAAATTAGGTTTGCGCATTATGTATAAAGAATATCCTGTAGGACACGGCGTAGCGCCACAAAACTTTTGGGATTTTAAAAATTGGTTAGACTAAAATTACTTTTTATATAAACAAAAAAGGCTCCGAAATCGGAGCCTTTTTTGTTTTTATGTATTCCACACTTCTTATCTTTTTAAAGCGAAGTGTGCCTTAAATAATTTTTGTTGGTCTTTTTCCTTATATTCTATGGTAAACCAATAGTCTGTTGATGGTAGTACTGAACCAATATAAGTTCCATCCCATCCTTGACTAGTAGCTATTGGTGTAATTTGTTTTAACAACTTACCATATCTATCATAAATATAAATCTTAGCATCCGGTTGATCTAATCCTACGATGTTCCATGTATCATGTATTCCATCACCATTTGGTGTAAAATATTTCGGATAATCTATTACTAATACATCAATTGTTAGGTTCGTACAACCTTCTGTATCTTCTACCATTACTTCATGTGTACCGCCTTGAACACCTGTAAAAA
>NZ_JBIKJY010000015.1:0-60278 GCF_044360715.1 Flavobacterium sp.
CTTTGTTTGCAATATATTTTAAACCTTTTGGTCCGTGATAGACCGCATACATTCCAGCCATAACTGCCAATAAAACTTGAGCGGTACAGATATTTGAAGTTGCTTTTTCTCGTTTAATATGTTGTTCGCGAGTTCCTAACGCCATACGTAAGGCGCGATTTCCGTTTACATCAATTGAAACACCAATAATTCTTCCTGGCATCGAGCGTTTATATTCGTCTTTTGTAGCGAAAAAAGCAGCATGAGGACCGCCGTAACCCATTGGAATTCCAAAACGTTGTGAAGTGCCAACTACAACCGCAGCTCCCATTTCACCTGGAGATTTTAATTTCACTAAAGATAAAATATCGGCCGCAACAGCTACTTTAATTTCATTTTCTGATGCTTTTGCTATAAATGAAGTATAGTCGTTTAATTGACCAAACTTCCCTGGATATTGAAGGATGGCTCCGAAAAAGTCTGATGAAAAATCAAATGTTTCATGATTTCCAACTACTAATTCAATGTCAAGTGGCGTAGAACGGGTTTGAAGAACTGATAATGTTTGTGGTAAAATTTCTTCTGAAACAAAGAATTTACAAACATTATTTTTCTTTTGATCACGGGTTCTAACATCGAACAATAAAGTCATTGCTTCAGCTGCAGCTGTTCCTTCATCTAATAAAGAAGCATTTGCAATTTCCATTCCAGTAAGTTCAATTACGGTAGTTTGGTAATTTAAAATAGCTTCCAAACGTCCTTGAGCAATTTCTGCTTGGTAAGGTGTGTAAGCAGTGTACCAACCCGGGTTTTCAAAAACGTTTCTTTGAATTACCGCAGGAACAATAGCTGGGTTGTAACCTAATCCAATATATGATTTGAATACTTTATTCTTTTTACCTAATTCTTGTATATGATTTAAATACTCATATTCGGTCATAGGTTTTTCCAGATTTAGTTCGTTTTTTAAACGAATATCTGTAGGAATAGTTTCGTAAATTAATTGATCTACTGAATCTACTCCAATAGTTTTTAACATGTGGTTTAGGTCGTTTTCACCTGTTCCAATGTGTCGTAAAGCAAAAGCATCTGTTTTCATTTATATATAAAAATAGGTTGTGTTTAAATTTGAGTACAAAAGTAATTATTAATCTGCTAAAATTAATTGCTTTTTAGTTGAATTTTTGTGATTTTTATCAACTAAAATAGCTTGTTATTAACACTTTGATTATTTTTGTTGAATGTTAGTTTTAAAACAAATTTTCGATTTATACATCAAAAGTAGTTTACATGTTGCTTTTGCCATTTTCTCCTTTGTAAAAGTAGTAGAACTTTCGTTAAACATTTCTTCTAACGTGTTTTTAGAATTAGCTATTTTTTCTGGAAGTGTTTTGGGTTATTCGGTTTTAAAATATTTCGAATTTTGGAAATCCACTAAGTTTTCAATACACAAAAATAAATCTGTTTTAGGAATTACAACAGTTGCATTTTTGACTTTTGTATTTTGTTTTTTTCAATTAAAGTTTAGTTTTCAAATCGCATTTTTACAAATCTTTTTTTTGGTTGTATTGTATCCGTTTTTACGCAAATATTGGTTTTTAAAAATAGCCGTTGTGAGTTTTTGCGTAACGTATGTGGTGAGTTATATTCCAACTTTAGAAACTAAAACGGTGTTTTTTTACGATGCGATTTTGCAAGTCAAATTATTTTTTCTGATATGCGCGTTGTTAATTCCACTTGAAATTTATGATTCGCAGCATGATGCAATAACCTTACAAACGATTCCTCAGAAATTTGGTATAAAAAAAACAAAGTATTTAGGATATGTTTTTTTAGCTGTATTTTGTATTCTGAGTTTAATATTGCGTTTTGAACGTTTCGATATAGTAATAGCAATTATAATCGGACTTTTTATTGAATTTTCTTCGACAAAAAACACAAAATATTACACCAGTTTTTGGGTGGAAAGTATTCCTATTTTGTGGTGGTTGTTAGTTTTGATTTTTAATTAAATCAACCCCGCTCTTTTCAGCAAAGCATCTGCATTTGGCTCTTGTCCTCTAAAGTTTTTATATAGCGTCATTGGATGCTCCGTGCCACCTTTTGACAATACATTATCTTTAAATTTGGTAGCGACTTCTTTATTAAAAATGCCTTTTTCTTTAAAATAAGCAAACGCATCGGCATCTAAAACTTCTGCCCATTTATAACTATAATATCCAGAAGAATAGCCGCCTTGAAATATATGAGAAAATGAAACACTCATGCAATTTTCTGCAACATCTGGAAATAATGACGTGTCGCCCATAGCTTGTTTTTCAAACGCTTTTACATTTTCAATCGGTTGGTTTTTTCCATGATATTCCATGTCTAATAAGCCAAAACTCAATTGGCGTAAGGTGGCCATTCCTTCTAAGAAACTTGCCGATTCTTTAATTTTTTCCACATATGCTTGTGGAATAATTTCGCCCGTTTCATAATGTTTAGCAAACAAAGCCAATGCTTCTGGTTCGTAACACCAATTTTCCATTACTTGAGACGGCAATTCTACAAAATCCCAAAACACTGAAGTTCCCGATAGGCTAGGGTAGGTGGTATTGGCTAACATACCATGTAATCCGTGACCAAATTCGTGAAACAAAGTCGTGACTTCATTAAACGTTAATAAAGAAGGTTTTGTTGCAGTCGGTGGCGTAAAATTACACACATTAGAAACGTGAGGTCTTTCATTATTTCCGTCTTTTATATATTGTGGTTTGAAAGAGGTCATCCAAGCGCCATTTCTTTTGCCTTTTCTTGGAAAGAAATCGGTGTAAAATATCGCAACTAAGTTTTTATTTTCATCTAAAACTTCGAAAGTTTGTACATCAGAATGGTATTTATCAATCTCAAAAACTTCGTTAAATGTTATTCCGAAAAGTTTTTCTGCAATTGTAAATGCGCCGTTTAATACATTTTCTAATTTGAAATAAGGTTTTAATGATTCATCGTCTAAATTGAATAATTTTTGTTTCAATTTTTCTGAATAATAGGCGCTATCCCATTTTTCTAATTGTTCAATTCCGTCTAATTCTTTTGCAAATGCAGCTAATTGTTCAAATTCTCTTTTAGCAGCGGGTTTGGCTTTTTCTAAAATATCATTTAAGAAAGAAAGAACTTTTGTTGGGTTTTGCGCCATTCGTTCTTCTAAAACAAAATGCGCATGCGTTTCGTATCCTAATAAATTAGCACGTTCATGACGAAGGGCTACAATTTTTTTAGTAATTTCTTCATTATTATATTCGTTATTTTGAAAGGCTTTTTTGCCAAACGAAATTGCCAT
Source organism: Flavobacterium sp. (assembly GCF_044360715.1). Taxonomy (GTDB): domain Bacteria; phylum Bacteroidota; class Bacteroidia; order Flavobacteriales; family Flavobacteriaceae; genus Flavobacterium. The sequence continues at coordinate 3,302 of NZ_JBIKJY010000015.1, forward strand.
TTCTTTTCTTAATTCTCTTTTTTCAACATAAGTTACAAATGGCATATAACTTGGAAAATCTAAAGTAAATAGCCAACCTGTTTTTTCTTTTGATTTGGCTAAATCAGCTGCGGCTTCTTTAGCTCCTTCAGGTAACCCTTTTAAATCTACTTCATTTGTAATGTGTAATTCAAAATTATTTGTTTCTGCTAAGGTGTTTTCGCCAAAAGTCAATTGTAATTGTGCCAATTCGGTATCAATTTCTCGTAAACGTGTTTTTTTATCTTCGGTAAGTAACGCTCCATTTCGAGTAAAACCTTTGTATTTTTTTTCTAATAATGTAGCTTGTTCTGTTGTTAAATTTTTATCGTTTTTGTTCTCATAAACGGATTTTACTTTTTTAAACAAATCTTCGTTTAAAGCAATATCGTTTCCAAATTCTGTAAGTAATGGCGTAACTTCTTGTGCGATTTTTTGCATTTCATCTGAAGTTTCTGCCGAATTTAAATTAAAAAAAATACTTGACATTCGGTCTAACGCTTCACCAGAATATTCTAATGCTTCGATGGTGTTTTTAAAAGTAGCTGGTTCAGTAGAATGAATAATTTTGTCAATTTCAATTCGTGCTTTTTCTATGTTTTGAACAAAAGCTGGGAAATAATCTTCTAATTTTATTTTAGCAAATGGTGCTGAATTGTATTTAGTGTTGAATTTTTCGGTTAAAATCGACATATATGTAAGTTTTTTGTGGTATTTGATATTTATTATCAGTTTATAAATCAGTGTTTTAGGATTACTTTAAAAATATTTTCAAAAAAATCCGACAAAACACTTTTTTTACCGATAAAATACGTATATTTGTAAAAGAAAAAATGAAGCAAATCATTTTTTTACCCCCAAACAGATTTTTTTTTTATAGTTGTCACTTAATAGTGAATAGTTTTTTGGCCCCGATTTTTATCGGGGTTTTTTATTTTTTTAAGTTTTCAGATGCCTTTAACACGGTATCACGTAAACCTTCTTTGTAGAAAATAATTTTATCTAACACGCATTTATCTGAACTACCTATAATTTGTGCGGCTAAAATCCCAGCATTTTTTGCTCCGTTTAAAGCAACTGTTGCCACAGGAACTCCGCCAGGCATTTGTAATATTGATAAAACAGAATCCCATCCATCAATAGAATTGCTCGATTTTACAGGAACTCCAATTACCGGAAGCGGACTCATAGAAGCCACCATTCCTGGTAAATGTGCCGCTCCGCCAGCTCCAGCAATAATTACTGAAATTCCACGAGTGTGTGCATTTTTACTAAAATCGAATAATTTTTCCGGTGTTCTGTGTGCCGAAACAATATCAACTTCGGTTTCAATATCAAATCCTTTTAAGATATCTATGGCTTCTTGCATCACTGGCATATCCGAAATGCTTCCCATTATAATGGCTACTTTACTCATAAGTTATATTTTTTTGAACACAGATTTCACAGATTTTCACAGATTTAATTTGTGCTAATTTGTAATATCTGTGTTTATTTTACTTCACTAATTACTCTAATTGAATTCTTTACTTCTTCGGCAATTTTTCTGGCTGATGCCATATCCTCATTAACAATCGTAACGTGTCCCATTTTTCTGAATGGTCTTGTTTCTTTTTTACCATAAATATGAGGTGTCACGCCATCAATTGCCATTATTTTTTCGATGTTTTCGTATATTACAGGTCCAGAAAAATCTTCTTCACCCACCAAATTCACCATAATTCCAGCAACTTTACTATCAGTATTTCCTAAAGGTAAATTTAAAACTGAACGTAAATGGTTTTCAAATTGCGAAGTATAACTCGCTTCAATGGTATGATGTCCTGAATTATGTGGCCTTGGTGCTACTTCATTTACTAAAATGTCGTCGTTTTCTGTTTGAAACATTTCTACAGCTAATAATCCTACGTGATCAAATGCTTTCGAAACTTGTAAAGCCGTTTCAATAGCTAATTGCGCCACTTTTTCATCAATTCGGGCTGGACAAATTACATATTCTACCTGATTGGCTTCTGGATGAAATTCCATTTCCACTACAGGATAGGTTTTAATGTCGCCATTTGCATTTCGGGCAACAATCACGGCTAACTCATTTTTAAACGGCACCATTTCTTCTGCAATGCATTCAACTTCAGGTAAATGTAATAAATCCATTGTAGAACGACAAATTTTCACGCCATTTCCATCATATCCAAATTGGGCGCACTTCCAAACAAAAGGAAATTCTAACTCGTCTTTTTCTAATGCTTTTTTTAAATCATTTAAATCTACAAAACGTTGGTGTTTTGATGTTGGAATATTGTTTTCAACATAAAAATCTTTTTGTTTTCCTTTGTTCTGAATTAATCGTAACGTTTTAGGCGATGGATATACAATATGTCCTTCTTCTTCTAACTTTTCTAATGCGTCTAAATTTACATTTTCAATTTCAATGGTAATGGCATTACACATTTTACCAAATTGGTAAACGGTTTCGTAATCTAACAAACTTCCAACAAAAAATTTAGTTGCTCCATACTGGGCTGGCGCTTCGTTACTTGGATCTAAAACGAAAGTAGTGATATCAAATTTTCGGGTTTCTGTCAAAAGCATTTTGCCCAATTGACCGCCACCTAAAATACCTAATTTAAAATCTGAAGAAAAATAATTCATTAGTTGTTGTTGTTGTGTTTGTGCAAAGATACTAATTTGAATTTGTTTCGCAATTAGCTGCTATTTTAGTTTTCTTAAAATATCTTTAGCAGCTGCTTTATATGCGGCGGAATGTTTAAAAAAATCTTGCGAAAGTATGGTTTTTAAGTCTTCATTAATCCAAGGGTATTTTTTCCCGAAATTGTATAAAGTTATCATAGAATAGGCTTTTGTAGCTACTTTTTTATCCTGAATTAGCCAATCTAAACAGGTTTCAATAATTTTTGTTTCTTGGTTTTCGGAAAGTTTTATAGTTTTCGATTTAGATAAAAACATACATATTTTAGAAATAGGTCTAATAGCAGAATCATCTTTAAACTGTCTTATTTTTGTTAAAAAATCATCTAAAAAAGGAAGAATTAGTTCCATTTTGATTTCGAAAATTAATTCTAATGACCAACACGCTTTAATGTGAATTTTATCTTTTTCATTTAGACCAATTTCCATTAAATATTGCAATTTTTCTGGATTTTGAAATACATAATCGCGAATAAATTCTCGACTTATTCGATGTGCAGTACTTTCCGATAGCAGTTTGTAAAATGCTTGATCCATCGATGTAAAAATAATCAATTTTTAAAAAAACACATAATAATGTTTTTATATGTTTAATAGTTTGTAAATTTGTGGTTTATTTTAACTTTAACAACACAATGATTAATATTGTTTTATTCGGAAAACCAGGCGCTGGTAAAGGAACTCAAGCAGAATTTTTAAAAGAAAAATATTCGTTAACGCATTTATCTACTGGCGATATTTTTAGATTTAACATTAAAAACGAAACAGAATTGGGCTTATTGGCCAAAACCTATATGGATAAAGGAGATTTGGTTCCAGATTCTGTAACCATTCAAATGTTACAAAGTGAAGTAGAAAAAAACAGTCAATCAAGAGGTTTTTTGTTTGATGGTTTTCCAAGAACAATTGCTCAAGCAGAAGCTTTAGATGCTTTTTTAACGTCTAAAAACGAAGAAATTACAGCTACAGTTGCTTTAGAAGCAGACGATGAAATTTTAGTAAAACGTTTGTTAGAAAGAGGAAAAACTTCAGGCAGACCAGACGATCAAGACGAAGAAAAAATTAGAAACAGATACCAAGAATATAACGAAAAAACAGCACCTTTAATGTCGTATTACGAGGCACAAGGAAAGTTTTATGCTGTAAACGGAATTGGTTCGATTGAAGAAATTACAGAACGATTAAGTACAATAATCGATAAATTTTAAGTACATTGCATTTAATTCAACTATATAAAAATTGGAAATAGTCATAATATTCTTGTTGATACTGCTCAATGGAATTTTCTCTATGTCAGAGATTGCACTCATATCAGCAAGAAAAAATAGGTTAGAAACCGCCGCCAAAAAAGGCAACACGAGTGCAAAAACAGCTTTAGATTTAGCCAATTCACCTAACAAATTTTTGTCTACGGTACAAATTGGTATTACTTTAATTGGTATTTTAACAGGTATTTATTCTGGCGATAAAATAACAACAGATGTTGAAACTTTTTTCGCAACCTATACATTAACTTTTCCATATGCTCACACTTTAGCAGTTAGTGTTGTTGTTGTGATTTTAACTTTCTTTTCATTAGTATTTGGCGAATTATTACCAAAAAGAATTGGGCTAAATTATCCTGAAACCATTGCTAAGTCTGTAGCCGTTCCTATGAAAGTAATGTCTATTGTTACTGCTCCATTTATTTGGTTATTAACTACTTCTACAGATTTTATTTTAAAAATATTTAAGATTAAACCAACCGCAGATGGCAAGGTTACTGAAGAAGAAATAAAAGCCATTATCAAAGAAGGAACAGAAGTTGGTGAAGTACAAGAAATTGAGCAAGATATTGTGGAACGCGTGTTTCATATTGGTGACAGAAAAGTTAATTCTTTAATGACGCACAGAAAAAGCATTGTTTATCTGGCTTTAGATGAGAGTTATGAAGAACTAAAAGCGAAAATTTTAGATGAATTGCATTCTGTATACCCTGTTTGTAATGAAAATTTGGATGAAGTTATAGGGGTTGTTTTATTAAAAGATTTATTTGCAAATATTGAAAAAGGCGATTTCGATTTACAGAAAATTATGATTGAGCCGGTATATTTTATTGAACATACTTCAGCTTACAAAGCGTTAGAAAACTTTAAAAAGTCTAAAATTCATTATGCATTAGTTACAGATGAATATGGCGTTTTTCAGGGAATTATTACTTTAAATGATATCTTAGAAGCATTAGTAGGTGACGCAGCCGATTTTTCTGATGAAGAATATCAATTACTGGCAAGAGAAGACGGAACTTGGTTAGTGGATGGACAGTATTCGTTACACGATTTTATGACGTATTTCGATTTAGATGATATGCTTAATGATTATGAGGTTACTACTGTTAGTGGATTGATTATTACAGAATTAGGTAGTATTCCAAAACAAGGCGAAAAGCTAATATGGAATAAATTAGAATTTGAAGTGATGGATATGGATGGCGTTAAAATTGATAAGATTTTAATAAAAGTAATTACAGAGTAAGCAGTTGCATTCGCAGTTTTTAGTCTGCATAAAAATTAAAAATTAATATTATAGAATAGTTTCAATTGGTTTTACAACTGAAAGCTAAAAAACAAGAAAATGACTGAAGGAAATTTCGTAGACTACGTAAAAATATATGTTGCATCTGGTAAAGGCGGGAAGGGTTCTTCTCACTTACACAGAGAAAAATTTATTGAAAAAGGTGGTCCAGATGGTGGAGACGGTGGTCGTGGAGGTCATGTGATTATTAGAGGAAGTAAAAATTTATGGACGTTGTTTCATTTGAAATTTTTGCGACATGTGAAATCAGGTCACGGTGGAGATGGAGGAAGCAGTAGAAGTACCGGACATGATGGAGAAGATAAATTTATAGAAGTTCCTTTAGGGACAGTAATAAAAGATAAAGAAACTGGCGAAATTTTATTTGAAATTACAGAAGACGGTGAAACTAAAATTTTAGCTCGTGGTGGAAAAGGTGGTTTAGGTAACTGGAATTTCAGAAGTTCTACTAACCAAACGCCAAGATATGCACAACCTGGAATTCCTGGAGAGGAAGTAGATGTTATTTTAGAATTAAAAGTGCTTGCTGATGTTGGTTTAGTAGGCTTTCCAAATGCTGGAAAATCGACTTTATTATCTGTTTTAACATCTGCAAAACCAAAAATTGCAGATTATGCATTTACTACTTTAAAACCCAATTTAGGAATTGTAGCTTATAGAGATTTTCAATCCTTTGTAATTGCAGATATTCCTGGAATCATTGAAGGAGCAGCTGAAGGTAAAGGTTTAGGGCATTATTTTTTAAGACATATTGAAAGAAATTCTACGTTATTATTTTTGGTTCCAGCTGATGCAGATGATATTAAGAAAGAATACGAAATTCTTCTTGATGAATTAAGACGATATAATCCCGAAATGTTAGATAAAGACCGATTGTTGGTGATTTCTAAATGCGATATGTTAGACGACGAATTACAAAAAGAAATGAAACAACAATTAGATAAAGAACTAAAAGGTCTTGATTATATGTTTATATCTTCTGTTGCGCAACAAGGTTTAACAGAATTGAAAGATAAATTGTGGAAAATGTTGAATATTTAGCATTTATTCAATTTTTTTTATATTTTTGAAACTTAATAATAAAATATTCAAATGAAAACAAAATTACTTTTATTACTTTTTGTTGTTTCCATAAGTTTTGGACAACAAAGAACCTGCGGAACTGACGCATACATGGAAAAAATGTTGTCTAATCCAGAGATGAAACAACAATATTTAGATCTGCAAAAACAATTTGAAAGCGAATTACAGAGACTAACTAATGCGCAGCAACAGAGAAATGGTAACGCTACATTTAGCACCAATGCTACAATTAGAATTCCTGTGGCTATTCACTATCCATCTGTTGCAAATTCAAGTACAGCAACCGTAAAAAATTGCTTGCGATTATTGGCTCAAAAACAGATAGCCATATTAAATGCAGATTATAATGCTACTAATTCCGATATTTCACTTTGGACAGATGCAAGTGCTTATTATCCTGGTGTAAATATAGGAGATATGGATGTTTCATGGGAAATTGCTACTCAAAATCATCCAGCTAGTTCCGGTTTGTCAAATGGAACGTTAGCAATTACTTTTGGTACTAATTTTTTATCAGGGGCAGATAGTGATTCAGAATGGACAGGTTATTGTAATTTAGTTGTTAGAAATATTAGCGGAAGCATTTTAGGATATTCACCTCTAGGAGGTATGCCTAATCAAGGTATGACAGTTGTAATTGATAATGATGCTTTTGGAGCTACAATGACAGGAACACCAACTAGTTGTTCTGGATATGTACCAAGCGCACCATATAATTTGGGCAGAACTTTGACACATGAGTTAGGACACTTCTTTAATTTATATCATACTTTTCAAGGATGTGGAAGTAATTGTGCTACTACAGGTGATAGAGTTTGTGATACTCCTGCTGCAGGATCTCCCTACTATAATTGCGATCCAGACGGATCTGTAACTTCAACTTGTGGTTTTACTCAACTAACAATGAATTATATGGATTACGTTCAGGATTCGTGTATGTACATGTTTACAGCTGGGCAAGTTACAAGAATGATGGCTTGGTACAACTTTATATCTTCTCAGTTACAAACAAACGTTTTAGCAAATAATGATTTTGTAAAAAATAATTTTTCAATTGCTCCGAACCCTAATAAAGGTGTTTTTTCAATTCAATTGACTGAAGTTACAGATAATTATTCGGTTATAATTATTGATGCTTTAGGTAGAGAAATTTTCAATGCAGAATATAATCAAACATCGGATTTAGTTCAAAATATTGAATTAGAAAACGCCTTGAGCGGTATGTATTTTGTAACGATTCAGAGTAAAGGTGCTCAAACCACTAAAAAAATAATTATAGAATAATTCTATAATAAATAATATTTAAAAAAACAGTTGGAAGTTTACTTTTAACTGTTTTTTATTAAATAATAATATGATTAACATAAATATTTTTAAACAAAAAATAGTCTGAAAGCTGTAACATTTATTTAAATTTATCGACTACTTTAATATTAATTAACTTTACCTGAAATTAAAATGAAAAAAATTATTTTATCCTTAGTTGCTGGAATTATGCTGATGCCAATGAGCGTTAAAGCAGATGAAGGTATGTGGTTTTTAATGTTCATTGAACGTTTAAATCACCGTGATATGCAAAAAATGGGATTACAGTTAACCCCTCAAGAAATTTACAGCATTAACAACCATAGTTTAAAAGATGCTATTGTGCAGTTTAATGGAGGTTGTACAGCTGAATTAATCTCAAAAGATGGTTTGGTATTAACCAATCACCACTGTGGTTATGATGCGATAGCGGAATTATCTACTGCAGAAAAAAATTATTTAAAAGAAGGATATTGGGCAGCAAACAGAAAAGAAGAATTAAAACCTTCGAGTTTATTTGTGCGTTTCTTCGTTCGTATGGACGATTGTTCAAAAAGAATTTTATCAGTTGTAACTCCAGGAATGAGTGAAGCTGAAAGAGAAAAAGCAATCAACCAAGAAATTGCTAAAATTGAAAAAGAAAACAATGAAGGCGGAAAATATACCGTTTCAGTTCGTCCGTTTTTTCAAGGAAATGAATATTACTATTTCGTATATCAAGATTATAAAGATGTTCGTTTAGTTGGTACGCCTCCAGAAAGCTTAGGAAAATTTGGTGGAGATACAGACAACTGGGAATGGCCACGTCATACTGCAGATTTTTCTATGTTTAGAATTTATGCAGATGCTAACGGAAATCCTGCAGAATATTCTGTAAACAATGTTCCGTTAAACCCTAAACATCATTTACCAGTTAATTTAAGCGGTGTTAAAGAAAACGATTTTGCTATGATTTTAGGATATCCAGGTCGTACAAACCGTTGGATGCCAGCTGGTGGAATTGAGCAAAACGTAAAATTTGCATACCCTGCTTGGGTAGAAGGCTCTAAAACTGGAATGGACAATATGAAAAAATATATGGTTCAATCTGATGCTTTAAATTTAGTTTACGCTTCTAAATTTGCAGGTGTAGCTAACTATTGGAAAAACCGTCAAGGTATGATTGATGCCTTAACAAAATTTGGAACAGCAAAATCAAAAGCAGCTCAAGAAGCTAAATTTAATACTTGGGCAAATCAACCAGCAAATCAAGCTAAATACGGAAATGTAGTAGCCAATATCAATAAATATTATGATATGACGAATGAAAAATCGCGTCATGATAATTATTTACAACAGTTATTCAGAACGTCTGCTTTTGGAACAATTAGCAGATCTTTAGGTAGACAATTAGAAATGTATACTAAAGCAGATGCAGCTAAACGCGCTGAAATGGCTCCGGCTATTGAAGAAATGGCAAATGAAATGTTTAAGGAATTACATATTCCTGCTGAAAAAGATATATTAGCAGCTCAGTTGGCTTTATACGCTAAAAAAGCAGGTTATGCATTAGCACCAACAGTAGAAAAATTAGCAAAAGAAAACAATGGTGATTTTACAAATTATGTGGCTTCAGCTTTTGATGCAAGTATTTTTACCTCAATTGAAAAAATTAAAGCTTACTTAGCAAATCCAAACGATGCAGCTTTAACAAGTGACCCTTTATATGTTTTATCAAATGATTTAACAGCACATATCGGTAAAAGAAGTGACGAGTTAATGAAAGCACAAAACGATTTTGGTGCGTCTTTCCGATTATTAGTTGAAGGTTTAAGAGAATCCAAAATTGGTACTACTTTATATCCAGATGCAAATTCAACGTTACGTTTAACATACGGAAAAGTTCGTTCTTTACCAGCTGACAAAAGAAATGATGCTAAAGTAAATAATTATACCACTTTAGATGGACAAGTTAAAAAATACAAAAAAGGCGATTTAGAATTCGATTTACCTACAAAAGTAATAGACATGAATGCTAAAAAAGATTTCGGTCGTTATGCAGATAAAGATGGTTCTTTACATGTTAATTTCTTAACTGACAACGATATTACAGGTGGTAACTCAGGTTCTCCAGTATTAAACGGAAAAGGAGAATTAATCGGTTTAGCGTTTGATGGAAATATTGAAGCAATGGCTGGAGATGTTATTTTTGATCAAAAGTTACAAAGAACAATTAACGTAGATATTCGTTATGTACTTTGGGTAATTGAAAATTTCTCTGGTGCTAAACACATTGTAGACGAAATGACTTTAGTGAAATAATTTACTTAAAGTTACAAATAAAAAAAGAGTCTCGAGAAATCGGGACTCTTTTTTGTTTTCTATAGTTATAATTGTCATCCTAAGCTTGTCCAAAGATTGGGCGTTCCCTTTCAGGTCGTGCTGTCCACTATATCTTTTTAATTTTGTTGCCTTTCTTTAGTCGTAAAAGTTGTCTTCGAGAACCTCGGACAACGTTTACTTTCATATATAATAGTTGTTTTGTTGCCTGAGGCACTCGAAGGCAACAAAATAAAAAAGGATGCCGTTCCCATCACTAACGCAAATCCGTTTTCAAAACAAAAGAAAGTCAACACTATCTTGTTATGCTGACAGCATCTTTTATTATCCTTATTCTCAATACAATCACCACAATCTTGTCATTCCGACCTTAGGAGGAATCTCATAATATGCATCAATAATGCTTTAACCGCAAACTTGTTCATGCTGGAAAGGATCTCTTATTGTTTGTGCTTAAGAATTGTGTAAATTGTATTGCATAACATCTTTACGTGCGACCCTTTCAGGGTGACAAACAATCCGTGGTGTTTTTTAAACCAAATTATCAATATCCTCCTGAACCATTTCCCAATCTGAAAGTAGTTTGTCTAATTCCGCTTTTTTCTTGTTGTATGCTGTAAAAAATGAAGCGTTTTCCAAGTGCTTGTCGTAATTAGAAGCCAATTCTTTATCATCGTTTTGAATGTCAATTTCTAATTGTTTAATTTGACTTTCAATTTTTGATAATCTATTTTGTAACGATTTGTTTTTCTTTTGGTCTTCGTAAGAAGCTTTGGAATTTTGGTTTGCAGAATCTTCTTTTTTCTCAATATCCTTTTTTTCAACATCACGCATGTTTTCTAAATTGCGTTGTTCTAAAAAGTAATTGATATCGCCTAAATATTCTTTAATTTTTTGGTCTTTAAATTCGTATACTAAATTCGACATGTCTTGTAAAAAATCCCTATCGTGAGAAACGAGTAGGAGCGTGCCTTCATATTTTTGAAGTGCCGCTTTTAAAACATTTTTCGATTTAATATCTAAGTGATTTGTTGGCTCATCCATTACCAAAACGTTAATGGGTTGCAACAATAATTTACACAAAGCCAAACGGTTTCTTTCGCCTCCAGAAAGTACTTTTACTTTTTTCTCAACATCATCACCACGAAACAAAAACGACCCCAGCATATCTCTAACTTTTGCTCTATTGGTATCCGTTGCGGCATCTTCCATGGTTTGCAATAACGTAATTTCGCCATCTAAATACTCCGCCTGATTTTGTGCAAAATAACCCACTTGAACATTATGGCCTAATTTTATTGAACCTTCGAACTCAAATTCGTTTACTATGGCTTTTATAAAAGTCGATTTCCCTTGGCCATTCTGACCTACAAATGCAATTTTACTGCCACGTTCTACTAAAAGTGAAATATCTTTTAAAATTGTATTGTCTCCGTAGGCTTTTGTTACGTGTTCGGCTTCGATAACTACTCTTCCAGGCACTTTAGAAACAGGAAACGAAATATTCATCACGGAATTGTCGTCTTCATCCACTTCAATTCGTTCTACCTTATCTAATTTTTTAATTAAAGATTGTGCCATTGAGGCTTTAGAAGCTTTGGCACGAAACTTTTCAATTAATTTTTCGGTTTCTTCAATTTTCTTGGCTTGATTTTTTTGAGTTGCCAATTGTTTTTCACGAATTTCATGACGTAATTCTAAATATTGCGAGTACGGTTTATTGAAATCATACGCTTTTCCTAATGAAATTTCAATTGTACGATTGGTAACATTGTCTAAAAACATTTTATCGTGCGATACAATAACTACTACTCCAGGGTAATTTCGTAAAAAACTTTCCAACCAAATGATACTTTCTATATCCAAGTGATTGGTAGGTTCATCTAATAAGAGAATATCGTTGGCTTGAAGCAATAGTTTTGCCAATTCAATACGCATACGCCAACCACCTGAAAATGTTTCCGTTTGGTTGTTAAAAACCTCTCGTTTAAATCCTAAGCCTAATAATATTTTTTCTGTATCACCTACATAGTTGTAACCACCTAAAAGTTCAAATCTATGCGTATAATCTGATAAATCTTCTATAATTTGAGAATAGGCCTCACTTTCGTAGTCGGTTCTAGTTACTAATTGGTGGTTGATTTCTTCTAATTTTTTTTCTACTTCTTTAATATCTGTAAACGCTTGATACGCTTCTTCTAAAACCGTTCTTCCAGCTTCAAAATCGATATCTTGTCGTAAAAATCCAATTCTTACTTCTTTTTCAGTAGCAATTTGCCCAGAATCGGGTTTAAAATCGCCAGCCAAAATTTTCAACATGGTCGATTTTCCTGCTCCGTTTTTACCTACTAAACCGACTCTGTCGCCAGCGCCCATTCTAAAAGTAACTTCTTCAAATAAATACGTTCCACCAAAGGAAACAGAAAGATTATGTATGTTTAGCATGTTTTTTTCTAATAAGGTGCAAAAGTACTATACTTATTTTACCTTTACATCAAAATAGTAAAAATGTTTAGTAAAGGGTCTAAAATTTATGCGATGATAACAGGTTGTTGTCCCAAATGTCATGAAGAAAGCATGTATTTAGACACAAATCCTTTTAATGTGTTTAAGATTTATGCCATGCACGAAACGTGTTCGCATTGTAAACAAGTATATAAAATAGAGCCTTCTTTCTTTTTTGGTGCGATGTTTGTAAGTTATGGACTTGGAGTATTAATTGGAATTATTTCCTTTTTAGTTTCGCATTTTGTATTTCAAGCTAATTTAAAAACGGCTTTTATCTCAATTGTTGTTGCTCTAATTTTGAGCAATACCCTAATCATGCGAATGTCAAGAAATATCTGGATCAATATTTTTGTTCACTTTGATAAAAAATGGAAAGAAAACTTATCTAAATAGTTTTTTATAACACCTTTCTATTGAAATTTCGTTGTCTAATGGGATTCCATTTTCAATATATTGATATAACTTATCTGATAAATACGGTGCAAAAAGTACACCTCGAGTTCCTAATCCGTTTAAAATATATAAGTGGTTGTGAAGATGGTGTTTTCCTAAAAGTGGTCTTCTGTCTTTTACAGTTGGTCGTACTCCTGCTAAATGGTCTATAACTTCAAAATCGCAAGAAATTACTTCTTTTAAATGGGTAAGTAATTCTGTTTTTGCTTTTTCGGTTTTTTGATTGGTTTTGTCTTCCCAATCATACGTGGCGCCTACTTTGTACAAATGATTTCCTAAAGGTAAAATCCAAATGCTTGAATTGATAATTTCTTTTAATTTTAGAGTTTCGGATTTAATAATCAATAGTTCACCTTTAGTTCCATCAAGTGGTAAGTTGTTAAAATAGGGATTGTTATGTAAACCAAAACCTTCTGCGAATACAATTTGTTTGGCTCGTATGTTATTATATTGAATGTAATTGTTTTCAATATGTATTTTTGAATAGTCAAAGGTTTCCTCAATATACATAGAATTAGAAAGTAAATACTGAGTATAGGTTTCTTTCAATTTTTTAGTGTCTAAAAAACCGGTATGATGTACTTTTCCAAATTTAAAATTACTTGATACAGCCTGGTTATTTAATATTTCTAATTCACTACTTAAATAATTGGATAGGGTAGGTTTGTCAGACGCGGTAAACCAATTGTTTTGTTCTTCAATGTTATTTAATTTACGCAATAACGGTATTTCATATAGAAATGTAGTATGTAATTTTTTTTCTAAATTTTTATAAAATGGAATTGTAATAGCCAATTGAGCTTCTGCTTCCCATATTTTTGTAAATCGTTTTAAAACAATTGGATTGTATAATCCTCCAGCAATTGTAGTAGAATTTTGAGAGTTGTCATTTAGTACCATTATTTTTTTATGGTGTAACAAACACGTTTCTGCAAAGCAAATTCCTGCTAAACCTGAACCAATAATTAGGTAATCTACTTCCATTTTGATGTATTATAATAATTTATTCTCATTATTGTCATTTTGACATAAGGAGAAATCAAATAAAGTAATACTAATTATGAGATTTCTCCTTATATCGAAATGACACAAAAAGTAATTTTTATATGGTACAAATTTAAACAAAAAAAAACTCTTACCGAAGTAAGAGTTTTTTGTAATATAATTGGAGAAATATTTTTATTAGTAATTCCACATATCTAATTCGAAATTACGTATTTTTTCTTTTACTCTTTCTGATTCTAATAATTGCATTTGTGCATTTTCCTTCATGTAATCTTTTATCTCTCTATCCCCGTAAACATTTTCTTCTAAGTAAATTACGGCATTAAAACGACGCGAATTTAACAAATGGTCAAATGTAAATGGCATAGCAGAGTTTCTTTCATTGAAAGCTTTAGCAGCATGTAATACATCTCTTGAAGCTGGAAAATAAATCCAAAACAACTCAATAGGAGCGTCATTTTTATTTTCTTCCTTGTTCATAGTGTACACATCAGGTACTAAAGGACAAATACCTTGTAATCTGTATTTTAATTCACCTTGACGTTTATCAAAATACCAGAAACCTTTTATTTTATATCCTTTAACATGAAATGCATCAATAGTTTGCTTAGTAATGAATTCTTCAGATATTGGATCTCCAGCTGCTAATTGTTCAATACCAGCATCTGAGGTATCGATAAAAACTCTTGCTTTTTGAATATCGTTAAAAGTCTTTTTTGTAGTAAAATATCCTGAATCATATACTTCAGTAATTTTTCCATCATCAATTCCTTTCATTATCACTTCAAAAAGTGGTTTTCTTTCTGAACCTAAATCTTTAGAATCATCAACTGGATAATACATTGGGTAATTTACTCTTTGGTCCACATCAATATGTTCCCAAACAGTTTTCCCCATAAAAACATCCCTATCTCCTATGTAGCCATAAGGTAAAGGTTTGTCGTTATCTGCATTTTTTTCTGCTTCGGTTTTTTTACCGATTTCTGCAGGTGTCTTTGCATTTAGTAAATTAGATTGTGCAAACGAAAGTGTACTCAAACAAAATACCGTTACTAATAAAAAATTTCTCCAATTCATTTTTTTATTTTATTTAAATTATTGTACCTCAAATGTACATGGCGAAACATTTTTAGCAGGTTGGTTGATACCAACATACTTAACTTTAATTTCTGATATTGTAACAACATCACCTCTACCTGCTTTTTTGATTGCTGATATAGCTTGTCCATTCATTTTAGCACCCTGAACAACAACAGTTGGCTGTCCTGGCACTTTTACGTTAAATTGAGTAACATTAATTGTTACAGGAAAATCAAAATCTTCTAAAGCTGCAGATATTGTACATACTTCTAGGTTAGATTTTGGTCCTTTTGCAGAAACTTCACCTCTGATTTTACCAGTAGGAGCAGGTATACCTTTAATTCTAAATGTTTGTTTACTTGAAAAGGTTCCACCACCGTTTGGTAATGTAGCAGAAACATTAATAGTTACGTCTTTACCTTGTCCTGGGTTTAAAACATATTGTCCAGGTTTACCTGAAGATCTCATCCCAGGAGCATTTGCTTTTACGTCACTTGAAGGAATACCAGGAACAGATACCGAAATTGGGTTATCTACACCTCTGTAAACTACATTCATTTTATCAGCAGAAACAATAGCTTGATTTGGTTTAGGAACCACTACATAGTTACCTTTAATTGGTAAACTAACCACTTTTCCATTTTCGTCAAAGTTGAAAGATCCTGTAATTTCTTTTTCACCAACACTTCCTGCTCCAAAAGAGAATTTAGCTTGACCCGCTTCCGCTTTCATTGATTGTCCATTTACAATTACAGATTTTGCAACTAAATTTGGATCAAATTTTCCTAATATAATTTTTCCTGTTACAGTTTCTCCTTGAAAGAAAGCTGTTTTGTCTGGAACTACTATTGGTTGGTAAGCTGTTAAAGAGGCTGCTGCAACTAAGTCTGATTGGAACATACCACTAATGATATCACTTTCAGTAGTTTTAATATCTGCTTGAATTTGTGATAATTTAGTAATAGATGCAATTAAAGGAAATCCTTTGTAATTGTAATCTAACCAAGGCACATTTCCATCTTCTGTTTTTACTTTGTTTGTAGCAAATCTTTTTTCAATTTTTTTCATTTCAGCTTCTACAATTGAGCTTCCACCCGTTGCTTTAATTTGAGCTGCAAATGAACTAAATTTATTTAAAAATTCAGTACCTTTAGCTGATGGTCTGTCGCCAGAAAACCAGTATTCATCAATTATATCACCTTTATCCATTGCTTCGAAATTAAGACTTCCATCTTCTTTTCTTTCAACATCTTTAGTGAATTGTGTTTTTAATCCTTCTACATAACTGTAAAATTCTTTACATAATAATCTGATTTTATCAACTTTAGCTTTTTTATCACCATATTGTTTTGGTTGATCTTGCGCTTTTTGAGCTAACTGATCGAAAGCTGATTGATTTCTTGCTTCTGCAATACCATTTGATTCTGTGATTTTGTCATTTAAGATACCAAAAGCCGATAATACTTCTTTTGACATATTCATTGCCAACATTGCCACAAAAACCAAATACATCAGATTAACCATCTTCTGTCTAGGGGTAAGTTTTCCTCCTGCCATTTTTTTCTAATTAGTTTAGTTAATTAATTTGTTTAATTTATTTGATAAAACTAATTATCCTTTGTTTTGCATAGCAGTTAACATTCCACCATATACCGCATTTAATGAAGATATGTTTGATGTCATAGATTGCATTTGCTCTTTTAATTTAGATGCATTTTCTGCAATTTCTGCATTCGCATCTGCATTTTTCTGAGCACCATCAATTTGTGCTTTGTATAAGTTGTTTAACGCTTCTAATGAAGTAGCTGCGCTTACCATTTGTTCTGCATATTTTGTTTGAGAAGCAATAGCATCAACTGTTGGAGCGATACCTTTAGCAGCACCTTCAAAGTTTTTAATACTATTTCCTAAGCTAGTCATTAATTCCCCATCAATTTTGGCTTCTTTTAATAAGTTGTCTAATTTTTGAGATAATAAACCCTGTGCTTCTTCAGGGTTTTCTTTTTTTCCTGATTTTGGTTTAGCTTCTCCACCAGCTAATTCTGGATACACTAATGACCAATCTAATTCATGTTCAGGAGCTTCAAAAGCTGATAATCCGAAAATAAATGCTTCAGTTCCCAATCCAACGATTAGCATAATTCCTGCTCCAGGCCAGTGCATTAATTTGAAAAGTGCCCCAAGGATTACTACTGCCGCTCCCATACCGTAAGCGAAATTCATTGCTTTTTTGCTTAAAATTGCCATAATTTAAAATTTTAGTTTGTTTAGTTATAATTATTTAGTTTAGTTAAATTCTTGTTTATAATTTTATTTATTTCCTGTTTTTTGTGTTCCCATAAAATCTTGTACAGTTCTGAAACCGATATAACTTCTTGCAGAATCTTTATATTCAAAATCACGCGTTGATACTTGTAAGAAGAATCCTACATCTTTCCAAGAACCACCACGAATCACTTTTCTTTGGTTTGCTTTATCTGAAACATTTGGACTCATAGTAGAAATAAATTCATAAGCTCCTGCATCGTAAGAAGAATCAGTCCATTCAGCTACATTTCCAGCCATATTATATAAATTGAAATCATTTGGTTCAAATGATTTTGCTTCCAGAGTATATAAGGCACCATCTGCTGCATAATCTCCTCTCATTGGTTTAAAATTGGCTAAGAAACAACCACGGTCGTTTTTAGCATATGGACCACCCCAAGGATAAGTTCCTGATTCAATTCCACCTCTTGCAGCATATTCCCATTCTGCTTCAGTAGGCAAACGGAACGCATTTACTTGATCTCTTCCTTTTTGTTTTTTAACATACGAGTTTTTATACAATGTTCTCCAAGCACAAAATGCTTTTGCTTGATCCCAAGATACACCTACTACTGGGTAATCTCCATATGCTTGGTGCCAAAAATAACTATTGTGCATTGGTTCGTTGTAAGAATACGCAAAATCTTTAATCCATACTGTTGTATCTGGATATATTTCTATAGGTTTTGCATCTTCATAAAAGTTTTTACGCCCTTTTTTCTTTACTGCTTTGTTTAAGTCAACTTGATTGTATTTGAATTTTAATTTACTGACATCCATCGTTTTTAACCCATTAAACGATTCTGATTCTGGTAAATACATTGAATCCATTACTTCTACATAAGCCGCATCTGGATATTTAGCAGTTTCTTTTATTAATTTTACTTTTTTATTTGTTTTTCTATTAGCGTATGGATCGTCATCTGTTCCTACACTATAATAGTTTTCATACATATATTTGTCGTACGCTGTCATTTTAGCTGGATCAATATCTGCGAATGCAAAATCACCGATACTTCCAGTGTTTTTCCCTCCTGCAGCTGGTTTTGCACCATCTTCATCTGCTTTAACAGCTAATCTTGTTCTGATTGTAGAATCTTTAACCCATTCTACGAATTGGCGGTATTCACTATTTGTAATTTCAGTTTCATCCATATAAAATGAAGGAACCGTAACTGTTTTAGTTGGCGCATCTTGTACATTAGCAATATCATCGTCTGACTTACCCATAATAAATGCACCTCCAGGGATAAGTGTCATGCCAAAAGGTTTTTCTGAAAACCATTTTTTGCCTTTAACTCCTACCACTTCGCCTTTATCGCCTTTTCCACAGCTTGTAAGTAAAGCTAATGCCGCCGATAATACTAAAAACTTTTTCATATTAATTGGGTTATAAAATTTTATTTTATTTTAGGCTTCAAACCTATCTATTTATTTTGACATATACAATAGCAAAAGCAAAATAATCTAAAAAAAAGTGCATTTTATCGATTTTTGCTATGCTTTTAACGATTTTTTTAATAGCTTTTTCTGTGTGCTTTCCACCATCTTTCGGGGATTTCAGCGTTACAAGCAGCTACATAATCATCGTTTGTACAGGGTAATAACGTTTTTTTAACTGTTTTATTATATATTGTATTGTAATTTATTTCCATCCACCATCTTTCAGATCGGTTACTTTTATAAAAAACCAATTCTTCTTCTTCAGCTAAAACTATGTATCTATTATAATTTGTTTTGTCTTCAAAAGGATATTCATAACTTCTTAAGTGAAATCCTTCAATAAAATACCATACAATTTGTGCTATGATTTCATTTTCGTTGGCATTGAAAAATTGATTAAAAATTCCAAAAGCACTTACTTTATCACTTATTCCTGCATATCGTGCTAAAGTGCAGATTTCTCTACCATCAAATCCATTTGGATAAAATTCTGTCGTATTTCCTGAATCGGATGATTTTATAGATTTTAAATCAAGACTAATAATATCCGCATCTCTAAAGATAGGCTCTACAATAGCTGGGTTTTTACTTATTTCGCCTAATCTATAGGTGTCAAAATACAATTTCTCAATTAAATCAATTTCTTCTTGAGAAGTGTAATACGTTTGATATCCTATACTGCAGAAATTATATAAATTAGTTGGCTCTTCAACAATTATTCTTGATAAATACGAATCAGATTCTAATTTTTCATCTTTTGCAAAATCGAATTTATTATCAATTGCGACTAAATTTACCATTTGGTCTAATTGATCAAAAGCACGATACATAGCGTAAGTTAAATCTTGCGAACCACCAACGACCAAAGGTATGATTTTCTGTTTGATTAAACTGGCACAAATGGTTTTTAACACAAAATAAGTATCACTTGTTTCGTTTCCAACTAATACATCTCCTAAATCGGCAATGCCTTTGTTCCAATTTCCTGGAAATAATCTGTAAAATGCTTTACGGAAGTTGGTAAAGTCAAATGACTCGTTGTTTAAATTTGCACCTCTATTTTCGTTTACACAAATAAGTGCGATGGATATGTTTTCTAAATTAGGATAATCGGTAGCTGTATGCATTACAATTTTTTTACCTAATGTTTGATTAGATAATTGAGTTGTAAATTCTTGAATTTCTTCAGATACAGGTTGTAAATATTCGAATATCATAAAATTATTTCTTTTTGGCTACAGTTTTTTTAGCTGGCGCTTTTTTTGTCGCTGTTTTTTTAGGGGGTGTTTTTTTCTCAATCATCTCTTTTACCGTTTCAAGAGTTAATTTTGTAGCATCTATATCTTTACTCAGTTCAATTTTAATTTTTCCTTTTGTAATTACAGATCTTCCCCAACGCGCTTTTTCTACTTTTATACCTTCTTCTTTCCAATAATGAAGTACTTTTTCGATTTCTTTTTGTTGTTTATCTTCAATTAATTCATTGATATCAGCTTGAGATAAATTATCAAAATTGTATTTTTTATTTACATTGATAAAAATACCATTCCATTTTAAGAAAGGTCCAAATCGGCCTACGCCTTTTTGAACAGGTAAATTATCATAGGTAGCAATAGGCGCATCTGCCTTCGTTTTTTCATCAATCAATTCGATGGCTCTTTCCATTGTTACATCTAATGGTTCTTCGCCTTTTGAAAGTGAAATAAATTGTGTTCCAAATTTCACATAAGGTCCAAAACGGCCATTGTTTACTTCAATTTCTTCACCTTCGTACGTTCCTAAAGATTTTGGTAATAAAAATAAATCTAAAACTTCTTCTAATGTTATATTACTTAGGTTTTGCTCGTTTCTTAAACTTGCAAATTGTTTTACTTCGTCATCAATAGCGCCAATTTGAGCCATTGCGCCGTATTTTCCTAATCGAACACTTACAGGTTTTCCTGTTTTTGGATCGGTTCCTAAAATGCGTTCTCCAGATTCACGTTCTGCTGTGGTTTGTACTTTGGTAACAATTGGATGAAAATGATTGTAAAATGTACTCATCATTTTATGCCAATCCTCGTTTCCAGCTGCAATTTCATCAAAATCTTGTTCTACTTTAGCAGTAAAATTATAATCTAAAATGCTTTCAAAGTTTTTTACTAAAAAGTCAGTCACAATTCCTCCAATATCAGTTGGAACTAATTTTCCTTTATCGGAACCTGAGTTTTCTTTTAACGTTTGCGATTTTATTTCTTTACCAATTAAAGTTAATTGCTCGTATTTTCTTTCTGTACCTTCAAAACTTCCTTTTTCAACATAATTTCTGTTGATAATGGTGGAAATAGTTGGCGCATAAGTCGAAGGACGACCAATGCCTAATTCTTCTAATTTTTTTACTAAAGAAGCTTCTGTATATCTACTTGCAGGTCTACTAAAACGTTCTGTTGCTGCAATGAATTTATGGTTTAGTTTTTCGTTTACTTTTAAAGCGGGTAACATACCTTCTTGTTCTTCATCATCTTCATCATTACCTTCTAAATATACTTTTAAAAAACCATCAAATTTGATTACTTCACCAGTTGCAGAAAAATATTCGTTGTGTGTATTCGCAGCAATTTTCACATTGGTTCGTTCCAGTTGCGCATCACTCATTTGCGAGGCTAAAGTACGTTTCCAAATTAAATCGTATAAACGGGCTTGGTCTCTATCGATATCAACCGTATGACGACTCATATCTGTAGGACGAATTGCTTCGTGCGCTTCTTGCGCTCCTTTTGATTTTGTATTGTAATTTCTTGGTTTACTATATGCTGCTCCGTAATACGAAGTAATTTCAGCTTGTGCAGCAGCCATAGCATCCTGAGAAAGGTTTACACTATCCGTTCTCATATAGGTGATTAAACCGGCTTCGTACAAACGTTGTGCAATTTGCATCGTAATTCCAACAGGTAAATACAATTTACGAGCGGCTTCTTGTTGTAAAGTAGACGTCGTAAACGGTGCTGTTGGCGATTTTTTCGTTGGCTTGGTTTCTAAATCCGCTACATTAAAATTCGCATTTACATTCTTTTCTAAAAATGCTTGAGCTTCTTCTTTTGTATTGAAATTTTTATTTAGTTTGGCTTTTACAGTTTTTCCAGCTTCATTCGTAAATTCAGCGCTAATTGAATAACTTCCAACAGCTTTAAAATTCTGAATTTCACGTTCGCGCTCTACTATTAAACGCACAGATACCGATTGTACACGTCCGGCAGATAATCCGCCTTTTACTTTTTTCCAAAGAACAGGAGACAGTTCGTAACCCACTAAACGGTCTAAAACTCTACGAGCTTGTTGTGCGTTTACTAAATTATAATTGATATCTCTCGGATTTTCAATCGCTTTTAAAATGGCTGTTTTTGTAATTTCGTGAAATACGATACGTTTTGTTTTTGCAGGATCTAATTTTAATTCTTCGGCTAAATGCCAAGAAATAGCTTCTCCTTCTCGGTCCTCATCGGAAGCTAACCAAACCATATCTGCTTTTTTAGATAAGTCTTTTAGTTTTTTTACTAATGCTTTTTTATCTGGAGAAACTTCATATTTAGGTTTAAAGTTATCGTTCACATCTACACCAATTTCCTTTGAAGGTAAATCTGCAATATGTCCGTAACTCGATTCTACTTGGAAATCTGTTCCTAAAAATTTTTCAATGGTTTTTGCCTTTGCAGGTGACTCCACGATAACTAAATTCTTCGCCATTTTCAATAATTTGATTTTGCAAAAGTATATTATTTTTTTGATTAATATATATAGGTGTGGTTTTTTTGATTTTTTGAATTGTTGCACCTCAATTTTTTTAATTTTTTGTTAAACTGATGCTGACAATTTGGCAGATAGTGAAATTTAGTACTATCTTTGTACAGAATTTTTTTCGAAATGAATTTTCGAATACATTATTATGAAGTTTTTATGGAAGAAAAGGTTATAGAAGAAAGCAAACAAGGCACTTCAATGGTTTTAGAAAACAAACAAGGAAACCAAAAGAAGTTATTTATAGAAAGTTATGGTTGTCAAATGAACTTTGCCGATAGCGAAGTGGTGGCGTCCATTTTAGCAAATCAAGGTTATAATACGACTCAAGTTTTAGAAGAAGCCGATTTGGTTTTGGTAAATACTTGTTCTATTAGAGATAAAGCAGAAGTAACCGTTAGAAAGCGTTTACAAGTTTATAATGCCATAAAACGAGACATTAATCCGAAAATGAAAGTTGGGGTTTTGGGTTGTATGGCAGAACGCTTGAAAGAAAAATTTTTAGACGAGGAAAAAATTGTAGACATGGTTGTAGGACCTGATGCTTACAAAGACATTCCGAATTTATTAAAAGAAGTAGAAGACGGTCGAGATGCCATAAACGTGATACTTTCTCGTGAAGAAACATACGCCGATATTTCACCTGTTCGTTTAAGTAGCAATGGAATTACAGCATTTGTATCGATAACTCGTGGTTGTGACAATATGTGTACGTTTTGCGTAGTGCCTTTTACAAGAGGTAGAGAACGTAGTAGAGAACCAGAAAGTATTGTTGAAGAAATTGCCGATTTGTGTGCAAAAGGTTATAAAGAAGTGACATTATTAGGTCAAAATGTAGACAGTTACCTTTGGTATGGAGGAGGGTTGAAAAAAGATTTCGAAAAAGCAAGCGCAATGCAAAAAGCCACTTCGGTAGATTTCGCACAATTATTAGACAGATGTGCTACGCAATTTCCAAAAATGCGTTTTCGTTTTTCTACTTCAAATCCACAAGATATGCATATTAAAGTAATTGAAATTATGGCAAAACACCATAATATTTGCAAGTACATTCACTTACCCGTTCAGAGCGGAAGTACCAGAATACTAAAAGAAATGAACCGTCAACATACTCGTGAAGAATATATTGCATTAGTAGATAACATCTATAAACGTATTCCAGACATCTCACTTTCACAAGATATTATAACTGGTTTTCCAACAGAAACAGAAGCAGATCATCAAGATACTTTGAGTTTGTTAGAATATGTAAAATACGATTTCGGATTTATGTTTGCTTATTCTGAAAGACCAGGAACCTTAGCGGCCAGAAAAATGGAAGATGATGTACCTGAAGAAGTAAAAAAACGCAGGTTAAATGAAATTATCGATTTGCAGCAACGTATCGCTTTAGAACGTACGCAACGATTTGTTGGACAAACTGTTGAAGTATTAGTTGAAAAAAATTCAAAACGTTCTGATAAACAATGGAGCGGCAGAAATTCTCAAAATACTGTAGTGGTTTTTCCAAAAGAAAATTATAAACCTGGTGATTTTGTATTAGTAAAAATATCAGATTGTACCAGTGGAACGTTGATAGGTAATGCGGTAGGGTATTCAGAAATTATGAATTAAATTTTTTGTTTCAGGTTTCAAGTTGTAAAAGTTTCAAGTTAACTTTTTAAACTTGAAACCTGAAACCTGAAACAATATATATGGAATCAGTTCAAAACATAAAACAACGCTTTGAGATTATTGGTAACGATCCAAAACTCAATCGTGCGATAGAAAAAGCCATCCAGGTTGCTCCTACGGATATTTCGGTATTAGTAACTGGAGAAAGTGGCGTGGGTAAAGAAAGTATTCCTAAAATCATTCATTCTTTATCGCACAGAAAGCACGGAAAATACATTGCAGTAAATTGTGGTGCCATTCCAGAAGGAACAATAGATTCAGAACTTTTCGGTCACGAAAAAGGATCGTTTACTGGCGCAACAGGAACTCGCGAAGGGTATTTTGAAGTAGCCAACGGCGGAACTATTTTTTTAGACGAAGTTGGAGAACTACCCTTAACCACACAAGTACGTTTATTACGTGTGTTGGAAAATGGCGAGTTTATTAAAGTAGGATCGTCTCAAGTACAAAAAACCAATGTTCGTATTGTTGCGGCTACTAACGTGAATATGTTGGAAGCAATTGAAAAAGGAAAATTTAGAGAGGATTTATATTATCGTTTAAGTACTGTTGAAATTAATTTACCCGCTTTACGCGAAAGAAAAGAAGATATTCATTTGTTGTTTCGCAAGTTTGCTGCCGATTTTGCGCACAAATATAAAATGCCTCCAATAAAATTATCCGAAGATGCTGTAAATTATTTAATGCATTATCGTTGGAGCGGAAATATCAGACAATTACGAAATTCAGCGGAGCAAATTTCTGTATTAGAAACCAATAGAGACATATCCTTAACGGCATTAAAATCATATTTGCCTAATATGGAAAGTAATTCGCTTCAAGTTGTTGGAGAGAAAAAAAGCACTTCCGATTTTAGTAATGAGCGCGAAATTTTGTATAAAGTACTTTTCGATATGAAAAGCGATTTAAATGATTTAAAAAAACTTACGCTTGAGCTTATGCAAAATGGAAATGCTAAAGTGCAAGAAAACAACAAATCGCTTATTCAAAAAATTTATGGAAATGCTGAAGAAAAAAACACTATTTTTGAACAAGAAATAAAAAGAAACGTTTTACCTGTTGAAGAAGAAGTAGAACAAGAAGAATTTGATGACGAAGACGATTTTAACAACAATTATCTGTATGCAGAAGCGATAGACGAAGTAGAAACCCTTAGTTTAGAAGCGAAAGAAATAGAATTAATAAAAAAATCGTTAGAAAAAAATAAAGGAAAAAGAAAAGCAGCTGCAGATGAATTAGGCATTTCTGAAAGAACTTTATACAGAAAAATAAAGCAATTTGATTTGTAGTTTTAGAACTTAAATTATGAAATTAAAAATTAAAATAATTACAATTTTGACCTTGTTTTTGCTTGTAAGTTGTAACGTGAAATACAACTTTACAGGAACAGGAAAAATAAATGCCAAAACGTTTCAGGTAAATTATTTTCAAAATAATGCTGAAATTGTTGAGGTAGGTATCGAACGAACCTTCACGCAAAAATTGCAAAATACCATTCAAAATCAAACTAATTTAGATTTGGTGCCATCTGGCGGCGATTTGTTATATGAAGGAGAAATTGTAGAATATCGCATCACGCCAATGGCGTCTAATGCAAATCAACAATCCTCACAAAACAGAATGACAATTACCATAAATGTGAGGTATTCAAGTAAAAATTCAGAAGATGATAATTTTGAAAAGCGTTTTTCGTTTTTTCACGATTATGACGCTAATTTATTGCCTTCTGCCGTATTAAATGAAGCATTGGAAATCATTTATGAAAGAATTACACTAGATATTTTTAATGAATCTTTAGCCAAATGGTAGTTTAAGTATTGTTTTTCGAGAATCCGAAGCATTGTTGGCTGAGGCACTCGAAGTCAACTTTAAATTTTATTAAAATAAAAAATGAATACAAACGATTATATAAATCTACTCAATAATTCTAAAGCAATTAACGACAAACAAACGTTAATACTTGAAACTATTGTAAATGAATTTCCATTTTACCAAAGTGCTCGTGCTTTATATTTAAAAGGATTATATAATCAAGAAAGTTTTAGATATAATTACGAATTAAAGAAAACGGCTGCTCACACAACAGATAGAAGTGTGTTATTCGATTTTATTACTTCTGATGATTTTAAAATTTTTCAACAAGAAGTGTATGACAAGTACCAGGCAGAAATTCAAAATATAATAGTCGCTGATTTTGAATATGTTGAAGAAGAAAACCGACCAGTTGCAATAAATAGTATTTCAAAAACTACTACTTCAACTGAGACATATTTTGTTTCAGAACAACAAGAAACCAATAAAGAAGTAGAAGCAGCATTAGAAATTGGCAAACCATTTCAATTTGATAAAAACGAAACGCATTCTTTTTCAGAATGGCTTCAATTAGCTAAAATCGCACCAATTGTTCGTGAAGAAACCGAAAAACAGATGAATGTTTCTTCGGAATTAGAAAAAAAATTCGATTTAATTGAAAAATTTATTGAATTAAATCCTAAAATTCCACAGGCAAAAGATACCACTGCAGTGCCAATAAATATTGCTAAAAGCAACGAAACACCGTCTTCAATTATGACCGAAACGTTGGCGCAAATTTATCTTGAACAAAAAAAATATAGCAAAGCCATACAAGCTTATGAAATATTAATTTTGAAATATCCAGAAAAAAGTAGTTTCTTTGCAGACCGAATTAAAAATATAAAAATTTTACAACAAAATAATTAATACAGAAGTTATGTCATTTACAATTTTTTTAGCATTAATCATCATCGTTTGTTTTTTATTAATCTTAACTATTATGGTTCAGAATCCTAAAAGTGGAGGTTTATCTTCGTCTTTTGGCGGTGGAGGTCAAATGGGTGGTGTTAAAAACACAACCGACTTTTTAGAAAAAACAACTTGGGTGTTAGGTGGAACGTTAATTGCCTTAATTTTATTTTCAACGTTAAGTTTTAATAACGGTACAGGTGGTTCTAAATTAGTAGACGAAAATGCTGCTCCAGCTATTGTTAAAGATGCACCAGCTAAGCAAGCAACTACCCCAGCTACAAAACCAGCAGATTCAGCAAAATAATTTTTGCTACATATATAATATAATGCCAGCCTGTCAGTGCTGGCATTTTTATTTTAAGTAAATTTGTCAGAAATTGTGTTTGGCATAATTTCTGAAATCAAGTTAATAAGTACAATAACAATAATATTCAATATAATTATGGCATTAAACATTAAACCAATTGCAGACAGAGTAGTAATTGAACCATCTGCTGCAGAAACGACAACTGCTTCAGGAATTATTATTCCAGATACAGCAAAAGAAAAACCTCAAAAAGGAACTGTTGTTGCCGTTGGAACAGGTAAAACTGATTATACAATGACTGTAAAAATTGGTGATACTGTTTTGTATGGTAAATATGCAGGAACAGAATTTAAGTACGAAAGTAAGGATTACCTTATTATGCGTGAAGATGAAATTTATGCGATATTATAAAATCCTTAGTTTCAGGTTTAAAGTTTCAAGTTGAAAACTTTAATTTCTGAAAATATTATTTATTGGTTGTTCAACGTGAAACAAAAAACAACCTTAAACTTTAAACAAAAATAAAATGGCAAAAGATATAAAATTTGATATTGAAGCACGCGACGGTTTAAAACGTGGTGTGGATGCATTAGCAAATGCAGTAAAAGTTACTTTAGGTCCTAAAGGAAGAAATGTAATTATTTCTAAATCATTTGGAGGACCAACGGTTACTAAAGATGGAGTTTCGGTTGCAAAAGAAATTGAATTAGCTGACCCGTTAGAAAATATGGGAGCCCAAATGGTAAAAGAAGTAGCTTCAAAAACCAACGATTTAGCTGGAGACGGAACTACAACGGCAACTGTTTTGGCTCAAGCCATCGTAAAAGAAGGTTTGAAAAACGTAGCTGCTGGAGCAAATCCAATGGATTTAAAAAGAGGTATTGATAAAGCAGTAGAAGCCATCGTTGCCGATTTAGCAAAACAAACACAATCTGTAGGCGATTCTTCAGAAAAAATAAAACAAGTAGCATCTATTTCAGCAAATAATGATGAAACTATTGGCGATTTGATTGCAAAAGCTTTTACTAAAGTAGGAAAAGAAGGGGTAATTACAGTTGAAGAAGCAAAAGGAACTGACACTTATGTAGATGTTGTGGAAGGAATGCAATTTGATAGAGGTTATTTATCACCTTATTTTGTTACTGATGCAGATAAAATGGTAGCAGAATTAAGCAATCCGTATGTGTTATTGTACGACAAAAAAATCTCTAACTTACAAGAGTTATTACCAATTTTAGAACCTGTTGCACAATCAAGCCGTCCGTTATTAATTATTGCGGAAGACGTTGATGGTCAGGCATTAGCTACTTTAGTTGTGAATAAATTACGTGGCGGATTAAAAATTGCTGCAGTGAAAGCTCCAGGTTTTGGAGATAGAAGAAAAGCGATGTTAGAAGACATTGCTATTTTAACTGGCGGAACTGTAATTGCTGAAGAAAGTGGCTATTCATTAGAAAATACTACTTTAGAAATGTTAGGTACAGCTGAAACAATTTCTATTGATAAAGACAATACTACCATTGTAAATGGAGCAGGTGAAGCGGAATTGATAAAAGGTCGTGTAAACCAAATTAAAGCACAGATGGAAACTTCGACTTCGGATTACGATAAAGAAAAGTTACAAGAACGTTTGGCTAAATTAGCTGGTGGAGTAGCGGTTCTTTATGTTGGAGCAGCTTCTGAAGTTGAAATGAAAGAGAAGAAAGACAGAGTTGATGATGCATTACACGCCACTCGTGCTGCTGTAGAAGAAGGAATTGTTGCAGGTGGAGGTGTTGCTTTAGTGCGCGCTAAAACAGTTTTAGCAACTTTAAAATCGGAAAATGCAGATGAAGCAACAGGAATACAAATTATTTCTCGTGCCGTTGAAGCACCTTTACGTACTATTGTTGAAAACGCTGGAGGAGAAGGTTCTGTAGTAATTGCAAAAGTAACGGAAGGTTCAGGTGATTTTGGATTTAATGCAAAGACAGGAGAATACGTTCAAATGTTAGCTGCAGGAATTATCGATCCGAAAAAAGTAACTCGTGTGGCTTTAGAAAATGCAGCTTCTGTAGCGGGTATGATTTTAACTACAGAATGTGCCTTAATCGAAATTAAAGAAGATTCAAATCCAGCTCATATGGGAGGCGGAATGCCAGGAATGATGTAAGTCGAGAGCCTCGGTACCCAATTATTCCATCTTTGAGAATAAATTAATATAAAAATCCGTCTTGAAAATTTTCTTGACGGATTTTTTCATTGTAAATGAAACAGTTACAATAAAATCGATAAAATATACTTGTTTCTTTGGTAGTTTAGATTAAATACGTATATTTGCAGTCGAATTAAGTAATACATATTCTTACTTCTAAAGTATAGAAGTAGAATTAAACATATATCGCGGGATAGAGCAGTAGGCAGCTCGTCGGGCTCATAACCCGAAGGTCACAGGTTCGAGTCCTGTTCCCGCTACTAAAGAGGACCCATCCCATTTTTGAGGATGGGTTTTTTGTTTTTCGGAATCATAACTCTCTGAAATACATTTAGTTAACTCGAATAAAGCATTGGTTTTTGATGTTCGATATTTTCTATTTTTGATCGAATAATGAAACCCTTCTGGAAACACCAAATATTGGAACTTTCTTTTTTTGTTGTAATCCAAAGAGTCATAGAATTTACTGGGGTTTTTGACGATTTTTAGAAAATATTTCGTAGCGTTTTCATTGTTCGATATTTTTGTTGGTAAAAAATCAAGTTCTTCATCAAAAAAAATATAATTTGTTAGTCCTTTCTCTTTTGCAAATAAATGATATGCATTAATTAAATTATCTGATGTATTTACAGATTTTTTCTAATTTCATGTAAATAAAAAAGTACGCTTTCAGAATTTAAATCATTGTAATTAAATTTTTGCTTTTTTTGGCCATCAATAAAAATTTCTAACTGATGAAATTGATTTATATCTAATCCAAAATATGTTACTCCATTTAAATCTTCGTATGTCTGGTATTTATCCAATTTTAATTTAAAATAAAAATAAGGGTCAAGTAGGGCTTCATTTAAATCCATACCAATTCTATTAGCTATTGATAAAAAGTAATCAAGTATTTAAGTAATTTTTATTAATTAATTTTGAGATTTTATATTTAATAAATTAGACTCGATGTATTAATAATAGCTTCTTGATTTAACTTTCAATTGAAACAAATTAACGTTATGAATGACACTTTTTCACCAATACTAATCTTGAGATTTCATTTAATTTTACTAATATTATAACTTAAAAATATAAAAATATGAAAACAAAAATTACTTATCTATTATTAATCCTTCCTTTATTGATATTTGCTCAAGGTCCATTCAATTTTGACACCTCAACAGAGGGGTTTACTTGCAATTCTTCTGGGGGAGCTTTAGGAGCACATACAGTGACACAGTCAGTTGGGGATTTAAGGGTTGATTTTGTTACAGGTACGGGCAATAATCCAATAATAAAAAAGGCAGATGCAGCTATTAATGCGGATTCTAATATCAACTTTATTGAGATACGATTGAAAAACTTAAGTTCCATTAGCTATTTAAGATTCGCTCCAGCAGGAACTACGGCTAATTATGGAAATGTTTTAATTTCCACCGCTGATACGCAGTACCAAACCTACACTATTGATGTAACCGCATGGACAGGTGCTGCTGTTGGTATTGATATATTATGTAAAAAAAACACTGTAGCTTCAGGTAGTGGAAATTCCTATACACCTGTAACAGGAGAGTATATTCTAATTGATTATATCAAGCCTTTGGCTTACCTTGTAACACCAGAAGTTAATGTTTTTAATTTTGATTCAACAACCGAAGGATTTTCTATTCTCACAAGATCAACGGCTGTTCATGAAACTGAATCTTCAAACGGAACTTTAAAGGTCAACTGTAATACTGCAAATGCTAATAATGGTAAAGTAGCTTTATCATCATTACTTGCCCATGTTGAAGGAACAAATAAGTATGCACATATTAGATTAAAAAATACCTCTACCAATACATTGTTTCAATTAAATGGAAAAGTAGCCGGTGTAGCAACCCCTTTTAATCCAATTCAAACCTATACTACTTCTGATATTGATTATAAAACCTATGATTTTGATTTAACTACTTGGGATAATGGTTATCAATTTCCAGAATTAAACTTCGGGGTTAAGACTACTTGGTTGGCAACAGCGACTTATGCAATAGGTGACATTGTAATTTCAGGAAATACCTTCTGTAAAAATATAACTGGTGCAAACAGTGTTTCGCCTGCAGTACCTCATACAGATACTACAAATTGGGTAATAGTGAATGCTTCAGGAACGATAGCTGACGCATCTCCTGCAACTAATGGTGCAATTCTTGGAGGTGCACTGAATATTAATCCTTTAACTAATTCTGTATATATTGATTCAATTGTTTTTGATAATGTTGTTCCGTTAGCCTTAAGTACTGCTGATTTTGGAAATACTAAAAATACAATTTCATTATATCCAAATCCTGCCAAAGATGTTTTGAATATAAGCTCATCTTATAGCATTACTAAAATTGAAGTATATGATATTCAAGGTAGAAACGTAGCATCTAATAACAATGCTTCGAATGTGAATGTTTTATCTTTAGGTAAAGGAGTTTATATTATTAAAGTAGTGCAAGAAAATGGTAGTGTTATTACAAAACAATTTATTAAAGAATAATTTTGTATTTATTAAACAACTATGTTTGAAGACTTTTAAAATATTGATTTTTACACTATTTCTAAATAAATTTAAAAAATGATTATGAAGGCTTTATATAAATACTCCGCCTTAATTGGCTTTGTTCTATTTTTTATTACAAAATCACAAGCACAAAAAATAGCTGTACCCATTAGTTCTTATGGTGTTTGGGATCGTGGAGGAGGAGTTGATGACTATTCCGATCCAAAGGCCGACTTTGTTTTGGGCATAGAAGTGTCAGCTACATGGGCAGAAGTACAATCCATGGGGCCAGGCAAATATGATTTCTCGCAATTTCAAGAAGTATTAAATACAGCAGCCAAATATCATAAAATAGTAAAAATTAGCATAAATGTAGGGCCAAATTCTCCTTTATGGCTCTATGATAATGGTGTGCCATTGGTCAAAGTAATTAGCAAAAAACCTGAAAAACATGCTATAAAATTTGCCAATTACCCCTTTTATTTAAATGAAAATCATAAGAAATATTATTTTGAATTGATAAAACAATTCTCACTTTTTTTGAGAAATCAGCCTAAAGAAAAATTTGATTGTATTGCTTTTGTACAAGTAAAAACAGGCGCTACTGGTGACGAAGAACCCTACAAAGGAGAACCTGAAGATGAAAAATTTGCTATTGACAAAAAAAAGGTATGGGAAGAATATCGGATAGAAGCATTCGAGCAATTTAAGAAGTATTTTAATGATGTATCTGACCGTCAAATTGTGTTAACATTTAATAATGTTGATCCTATAAAAAGTCCCGTTGCTAACAATTGGGTGATGAATACGATCGACCCGAAAATTGGGTTTGGTATAAAAGGAGGGGCTTATAATAGAGGACATCATTTAACAGGAGAACAATCATTCAAAGAACAATGGACGCCTTATCTTATTAATCCGAAAGGGATGAAACTTTTCTCAGCTTCTGAAATGGATGAATCTTGGAGAAAAGAAATATTTAACATCAATACAGAATTGGCTTTTTATTGGTCAGCCCTTAGTGGAATTAATACAGGATTATCGTCTTATAATTGCTCTAAAAGAGCAATCCAATATGCAATGGAGCATCAAGAAATTAGAGACATTTTTAAAATGTACAACAAATATGCACAACAAGTTTATCCAGCTTCTGCCACTACTGCCTTTTCTGTTTTTCACGAAGGTCTAAATGCTGCCGACACCATTAAATTTCCGGTGAAAACATTTGGAACTGCAAAATCGAAAAATCTGGAACGCTATACAAATATTTGTAATGCCTACGCCTCAAGAGGTGCAAAAATGGATGATTTAGAATCAGTCGATATAGGTCAAGTAAACCAACGGGAGAGACAAAAGGGATACAATGATGCCGGATGGGATATTGCCGAAGGAAATTATGAACGTTTCTTGTATCAAATTAAACCTGACGAAACTTCTATTGGTCTTTTCAGGGTTAGAGGTGAGATAGATAAAAACTCTTCTAAATATGACCGTTTTGCTCGTTCTTTTGAAAATGCAACAGGAAAAAACACCATGTATTTTAAATTTGATGATGAGATGTTTATCGCTTCAAAACCTAAAAATTTAAAATTCACCATCACTTGGTTGGATAAAAACCCGGGTTCAACTTGGGCATTGCAATACAATAAAGGAAAAGAAATGAAAACGGCTCTTGAGATAAAAGGGAAGGGCGATAACCAATGGAAAACTGTAACAGTTGAGGTTTCGGATATGCAGTTAAACCATAGTGGAAAAATGGAGTCTGACTTTGCATTGGTAAATACAGATTCAATCGATGATGTTTTTAACGGTATTGAAGTAAATATTCAACGAAAATAAATTAATACACCACCATGGATCTAAAAAAAATGAAAAATAGTTTTTATTTATTGAACTCTTCCTTGCTTTTAATATTAAGTTTTTTCCATTCGATTGGAGGAGTTGCTCAAAATAAGAGACCCAATATACTTGTTATTATGGGTGACGACATCTCAAGAAATAGTATGGGGGTGTATGGTTCTAAATATATTAAAACACCCAATTTTGATCGAATTGCAAATGAGGGCGTTCTTTTTACCAATGCCTATGTTTGTAATCCAAAATGTTCCCCATCTAGGGCTTGTTTCTTAACAGGAAGGTATTCTTGGCAATTGGAAGAAGCGGCTAATCACATTCCCGTTATACCGCCCAAATGGAAATTTTACCCTAAATTATTAGAAGAAAGCGGATACACAATAGGTTACACCGGTAAAGGTTGGGGACCCGGAGTATACTACGGAGAACACAATCCAGCAGGTTGGGAATATAATGAGATATCACTTGTTCCGCCATATAAAGGTATGAGTAAAAAAGATTATGCATCTAACTTCGAGGCGTTTTTAACCAAAAGAGACTCGGAAAAGCCATTCTGTTTTTGGTTTGGAACCCATGAAGCGCACCGTAAATATGAAAAAGATTCTTATAAAAAGGAAAATAAAGATTTGAATAAAGTTACGGTTCAAGCCTTTTTTCCTGATAATGAATTAGTTCGTGGTGATTTGGCTGATTATGGAGTAGAAGTGGAGTACCATGATCTTCAAATTGGTTTAGCATTGGCTTCTCTAGAAAAGCGAGGTTTACTTGACAATACCATAATTATTGCTACCTCAGATCAAGGAATGCCTTTCCCATACGTAAAAGGACAAATTTACGATGAAGATTTCCATGAAGCTTTTGTAGTAAGATGGGGAGATAAAATAATTCCAGGTAGAGTAGTGACCGATTTTATTAACTTTCCCGATGTTGCTCCAACGCTTATGGAAGCTGCTGGGTTAAAACCAGACAATCAAATGACCGGAAAGAGTTTTCTGGACGCATTAGTTTCTGAAAAATCAGGGCGAATCGATGCCAAGAGATCATATTCATTAATTGGAAAAGAACGTCATGATAATGGTACTACGGATGGGGATCTAATTGCTGTTAGTTATCCCGTTAGAGCCATTAGAACGGATAAATATCTATACTCTCACAATTATAAACCGAACAGATGGCCTGTTGGAGATCCAGAATTTAACTATAACAATTGCGACGATTCGCCAACAAAAAATTATCTGACGGCATTAAAAGAAGGAGATAAAGATTATAATTTTTTTAAGTTATCTTTTGGCAAACGCCCTGCCGATGAACTCTTTGATCTAGAAAAAGATCCGGATTGCGTCAAAAATATTGCTTCCGACCCTCAATATGCGTCCTTAATTAAGGAGTTAAAGACTAAAATGGAAAAGGATTTAAGAAAACAAAAAGACCCAAGAGTACTTGGTAAAGGAGACGTTTTTGATTACTATCCACAGATTCGAGAGGAAAAAATCAAAAAATTGTATAAAGACAAGTATTATAGTATGTTTGACAAGTTTTTCGAAAAATTTGGGAAAAAAACAGTTCCAATCCCTTCAGGTTTTGTTGAAAAAGACGGGGAGAATTAATTTAAATATAAAACAACAACAATGAATACGAAAAACATACTAACTTTTGCTATCCTATTTGCAGCATTTGGGATACAAGCCCAAGAAACAAAAAATACTAAAAAACCCAATATAGTTTTCATTTTAGCCGATGATATGGGATACAATGAGTTGGGGAGTTATGGCGGTAAAATAATCGAAACTCCAAACATTGATCAGCTAGCTAAAGAGGGAATGAAATTTTCTAATCATTATTGTGGATCTAATATTTGCGCTCCTTCGCGAGGGACTTTAATGACGGGAAAACATACAGGACATGCTTATATTAGAGACAATAAACCACTTCCTTATGAAGGTAATGAGCCTATTCCTGCAAGTGAAATCACGGTTGCTGAAATCTTGAAAACTGCAGGATATACAACTGGAGCTTTTGGTAAATGGGGACTGGGTTATCCAGCTTCAGAGGGATCGCCAAACAATCAAGGTTTTGACCAGTTTTATGGTTATAATGGGCAAATTCATGCCCACAATTATTTCACTTCCTATTTGCGTAAAAATGACCTAGTGGAATTAAATGCAAACATAGACACTCCTTATTCTGTGTATAGCGCTGATATTATTAAAGATAGAGCATTAGAGTTTGTTGAAGCCAATAAAAACAACCCTTTCTTCCTGTATTTTTGCCCTACTTTACCGCATAATCCGTATCACCAACCCGATGATAAAACATTAGAGTATTATGCTAAAAAAACAGGATTTCCTATAGGAGATGCTCATTCTGAAGAATTCAGTGTTCCTAAATATGCAGCATTAACGTCGAGATTAGATCAAGAAGTTGGCGAAATTGTAGCGAAATTAAAAGAACTGAATTTATTGGATAATACCTTAATCATTTTCGCAAGCGATAATGGATCGGCACTTACTAAGGAAGAAGATAGTTACCTACGTACTGGTGGAGATTTAAGAGGAAGAAAATCCGAAGTTTATGAAGGTGGAATTAAAAGCCCTTTAATTGCTTTTTGGAAAGGTAAAATTATTCCTGGAAGCAGTAGTAATCATATCTCCGCTTTTTGGGATTTTTTGCCTACTTGTGCAGAAATTGTAAAGGCAAAAACACCTGATAATATTGACGGAATTTCTTATTTACCTACACTATTAGGAAAAACGGACAATCAAAAACAACACGATTATCTGTATTGGGAACGCAGCCAAAGTCAAGCTATTAGAAAAGGGGATATGAAGGCAAATTTTGTGTATGATAAGACAAGTCAAAAACAAAATATTGAAATTTACAATCTTGCCCAAGATCCTTTTGAAAAAAATAATTTAGCCGAAACGATGCCAGAACTTAAAGCAGAGTTTATAAAAATAGCGCAAACCGCCAGAGTAGAATCTGAAATTTTTCCATTGGTGAAAAAAGCAAAAAAAGCAAAGATAAAAACACATTAACCAATGGAAATCAAATATATTGTTTTAAGCTTTTTAGCTTTAACCATAAGTTTAAAAAGCAGCAGTCAAACAAATAATAAATCAGTAAAACCGAATATTGTTTTCATCTATTTAGACGATTTAGGATATGGAGATTTAAGTTGTTATGGAGCAACCGAAATAAAAACGCCCAATATTGATGCTTTAGCTAATGGAGGAGTTCGATTTACTAATGGATATGCCACATCGGCAACTTGTACCCCAAGTCGGTATGGTCTGCTCACCGGAGTTTATCCATGGAGAAATAAAGACGCCAAAATACTTCCAGGATCTGCTCCTTTATTGATAGGTAAAGAGCAACTAACCATTCCTAAAATGTTAAAAGAAAAAGGATACCAAACTGCCGTTGTGGGCAAGTGGCATTTGGGTTTAGGAACAGGAATTGTAGATTGGAATCAACAATTAGATGCAGGTCCTAATGATGTAGGTTTTGATTATTCTTATATTATGGCCGCCACACAAGATAGAGTTCCTACAATTTACATCGATAATGGTAAAGTAGTAAATCTAGACAGCAAGGATCCCATTTCGGTAAATTATGATAAAAATTTCCCCGGTCAACCCACAGGGAAAGAAAATCCTGAATTGCTCTCCATGAAATGGCATCATGGTCACAACAGTTCGATTGTAAACGGTATTCCTAGAATTGGTTATGTTTCTGGTGGAGCCAGTGCTAACTGGAGTGATGTTGATTTAGCAGATCATTTCTTGGCCAAAGCACAAGACTATGTAAAAAGCCATAAAGACAATCCGTTTTTTTTATATTATGCTTTAAATCAGCCACACGTACCTCGTACTCCTAACCCTAGATTTGTTGGAAAATCAGGCATGGGACCTCGTGGAGATGTTATTTTGGAAGCAGATTATTGCGTGGGCGAAATCATAAAAACTTTAAAAGAAGAAGGGGTTTTAGACAATACTTTAATTATGTTTTCAAGCGATAATGGTCCCGTATTGAATGATGGCTATTATGATGATGCTGTGGAGAAACTCGGCAATCATAAACCAAACGGTCCATTGCGTGGCGGAAAATACAGTTTATTGGAAGCAGGTACACGAGTGCCATTTTTTACCTATTGGAAAGGGCAGATTAAGCCTTTAGTTTCAGATGCATTGGTGTGCCAAATCGATTTATTGGAATCCATAGCCAAGTTGGTCAATGTTGATGTAAAAAGCACAGACAGTCGGGAACTTTTAGATGTTTTTACGGGTAAAAGCAACAAAGGAAGAACGAACTTGGTTATTGAAGCCAACACTAAAACGGCTTTTCGTCAAGGCGATTGGATGATGATTCCACCTTATTCTGGCGATCCAATTCTGGAAGAAGTTAATATTGAAATGGGAAATGACAAAGAGTTTCAATTGTATAATCTAAAAAAGGATATTGGTCAAAAAAATAATCTTGCCAAAACCCAACCCAAAAAGTTGAAAGAATTGATAAAAAATTTCGAATTGATTCGAGGCAACAGCTACAATAACGTAGAAAAAATTGAATTGAAATAACAATGAAAAAACAAGCTGTTTTTTTAGTACTAATTACGCTACTTATTTTTACGAAAGCTTTTAGTCAAAGTAACTTAAACAATAGCGAATGCGCTATCCTTAATCCAGAAAATTTCAATAAGGTGATTGATGGAAAACAAGTGGGTTTGTTTTTTCTAAAAAATGGAAATCTTACGGCAGCCATAACCAATTATGGCGGCCGTATTGTTAGTTTATGCGCTCCAGACAAAAACGGTCAAAAGGCCGATGTTGTTCTTGGGTTTAAAAGTATTGACGATTACTTAAAGGCAACTGGCGTATATCATGGCGCTATCGTTGGAAGGGTAATCGGAAGGATTGCTAAAGGAACTTTTGAACTAGACGGAAAAATACATTCTCTTCCTATAAATAATGGTGTCAATCACCAACACGGAGGATTAAAAGGGTTTCACAATCAAGTTTGGGATGTGAAAACGGTTACAGATAGTACCCTTGTATTGTCTTATATTTCTGTTGATGGAGAAATGGGATATCCTGGGACTCTAAAAGTAGAAGCAACATATCAGTTGACTTCAAATAATGAATTGAGCTTGAAATTATTAGCTACAACAGATAAAACAACTATTGTAAATTTGACTAATCATGCTTTTTTTAACCTAGCAGGCGAGGGGAATGGATCTATTTTAGACCATATTCTAACGATTCCATCCAATTATTTTTGCGCCGTGAATCCCGACAAAATTAAAACAGGAGAGATTCTAAAAGTTGCTGGAACCCCATTTGATTTTAGTAAAGGGAAATCCATTGGTGCCGATATTGGTTTAGAAAAATCGAATGAACAATTACATTTTGGCGGAGGATATGATCAAAGTTATGTTTTAAAGAAAAAAAAGTCCAATAAAATTGTATTAGCTGCAACGGTTGTAGATCCTAAAAGTGGTCGCAAATTAGAAGTGTTGACCAATAATTTAGGGGTACATTTTTTTAGCGCCAATTTCTTTAAAGGTAACGATATTGGAAAAATGGGGAAACCATTTCACTACAGAGAATCGTTTGCTCTAGAAACTCAAGATTATAATTCTCCAAATCAAATATCATTTCCAACAATTATTCTTAAGCCTGGTGAAAAATATGAGAGCTATACTATTTATCGTTTTTCCTGCCTAAAGTAATAAAATGGGGCTAATTTTAATTTTTTCGGCTACAATCAATTAAAATAATCTTCCTTTAGTTTTTAGCTTACAGAATTTTATTAGTAATGTTTTTCATTCCAGCATTTCAAACACTGAAAGTTTAAGAAATAAAAAATTTCATCATAAAGGTCTTTGAGGCAAATAGCAAAAAAACTGCTGTATCAATTTTAAAGTCCATTAACTTAAATTCAAATAAATAATATTAAAAACAAATCAAAAAAACATTTATCTTTGAATTATTAACTAATTGGCCTAATTTAAAGAATTATTTTTAGTTTGAAAAAATAGTATATAAAAAATATAAACAATCAATGCAAAGGATTTTAACATCACTAATTACATTATTTTTTTATGTATATTCATATGGTATACAGAGTGACACTATTTATTTTAAAAATATTGATAATAAACAAGGTTTATCACAAAATGGTATAACAGCAATATTTCAAGATAGAGATGGATATATGTGGTTTGGTACCCACTATGGATTAAACCGCTATGATGGCATAAATATTAGATCGTTTTATGCGTCAAATTCTTTCAACGATCTTTCAGACAATACTATAAATTCAATTGCACAAGATCTTGCCGGTAATATTTGGATTGCTACGGAGCAAGGCCTTACTGTTTATAATCCCATTACACATAAATTATATAATCTAAAGAAATACAATCCAAAAAATAATCTTTTTGGCCAAAATATACAATCCATTAAATTGATTGATGGTAAAATTATGTTCACTACTCAAAATGGACTTTGGAGTATTAATTCGGGAAAAGAACTTTTTACGGAGGAAAACACAAAATCAATTTGCCAAAAGAGTATTCGATATAAAACACCTTCCAGTTTAGACCTTGAATCTTTAAAAATTCATGAAAAAGATAAAAATGGAAACTGTTGGTTGACTAATAAAAACCAAGTTATTTTAATCAAAATCAGTAGTAATCAAATTATCATTTTAGAAAAAATTCGAATAGGACAATCTACGGATGTTACTATATCTGCTTTTTTTCAAGATAACTTTTCAAATATCTGGATAGGTACTCAAAACAATGGTTTATTTCATTTAAAAGAAGATAAAGGAAACTATTTTACGACTAAAATTTATCCAAAAAAGGATTCTGCCATCAATTTTTCTAGAATAGCAAATATCATTCAAGATCATCAAAACAATCTTATTGTGACTTCCCGAGCTAACGGGGCTATCAAAATAAATAAAGATGCCTTAAAGAATAATGATTTTTCCTCTTCAACTATTACCTCAATTGATTTACCTACTAGAAAAATTAAAAGTATTTTTATTTCTCGAGATAAAACACTTTGGATTGGATCTTTAGGCAACGGCGTCTTTTTTCAAAATAATTCTGGACTAAAATTTAAAAATTATCATATTAAAGATAATAAAAGCAACTCAATAATTAGTAATACAAGATCAATTATTAAAGATGAATTTAATAATTTGTGGGTAGGTACTTTATTTGAAGGCCTTTTTATTTATGACACGACCAATCAAAAAATTGTGAAGTCAATACTGAATGGAAAATCAATCTTTGCATTATCCAAAATCGACAACCAACACATTCTAGTAGGAACCTCAGACGGATTATATCTAGTTACATTTACCAAAAATAATTATAGCACTAAAAAGCTTATTACGAAAAATAAAACTAATCCAATTGTTTTTTCAATTGCGAATGTCAAGAATCATTATTGGCTAGGAACTGACAATAATCTTATTAGTTTTTCACTAACAAATGATTTTAATATAGTGAACGAAGTTAGCTATAAAAATTTGATTCCATCCTCTCTAAATTCTATAAATTTCGTACGAATTGTTAAATATGATCCCATTCACAATTTTTTGTGGATTGGAACACAAACTAAAGGACTCGTTGTAGCTAAATTAAATAATGATTTCACTATAAACAACTTTTCTCAATATAATCAAAACCCAAATAGTCTGGATAATAATGACTATATATGTGATATACTTTTGGATAACAATAACAATAGTTGGGTGGGTACAAAAAATGGGCTGTTTCAAATTAAATTAAATAAAGATGGAGCAGCCTCAAAAATAAAAAAAATCACAATCCGGGACGGACTTCCTAGTAATTTAATTCAATCCATAGAAACCGATAAGCAAGGAAATATATGGGTTGGAACAAATAGGGGATTGGCTAAATTAAATCAATCGTTTAAGACAACAATTTATGATGTAAACGACGGTATTCAAAACTATGAATTTACAGAACACGCTTCTTATTTCGACTCAAGTGGATTATTATATTTTGGGGGTATTGATGGTATTTCAACTTTTTTTCCTAATAAATCAAAACATGACAATTACAACGAACCTGTAAATATTAGTGAAATAAAAATTAATGGTATAAATATAAATGATAGAATACTTAAAAATGATTTTAACAATCTGACACTTACTCATTTTGAAAATAATATAAAAATTAACTTCCTATCTCCAAATTACTACAATCAAAAAAATTGTAAATACGCCTATGTTCTGGAAGGATTTGATGAAACTTGGTTGACAGCTTCAGCTAATACTCATGAAGTGAATTATAAAAATTTACCGCCAGGAAGTTATACATTTAAAATTAAAGTATTTAACGAAGATGGGAGATGGGAATCTAAATATACCTCTTTATCTATAGTAATAAAACCATTATTTTGGCTAACATTTCCGGCATTTTGTATCTATTTAATAGTGCTTTATTTTTTAATTAAATTAATATCATCAATTACAAAAAAACGACTTGAGAAAAAAAATATAGAGCAATTAGAAAAACAATATCATGAGCAGATGGAGAAAATCAATCAATCAAAATTGGAATTCTTTATTAACATTTCTCATGAAATCAGAACGCCACTAACCCTAATTTTATGTTCAATTGAAAAACTGATTTCTAATTTTAAGCTTAATCCGAAACAAGAAAAAGAAGCATTAACTATTGATAAAAATGTAAATAATCTTTTGGAATTGACCAATGAGTTATTGGCGATTCACAAAATGGAGACTGGTAATTACCAATTAAAAGTTCAGAAAAACGATATGATTACGTTTTTAAAAAATATCAAAACTATTTTCAAGTCTTTGGCAAAATCAAAAGAAATTAAAATCTCAATTGACACATTTGAACCTGAATTATTTGTTTGGTTTGATAAAAATGCTCTCGGTAAAATAATGTATAATTTAGTTTCCAATGCCATTAAACATACTAATAATGGGGGTAGAATT
Organism: Flavobacterium sp.; assembly: GCF_044360715.1. GTDB lineage: Bacteria > Bacteroidota > Bacteroidia > Flavobacteriales > Flavobacteriaceae > Flavobacterium. The sequence goes on from NZ_JBIKJY010000015.1 coordinate 46,193, forward strand.
ATTATTAGAGCATTCCCTTCTTCGGATGAAGGATTTTTAATAATTGACATCATCGATAATGGCTCAGGAATTGATCCTAATTATATTTCTAAAATATTCAATAGATTTTACCATCACGGAGGTAATATGGACCGATATGTTAATGGATTTGGAATAGGTTTGTCTTTGACAAAATCAATGATTGAACTTCATAAAGGAACTATTTCAGTCAGAAGTGAAATAAATATTGGAACTACTTTTACTTTGAATTTACCTTTGGATGAAAACGCTTACTCTGATGAAGAAAAATCAGATAGATTCCTTTGGGATAATGATATACCAAGAGCTCTAAGTATTGCTGATTATGATCAAGACAATGAAGTTGTCAATAATGAATTAGTTATTAAAAATACAGATTTTAATGAAGAAAAACCTACTATTTTATTTGTAGATGATAATAAAGATTTAATTGAAAATATGGCTGATTACTTCATGGGTAATTACAACATATATACAGCTTATAATGGGCAAATAGGTGTTGAAATGGCAAATAAATTTCAACCGGATATAATTATAAGTGACTTGGTAATGCCTATAATGAATGGTATTGAACTATGTGAGGCCCTAAAAAGCGATATAAAAACTTCGCATATCCCGATAATTCTTTTAACGGCTCAAGGAGATATGAATTCTCAATTTGAGGGTGTAAAATCTGGTGCGGATTACTTTGTCCCTAAACCTTTTAATATTAAAATATTAAATCTTACTATTAAAAATATAATAGATTCTAGAAACAAATTTAAAAATCTATTTTTGACTAATAAATACGAGGACGCAGGTGACTTAACTACAAATAGTAAGGACAAAGAATTTATTGAAAAACTACTCAAATATGTTAATGATAACATCGAAGAGGATAATTTAAATATTATTAATATAGCAGATGAATTTTCCATGAGCCGTTCGACTTTTTTTAGAAAAGTTAAGATAATTACTGGTACTACTGGTAAAGAATTTATTGATTCGGTCCGTTTAAAAAGAGCCACCAAACTTTTACTAGAATCTGATTTGAATATATCTGAGATTGCATATGCTATAGGTCATTCAAATCCACAGTATTTTTCTAAGTGGTTCAAATCTCATTACAAAATGTCGCCTTCAGAATATATATTAAAACACAAAATATAGAAGATAACTAGTTAGGGTTTTAAGGTCTATAGTAGTGAAAAAGCACTCTACTTTTAATATTAGTGAAAACCCAACATAATCTCTAATAACTTAGACTTCCTTTATTGCTTGTCTGAGATTTTTAGTGTATCAATTATAAAGAATATTCTTTCATAATAATTATATTTTATAAAAAAAAACCTGTCATTGACAGGTTTTTTTAAAATTATCTTAGCATTAAATTTATTGAACTACAATAGTTACTGTAGCTGTATTTCTTCCAAAATTATATTCACTAGCTGATGCAGTGCTATTATAAATATAACCAGAACCTGAATAAATTTTATCGCTTAATCTGGTTCCTAATAATGTTACTACATAGGTTCCAGGACTAGTAAATTTATAGGAATACGTCAAATTATATCTATTTATAGCTACACCAGTAGAAAATCCACCCGGTGGAGTTAATAATACACTTAAATTTGTAAAATAAGTAACTACTAGGTTTTGGCAATCATTAAAAGTTTTGAGTGTTGGCATTAACTCTCTAATTTTAATTGCTGCTGTATCTTTATAATACGATTTGTTCACTAAACTCCCTAAGCCAGCAATTATAGTATTGGGATTAAGTGGTGTATTGGGATTTAAAACATTATAAGCTGCAATTTCAGCAGTCAAAATAGGAATCCAAATATCTAACTTGACTTGAGTTAGCACATAATCTTCTTGATCAACTTTTTTTCCTCCAGTAATTACTAAATAACTTTTTGTAAAATCGTGTCCAGTGTCTCCGGTATAAACCACATATGTTTCGGCATTACCAGACATTTTAAATGTTACAGTTTCATTAATAGCTACTGTTGTTTTATCAGCTTCTATACTTACCCAGGTATCTATTTCATCTTTCTCACATGAAGCGAATAAAAACAAAATTGTTAAAAGCTTTAAAGTACTTATTGAATATTTGTTTTTCATATCAATTTATTTAAATTAATTATATCCAGGATTATTTGGACCTATGGATGAATTTGCCATTCTCTCACTAGTTGGTATTGGAAGTAACATGTGAAAATCTTGAAGCGAACCTGTAATTAAATTCCATTCATCAATTGCTCCATTCCAATATTTAGTCCATTTATTAAGTGTTATTACAGGTACTTCAATTGGACGCGTTTCTGATATTTTAGCCGTATATTTTGCATTTAGCCCATGCAAAGTTAACTTTAGAGTTCCCCAACGAACCAAATCAAACCATCTTTTACCTTCTTGACTTAATTCTCTACTTCGTTCTAAGAAAATATAATTTCTAAAAGCAGCTGTAGTTGAAACTAAAGGATTTGAAAGAGTTAAATTAACTAAACCAGTGGAACTTTGGAGGTTCAATTCACGTGGCAATATATCTCTGTGAATACCTCCTATATTAGTATTTCTAGCTCTACTTCTAAGCATATTTAAAACATTTATAGCCTCTTGTGTTGGTCCATTTATTTCGTTTGATGCCTCAGCATAAATTAATAATACTTCTGCATATCTAAATATTGGCCAGTTCACATCGTAATCATTTGTTTGAAGTGCGAAAGCAGGACTACGAACAGGATATCTCCTAAACTTAGCTGCCGATACCGGAGGATTATTGCTTATAGCACTAACTATAGAGTACCCTCCAGTAGCAGCATTTATTAGAATTCTAGCATTAGTCCATTTCATGCGAATACTATCAGCAACTTCATAGTAAAATTGATGATAAGGATTAGCCCGTATAGCTCCTTGCGAACCACCTGAGGATAAATTATCTACGCCAGAAGCAGTTGAAGGGATCCCCATATTTATACCAATTGTATTACCAACCCCTAATCCAGGTGATTTAAATTGTACATCGAAAACAATTTCATCATTATTTTTATTTTGTACTATAAACGCATCTGGAAAATAAGGACACAATCTATATCTATTTGCATCTATTACTTCTTTAGAATATTGTTTTGCAAAAGTAAAATCTGCTATTCCATTACCGGTATTATTCCTTCTGGCCATACTACCTCTTGTAAGATAGACGCTTGCTAATAAAGTTTTAGCTGCATCTTGCGTAGCATGTCCTGCTAAAAAAGCTGTTTTTGTTTTTAAATGTACCACGCCATATTCAAGATCTTCAATTATATTTTCATATATAGTAGCAACAGGAGTTCTAGGAATATTTAGATTAGTAAATGAAGTTGTTTCTAACTCTTTATAAGGCACATCACCAAAGTAACGTATTAAATTAAAGTACAATAACGCCCTGATGAATTTTGCTTCGGCTACTAGATTATTTCTTTTAACAACATCCATATTAATACTTGGAATTCTCGATATCGACATATTAGCACGATTTATTCCCTTATAATGATCTCTCCAAATAGGTAAAATTACTTCAACATTGTCTGCAGTGAAATTGTATAAGTTTAGCCCTGAAAGCGGCACTTTTGATCCAGCATTATGCTCATCTGTAGAAAAAAGAGTTTGGCTTTTTCCATAAACACCTTCTAACTGCAATGAACTATATACACCTACAATTGCAGCAATGGCATCGGCTTCTGTTTTAAATGAATTTTCAGCTGATAGTTGAGAAACTGGAACTTCATCTAATATGTCGCTACATCCTACAAAACCTGAAGCCAATAGAACAAGATATAAATATTTGATTTTATTTTTCATTTTTTTTATTTTTTTTAAATTAAAAATTAAGTGAAAGGCCCAATGTTATGGTAGTGCTTCTTGGATAACTACCAAGATCTACACCTCCAGCAACTCTACCAGCTGTACCTCCAATTGCATTTACTTCTGGATCAAACCAAGAATATCTTGTAATCATAAATGGATTATTTACCCTGGCAAAAAGTCTAAATTTATTCAGATTTAAATTATCTACGATTGATTTAGGCATTGCATATCCTAATGTTATAAAGTCACATTTTAAAAAAGAGCCATCTTCCACATAAGCACTTCTAAATAATGAGGAATAAGCACCATTACCATTTTCACCATGAAAAGTACCGGTAGGATTATAGGCAGCGTTATATGAATAATCAGACATAGATTTTAATGTGTTCCATTCATTAATATTTCCCTTATCTAAATTTCCAATATTCCCATTTATTACGTCGTTACCATAAGAAAAGCGTAAAAAGAAACTAAAATCAAAATTTTTATAGGTAAACTCATTATTCAATCCTCCAATAAAATCTGGATTTGTATTCGCTATTGGCACTTTGTCATAACTATTAATTATTCCATCTCCATTGACATCATGAATTTTGACTTGTCCATTATTGTTTATATCTGGAATTCCAACACCAAATTGTAAGGGGCTATTTGCAGCTTCAGTTTGATTGTTAATAATTTGATCTTCAATGTATCCATAATATATACCCGTTGTCTGTCCTACACGAATTAATATTTCATTCATAAATTTACTTGGAAAAATATTAGCATTAAAATAAAATTCATCCTTATCTCCCAAATCTAGCACCTTATTTCTATTTAATGAAAAAGTAAAATCAGTTCTCCATTTAAAATTGTTATTATCAATATTGATTGAATTAACAGTTAATTCAAACCCTTTATTACTAAAAGACCCAATATTTTTTAAAGCAGTTTCATATCCAGAGGACAAAGGCAATTGAACGTCTAACAATAAATCGGTTGTTTTTTTAGAATAAACTTCAGCAGTAATAGTTAAACGATTTTTAAAAAAACCTAAATCAATACCTAAATTGGATTGCGCAGTAGTTTCCCACTTCAAATCTGGATTAGCTATATGTAGCGGGACTACTCCGGTGTAAAACACATCATTAAAAACATAATTTCCAGACTCTAATAAATATAACGAGCTGTATGCTGGTATCTGGTTATTACCAGTTACTCCATAAGATGCTCTTAGCTTGAAATTATCAAAAACATTCATTTTTTTGATAAATGACTCCTCCGATACTGTCCATCCTAAAGCAACAGAAGGAAAATAACCCCATTTATTCTCTTTCCCAAATTTTGATGAACCGTCGGCTCTAATGGAAGTAGTTAATAGGTATTTATTATTATAACCATAAGACACTCTACCTAAATAAGATAATAAGTTTTCTTTGGCTATATTATTTGCAGGAAAAGTTGGCAAAACCGCACTTGACAAATCGTTAAAACCATTTGTTTGATTGCTAAAACCTGTTGCTCCACCAGTGAATATGCTTTTAAGATTATCTGAAAATTCTCCAACAGCTGTGGCATTAATATTGTGTTTATCAATTACTTTATTATAATTTAATCTAGTTTCAAATACTTGATTTAAGGTTTCAATTTTTTCAAATTCGGCTATTCCATTTTGCTTGAATCCTTTTAATACAGTAGAGGGTAAAAATATTTGGTTATTAACATACCCGCGATTAAAACCATAACTAGTATAAAAAGTCAAATTACTAAATAATTTTGTTTCATAAAATAGATTCCCTATAATTCTTGTACTTTGAGTTTCATTTTTCACATCTTTTAAATAAGTAATAACATTTTCATTGTCTCCAGTATTAGTTTCTTGATCTATATCAATAGCTCCGAGTTGAAAATCAATAGGCTGAAAAGGATTTGTGGAAAAAACCTTTTTAAAAACGCCATCAGCATCTTTATCAAGACTTCTTCCAATATTTTTAGAAAACGCCAATTTAATATTTGTTCCAATTCTAGTGTTTTTACCAATAGATTGAACTAAATTCGAATTTAAATTATATCTTTTAAAATTAGTATAAATAACTACACCTTCTTGATCTAAAAAATTACCTGAAATTTGATAATTTAATCCTTCTTTAGTTCCCCCACCAATACTAAGATCCATCCTCTGAGTTGAAGCTATTTGTGTGGCTTCTTTAGCCCAATCTACTCCGCGTGCGTTAGTATCTTTTAAATTTTGCCAATAGGTGCTTAAATTATCAGTGGAACCATTTAAATAATTTATATTATCTTGAATTATTTGTGTATCGAGGAACTCTAAATCAGTAAGTACCCTAGGAAATTTTGATACAAAAGAGATACCCGAACTTAATGTTGTAGTAATTACAGGCTTTCCTACCTTTCCTAATTTTGTTGTGATTATAATTACTCCATTAGACCCTCTTGCACCATAAATAGCTGTAGCAGACGCATCTTTTAAAACTTCGATTGACTTGATCTGACCTGGATCTAAATCCGATAATGGATTAGATGATACATTATCATCTGGAATAATTGGAAAACCATCAATAACATATAACGGCTGATTACCACTAGTAAGTGAACTCCCACCTCGGATAATTGCCCTTACACCTGATCCTAAACCATTATCATTTTGTGTTATTTGAAGACCAGCAACTCGTCCTGAAAAAGCTGTTTGAAGATCTATTGGATCTCCTTTTTCTATACTCGTTGCTCTTACAGATGAAATAGCTCCAGTTAAATCCTTTTTCTTGACAGTACCATACCCGATTACTATAACTTCATTCAAAACTTCATTTAACTCTCCAAGAACTATTTTTATAGAATTTCCCTTTATTTTGACTTCTTTTTTTTCAAAGCCTAAAATTGAAACAATTAATACGTCACCTAATTTTGCCTTAATTTTAAAAACGCCATCAAAATCAGTAAAAACCTCGTTTTTAGTTCCTTTAATAGCTACATTAGCACCGATCAAGGGTAACCCTTTAGAATCATTAACAACTCCTTCAATCGTAGTTTGAGCAAACGAGGTAAAGAAAGATGTTAAAAATATAATTGTTAATAATTTAAATTTCATTTTTTGGTTTATTAATAAGTTGTTTTTATGATAATTTCGAATAATTAAAAATTTAAATACAATAAGAAAATAAATCTTCACAAAAGTTAAATTAAAATTTTATTTTTTATTAAATAATTTATTCGCAAACTCAAAAATAAACTTTAAAGACGAATTATGCTAGTATAAAAAGTCTCTATTATAGTGTGAATTTGTCTCAATTTATTCTGTCCTTGATTTATTTGAATTTTACAAATACTACATATTATCAAAATACAATTGTGTCCATAGGTAATTAGCTATTGAGTAATTGACTATACTCCAAAAAAAAAACTTCCAGTTTTCCGGAAGTTTATATGTGTTTGGAAAATTTGAACTTTATTCTTTAGTTTCTTTTTTCCCTTCAGCTTTAGCTTTCTCCATATTGGCTTTTTGAATTTCTAACTGTGCAGGTGTTAATACTTCTTTAACTTTTTTATTGAGTTCTTTGATTTTTAGTTTATTTGCATCAGCATGATCTGGATTTTCCTTGCTGTCTTTTCTCAATACCGACTGTTCTTCAAGAATTGGTTTTAAAAGTGCTTGTTGATCTGTTGTTAAAGATAATTCTGTTGTCATTTTTTGCAACATTTTATCTGAACCACCTTTTTTATCTGCTTCTTGAGAAAAGCCATTTAAACCTGCAGCTAATAAAGCTCCTAAAATTAATTTTTTCATATTTATATTTGTTTTAAAGTTAAATTTTTAGACTTTCAATAAATAAAAAGGTTTAATCCTTTCATAAATTAAAAAAAGCTATTGAATTGTTTTTATTATAACTGCTATTATTCTTTAATTATTTTTTTGGTTAATACCCTTTGTTTCTCTTTAAGAAATACAACAAAATATATCCCTTTCTCTAAATTTAGTAAGCTAAATGAATTGTTTTCAGGTTTGTTGACGTTTAAAACTACTCGCCCTTTTGAATTATAAACAATAATTTCATCTGGTGTAATATTTTTATTCCAATAAAGAAGAGACGATGTCGGGTTTGGATAAAGTAATGTTTCAGAATCATCAGAATTATAATCTGTTGAATTTAATGCATTTGCTCGGGTAATATCTATCTCAATGCCATGAAAAATATCATCAATACTATCTGTGTTTACCAACATAAAATCAGAACCAAAAACTCCATTTTGGGAAATAATTGGATTTTGTATGGTTATGTTAGTTGTTTTCCATTGATTATCTCCAATACTTGTTATATTTAAGGCAGTCTGTAAGCCAGATGAATTATAATATTTTAGTGCCCAAGTAGAATTTTGATTTTTGTCGAGCCACGTAATTTTAAATGTTAAACTGGCTGGAGTTGAAAGGCTAAATACATCGGAATGGAATTTAAAATACATGGTGTTTTTGCCACTACTATTTTGAAAAGATCTTGCAAAACGGTCGTATTTAGATGAACTTGAATTAATAACGCCTCTTACTCTGAAAAGACCAATTGAAGTTAAATCTGGATTTATTTGAGTAATCCATCTCTCGTAATTCCCCTCTTCAATATTCCATCCAGCATCGTTATACCCTGTTTGCAGATCACGTTGCCAAACCTGACCTTTAGTGGCTGCAAATACATGATCCATTTGTGCACCTCTGGCTGCATAAGCATTACATATTGCAATATAACGAGCCTGGTTTGATTGGTTGGCTTGACCATAAATATTTTCGGGAAATTTAACGGTGTTTTGAGAATTTAAACCTTCATGGAAAATGGAATAGGCTGCAGCAGCAGTACTAGGATATACTTGTTTTGAATATTTATTAAACATCTTAAAAACGTCATGTAACTCAGGTTTTGTTTGTGCTTCTTGCAAAGCGCTTTGAGTAACGAGCCAAACGGAAAGACCAGTATTAAGCCCGCTTAATGCACCCCAATAAAATCCTAACGGGACATTAATTTGGTACAAAGGTTTAGTCCAAGTTTGATCCATTTCTGCTGCAGAAAATAAATGTAATCCTTGTGGATTAACCAGATATGGTGTCCAAGTAGTTTTGAAATCTAATTCGTCTGAAAGATGATGCCCCCTTGCATAAGCTCCACCCTTTGTTCCAAATCCATAGGTAATGTTATTAGTTACCCATTGCCATTCTGAGGGTTCGTCAACAGGATCAATATTGTTAAAAAGAAGCCCAATCCGGGTGCTGGTATTCCCAGTATTAAATGCTAATCTAAATTTTTCAAATACTTCTAAACGGAATGCACGCCATTGATTATCGGAAATAGTATAAGAGGAATTAAGAGGTGTTCCCTTATAAGCAACTTCATCACCTGTGCATCCCGTTTTTACCTGAACATAGGCAATTTTACTAAATAAATTTGAAGGAAGTGTTCGTAAGAAATTTCCAAAATTGACTATCATATTGAAATAATACGTTTTATAATCGATATCTAAATAATAAGGATATTGTGTCCAATTTGGATGTTGTGTGTCATTAGTAATCACACTAGGTACACCATTAGTATATATCCAAGCTGGGGCATCAGGGCCAACTCCTACGCTTATGTTAACCATCTGATTGTTGTTGTAGGCTGTTTGCAATATAGTTTGAATTTCAGACCAATTGTATTGAATGGAGTTATTTGCTTGCACATCTTCCCAGTTGACATCGGCACTTATTCCTTTCAAATAGTTGTAATCAGTATTAACTGAAATGTCATAGGCATTTGATCTGTCCCAAACGCCATAGGAATTAACTGGTAAAATGGTCGTTTGAGCATGTAAAGAAAGCGTACAGATTATAAACGTAATTAAAATTATTAAATAGTTTTTAACTTGTTTTTTCATTTAGATATAATTTTTAGCCAACTTATTAAGAAAGATGTAGACGCATAGACTTATTTATTATCTTATAACGATTTCATGTTCTCGCATAGTTCATCAAATGATTTTTCTCCTTCGTATTTTATGATTTGAGAATGACGACCTTCTAAAAGCAAAGGACTTGTTTTTCCAAAAGCTTTCAATTCATATTCTTTAGGTTTATCACCCCAATTGAAAACCCCAAGATAAATATCCTTATCCTTTCGGGCAATTATCAACTCGAACCCATCCTGTTTATTAGTTCCATGTTCCCAAAAATCCAACGGCACGGTTTCTTCCATTGCTGGAAATTCAAAAACTTCTTTCACTAATGCTTTACGTTCAGGACGAAGTGTCATCAAATTATCACTTTGCAATCGGGCAGTGCCATATAGTTTATTAAAATCGGCCCACATTTGAGCTTCATTCATTGTCATACTGTGTCCGTGTTTTGTGTCTTCTTGAGACACTGTTGCGTCTTCGTCTATGGCTTCGCGAAAAACAAGGTAATCAGCATCGCCATTGAAAACTTTACCACTCAGATAAAAGTTACTTAAATTACCTAAACAACGCTCAGGAAAAGCTTGGAAGATAGGATTGATGTCGCCACCAGTTCGCATACCGTCCACAAACCCAATAGTTGGTCCAAAAACAGCAGAACAGCCTAAGAAATAGATATCATCTCCCATGGCTTCCCGCATGGTTTTCATTCCCAAACGAAAACGTTCTACCCCTGTGATTGTTGGGTCGTAGGCTTTGAAACTTTTAACATGTTTGTTCCTAAGTTTGGTGTCATTCTCGAGGCCGTAACGCATAAAATCCACCTTGAAATAACGAATTCCCCAATTATCCTTCATGTTTTTTATGCAATCTGCGATATGTGCTCTTGCTCCTGGATGGGAGTAATCGAAGTAAATATAACGCATGACTTTGTCTGCTTTTTTATTCTCTTCGACCACCAACTTTCCATCTTGATCATGAAGGAAGTACTCAGGATGTGCTTTATATATTTCAGATGCTTCATCACCTCTAAATCCATCAAAATGTATTCCAGGAGTTTTTCCTTCGGCCTTAATTCGGCTAACAATATCCTTGATTCCGCCAGGTAAAAGACCCGAGTTTATAGATTTATAATCTCCTCGTTCGGTCCACCATCCACCATCAATTTGAATCATATTTGCCTCTGGAGCCAATTTATTCAATTGGTCCATATTACCATAAATATCTTTTGGAGTGAATACTCTGCCATAATAATCCCAAGTTGCCCAACCTTTAAAATCGGCGGGCTTGAGTTTGGTAATTTTATTTTCAGCAGCAATCGCTGTTCCAAATTGATCAAGTAATTCAAGCCAGTTGGTAGCGCGTCTAAGTACGATTTGTTCGTATTGTATTGTCTGGCCTGGTTTTAATTGCTTACCTTCTCCATCAGACCATACTTCGAAAGCTCCTTGTTTTAATGTGAAATTCGGCATAAATATTCTCCAAGAAGTTGCACCTGCAAATAAATATTGACCGTCAGATAATCGTAACATTTCATACATATTACTCGAACTACGATTAGTTTGACTGCCTATCTTCTGGTTAAGTAAAGGTGTGCGACCCATACAACTTGCTCCAAAAACTACATCCAAGTTGTCGGATAACTGCGCTTCAATCGGAATGCTTACAGTAATTTTTTGTATTGTAATTGGTTTATCGCTGTTATTAGATAGCGATATAGTTAACCGTTGAAAACCATTCTCGATTTCTTTTAAGTTTATAGTAGATGATACTGTTCCGTTAGCATTAACATCAACCTTAATGTCTTTCCATGGCTGAGTGGTTCCGGCAAAAGATATTAAACCGTTTAAAAATACTATCGAAAGTATTGTAACTGTTTTTTTAATTTTCTTTGTCATTTTATTTTATGAATATGTATTTTAGTTTTAGCTTTTACCAAATCTGATTGAAAGCCCATTTTGTTTCATTTTATAAATCAAATCTTTAACCTCTTTGATTTACTCTACAAATTTACTGGAGACCATTATTTAATATAGATGCAAATAGTCTCATTTTTAGTATAGATTTGTTTCATTTATAGATTGAGGCCATTAAATAAATCGAAAAACATTTTTTTTTGTTAATGACAATACAAATCATGAAATAGTTATTGAAAAAATAACATTAAAATTGATTTTTATGAACTAAAAAATGACTGTTCAAAATAAAATTGATACAGCCTCTTTTTTAATTTTTCGGGTTGCTCTTTATAATTTCAATCATATGAAAAACGTCGTCCTCATTATCCTCATTAACCAAGGAGAAATCGCTTTTTTTGGGACCTTTATTGGCAAACACCCCATCGGCGATGGTGATACTTTTGCTTACCCAATTGCCACTGTTGGCTTTGGTGATGGTAACTGCGGTTTTGTCCGTATTGGATGAGGAATCATAACGAACAGAGAATTTCCCAATACCGTTATCCAGATAGATTATTTTCAAAGTGATTGGCTCCTTATCTTTCATTGATAGAAAATTGTCATCCAGATCAAAATACATTCTTTTCCGCCCACTTGAATTTTCAAAAGCTCGCGCATAACGACCATAGGGCTGATTCTCGGGGCCAACCCGCCATAATCCGACACTGGTTTCATTCGCATTGATCTGTGTAATAAATCGGCTATAGTTTCTGGCAATGAGCTCGAATCCTACATCGTTCATCGCCTTGGCTTCATAGAGATAATTGGATCCCGATAGGGAAGTAGCAGCATGCAAATCACCGACTTTTGCTCCGTATTTATTGAATTCCGCTTCAATTTTATTTACCCGTTCTGCGTTGCTCTGTTCAGCCTTCCCATATTTTCCCTCAGGAAAGCGAACAGAATCGGCACTATCGAGCACATCACGAAGGGCGATAAAGGCATACGGGCTGGTCTGCGGTTGTTTGTAATAAGAATACCGACTAGCGAAGGCAAAACCTTCATCATATTGTCCTGTTTTTACAATATTATAATCAACCTCCCATAAATCAAGTCCTCTATCGACGGTCGAAATAGCGGTCCAATAATAATTCCAAACCGGATTTTCCTGAAATATTCCAGCTTGCCCAAATTTAGAAAACTCGCCGCGCACAAACTCCGGTTTCTTGCCGTTCAGACCGAAAAAAGTTGGGCGAAGTTCATTATCTTGGATTATTTCTCCGTTAGTCTGATAACCAATTGCAATCGTAAATTGCTGTTTTCGGAGCTCAATCGGATAGTTTTTGCGAAGCCAATTCGCGTAAAGTAGTTCACCTGCTTTTGCAGCCTTAGTACCCTTCAAAACTTCAGGATTACTTTCATTATCCACATTGAACAGGAATCGGATATGTTTTAGTTCTGGCTTATCGAAGGCTTTGTAGAAACGTTTCGTAGCTCCGCTGCAAAACTCTAAATATTGCTGAGCACTAATTTTATATTTATGGTCAATGGGTGTACCTTTATAAAGTTGTCTATCACCTGTAGATCCAAATGCGGGCTGTATAAATGCAAAGACGTTTCTATCCTTCTCAGGTAGTGAGGCAATGTGATCCGCTAGCTTGCCGATAAAACGATGGAAGTAATTGATGTAGTTTTGATTTAGGTAATAGGGAAAAAAATCTTTTCCCTTGCCACCTTTTACAGTCACTTTGGGAACCCCTTGTTCATAAATCCATTCTGGTGAGTGAGGGCCAGTCCATAAAACAAAATAGTAATAATACTTACCCTTTACGGAATTACGTATTTGAGCATCCATTTTCGACCAGTCATAAACCTCGGGACTTGTCTCTATGTCAGCCCACTTAACTCTATCGGCAGCCCCTTTAATAAAAGGAAACCGCTCTGTGTCAATTTTTTCATTCTTGCAATTGGTAAAGAATCCCGCCCACTGTGGGCGCTCGAAATCTTTTATATCATTTTCCTTTTTTTGTGAAAATGTCAGTTGAGATAGTCCTATAAACAATAAGAAAGTAGCTAATATTTTAATTCTTGCGCGTTTCATAGTGCTATTTATTTTTTTTCTCTTTTTTTCTCTTTTTTTCTCTTTTCCCTTTTATTCTCTTTATCTTCTCTTTTTCCTTTCTTTTCTTTATCACCCTCAACGGCGTTTTCGCCTTTGCTATATTTGGTTCCTTTAGCGCTACCCTTGAAAGCTCGATTCTCCTCTTGAGGTCTTAATAAAGGAAGTTCTTGTTCTCCGCGGTGCACTTCTACAAGGCTAAATATATCATCTTTATCATCAGCATTCAATAGTACAAAGTCAGCCCCTTTTGTTCCTCCATTTTTGAAAACGGCATCTTTTATAGTTATCACTTCATGATGCCATTTTT
>NZ_JBIKJY010000002.1:0-142255 GCF_044360715.1 Flavobacterium sp.
GAACAACATATTAAACGAGAAAAAGCAACTTCAAATATCTGTACCGCTCAAGTTTTATTGGCAGTTATGGCTGGAATGTATGCGGTCTATCACGGACCAAAAGGTTTAAAATATATTGCAAACAAAGTGCATAATTCAGCTAATACAACTGTTGAAGCTTTAAACAAAATTGGCGTGTATCAAACGAATACTTCTTATTTTGATACTATAAATGTAAAAGCAGATGCTGCAAAAGTGAAAGCTATTGCTGAAAAAAATGAAGTGAATTTCTTCTACATTGATGCCGATACCATTTCTATTTCATTTAATGAAACTACTTCTATTTCTGATATTAATCAGATTGTTGCTATTTTCGCTGAAGCAAAAGAAAAAACATTTGAACCAATTACTGAATTAGCAGAAACTACTGTAATATCAGAAAATTTAATTAGAAAATCAACTTACTTACAACACGATGTTTTTAATAACAATCATTCGGAAAGTCAGTTGATGCGTTATATTAAAAAATTAGAACGTAAAGATTTATCATTAAATCACTCGATGATTTCACTTGGTTCTTGTACCATGAAATTAAATGCGGCTGCCGAAATGCTTCCATTATCAATGGGAAATTGGAATAATATTCACCCATTCGCACCGCTAAATCAGGTTGAAGGTTATTTAACCATGCTAAACAAACTGGAACAACAATTAAACGAAGTTACTGGCTTTACAGGGACAACATTACAGCCTAATTCTGGTGCACAAGGCGAATATGCAGGTTTAATGACTATTCGTGCCTACCATTTATCTCGCGGCGATAAACACAGAACGGTTTGTTTAATTCCATCATCAGCACACGGTACAAATCCTGCTTCAGCAGCAATGGCCGGAATGGATATTATTGTAACAAAAACTACTCCAGAAGGAAATATTGACGTTGAAGATTTAAGAGAAAAAGCTATTTTACATGCGGCAAATTTAGCAGCATTAATGGTAACGTATCCTTCTACTCATGGTGTTTTTGAAAGTTCAATTATAGAAATTACAAATATTATTCATGAAAATGGCGGATTGGTTTATATGGATGGTGCGAATATGAATGCACAAGTTGGCTTAACTAATCCAGCTACTATTGGCGCAGATGTTTGTCACTTAAACCTTCACAAAACGTTTGCAATTCCTCATGGTGGTGGCGGACCAGGTGTTGGACCTATTTGTGTAAACGATAAATTAGTGCCTTTTTTACCATCTAATCCAATTGTTAAAGTGGGTGGTGACCAAGCTATTACAGCAATTTCAGCCGCGCCGTATGGGTCTGCTTTGGTTTGCTTAATTTCTTATGGGTACATTTGTATGTTAGGTGCAGAAGGACTAACAAATGCAACAAAACACGCTATATTGAATGCCAATTACATGAAAGCACGTTTAGAAGCACATTATCCAATTTTATACTCTGGAGAAATGGGAAGAGCGGCTCATGAAATGATTTTAGATTGTCGTGCGTTTGAAGATAATGGTATAAAAGTTACTGATATTGCAAAACGTTTAATGGATTATGGCTTCCACGCCCCAACGGTTTCTTTCCCAGTTGCAGGAACATTAATGATTGAACCAACAGAATCTGAAGATTTAGCAGAATTAGATCGTTTCTGTGATGCCATGATTGCTATTCGTAAAGAAATTAATGCATCTTCAAAAGATGACACTCAAAATATTTTAAAAAATGCACCTCATACGTTAGCCATGGTTACTTCAGACGAATGGGTGTTTCCTTATACAAGAGAAGTTGCAGCATTCCCATTAGAATATATTGCTGAAAATAAATTTTGGCCTAGTGTTCGAAGAGTAGACGAAGCGTATGGAGACAGAAACTTAGTTTGTTCCTGTGCGCCAATTGAAGCGTATATGTAAAAAACAAATCACAATAGTTTAAATCCCAAATTCCAATTAGGAGTTTGGGATTTTTTAATTACTTATTTAAACTGAAAATAAAATTTCAATAATTTCTGAAATTAACAAAAAAAAGTAAATTTTTTAACAAATTCGTAATAATTACTTAATTTACAAATTGTTATCGCTTTTTTGAATTTCAATTTAGTATTTTAGTATAAAATTAGTTTCAAATTGTAATTAGAAATAAATAAAATACAGATTTATGTATTTTGAAACTATAATAAATTTTAAACAATGACAATAAAAATAACAGGTTCTGGAAGTTATATTCCAACAGAAACAGTAACAAATAACGATTTTTCTTCTCATGTTTTTTTAAATGAAGACGGTACTTCGTTTCCATTATCAAATGACGTAATTACTGAAAAATTTTATGGTATTACAGGAATTGAAGAACGTAAATATGCGCACACAGGTTTTCAAACTTCCGATATGGCAACAATAGCCGCAAAAAGAGCTATAGAAAACGCAAATATCGATCCTGAAACTTTAGACTATATTATATTTGCTCATAATTTTGGAGATGTAAAAAAAGGCGCCATTCAAGGAGATATGTTGCCAAGTTTGGCTTCAAAAACAAAACATAATTTAGGCATAAAAAACCCTAAATGCGTGGCATACGATGTGCTTTTTGGATGTCCTGGCTGGGTTGAAGGCATGATTCAAGCAACAGCATTTATTAAAGCTGGTATGGCAAAAAAATGTCTAATCATTGGTGCTGAAACACTATCTCGAGTAGTTGATCCGCACGATAGAGATTCCATGATTTATTCTGACGGTGCTGGTGCTACAGTCTTAGAAGCAAGTGATGAAAATGGAGGTATTTTAGCCCATGAATCGGCATCTTTTACATATGAAGAAGCAAATTATTTGTTTTTTGGAAGTTCCTTTAATAAAGCACACGACCCAAATGTGAGATACATAAAAATGCATGGTCGTAAAATATATGAATTTGCTTTGAGCAATGTTCCAAAAGCTATGGCTGCCTGTTTGGATGCGAGTGGTATTAAAATTGATCAAATTAAAAAAATACTAATTCATCAAGCCAATGAAAAAATGGATGAAGCCATCATTCAAAGGTTTTACAAACTTTACAATCAAACTCCACCTGAAGGCATTATGCCAATGACCATTCACAAACTTGGAAACTCAAGTGTAGCAACGGTTCCTACATTATACGATGCTTTACTAAAAGGAGAAATTGAAAATCAAGAAATTCACAAAGGCGATATCATTTTATTTGCATCGGTTGGCGCAGGAATGAACATTAATGCCATCGTATATCAATTATAATTATTTTTGTTTCAAGTTTCAAGTTTCAGATTCAAAGTTTCAGGTTTATTTACTATTTTTACACTTTTGTTTTAAACTTGAAACATTAAACTTGAAACAATATTAAAATGTACGAAAAAACTTATCCAAGCAAACGATTCAATATTACGTTAGAATTTCTAAAAAAACATATTTCAACGAATGAAACTATTTTTGATTTAGGTGTTCCCAATCCGTTTTCGAAAATAATGGTAGAAAATAAGTATACGGTTATTAATACAAAAGGTGAAGATTTAGATACCAATCAAACTGCTTTACGCGAAGAAAATTACGACGTATTTACAGGATTTGAAATTTTCGAACATTTATTAAATCCGTACACCATTTTAGAAAATGTAAAATGTGATAAAATTCTTATTTCTATTCCCTTACGTTTATGGTTTTCATCGGCATACCGAAGTAAAACAGACAAATGGGACAGACATTATCACGAATTTGAAGATTGGCAATTGGACTGGTTATTAGAAAAAACAGGGTTCAAAATTATAGATAGCATCAAATTTACACATCCTGTTAAAAAAATTGGTTTTCGTCCGTTATTGAGATGGTTTACTCCGAGATATTATTTGGTTTACGCGAAGAGAAATCCCAAAATATAAATCCTAAATCCCAAATTACTCTACAATTTAAGTTGGAATTTGGAATTTTTAAAAATTGGAATTTTTCAATATGAAATACTACATTATCATTCCTGCATATAACGAAGAAGCTTTTATGGCTTTAACCTTACAATCTTTGGTAGCGCAAACCGTTTTGCCATCGAAAATTATTGTAGTAAATGATAATTCATCAGATAAAACTGCAGAAATTGTAACTTCATTTTCCGAAAGATTTTCGTTTATTACTTTAGTAAATAAAAAATCAGAGGCGATTCATCTTCCTGGAAGCAAAGTAATTCAGGCTTTTCATGAAGGCGAAAAACATATTGATGAAGAATACGATATTATTGTAAAAGTGGATGCTGATTTGATTTTTCCAAATAACTATTTCGAATCAATAATAAAACATTTTCAATCTGATGCAACAATTGGAATGGTTGGTGGTTTCTGCTATATTGAAAAAAATGGGGATTGGGTTTTAGAAAACTTAACCGACAAAGACCATATTAGAGGGGCTTTAAAAGCATATAGAAAAGAAACATATAAGCAAATTGGCGGTTTAAAACCTGCGATGGGTTGGGATACGGTGGACGAATTACAATGTAAATTTTACAATTGGAAAGTCGTTACTGATGAAAGTTTACACGTAAAGCACCTAAAACCAACCGGAGCCAGTTATACTAAAGCCGCAAGATATAAACAAGGTGAAGCCTTTTACAGTTTGGGTTATGGATTTATTATAACCGCAGTTGCCTCTTTAAAATTAGCTTCAAGAAAAGGAAAACCTTTTTTATTTATCGATTATATTTTAGGATTTTGGAAAGCAAAATCATCAAGAAAACCTTTATTTGTTACTCCAGAACAAACCAAATGGATAAGAAAATACAGATGGAAAAAAATGAAAGAAAAGTTGTTTTAAGCAAAATTTCTATATAATTATCTATAATCACGTCAATTGGTCCTTTTTTTTCTAAAAAAAATATTATATTGATAATTTTTTGCCACGGATAATAACGATTAAAGGGATTTTTTTTGAATTTTACCAAATTACAGATTAAGCATTTTATAGTTGTAAAAGCTTAAACGTAAATTGAAGTTTTGTCATTCCGAATTTATTTCGGAATCTAAAAAATACTAAAAAAAATCATATAGTACTTATACATCTTCTAATGGAAAGCACTTAATAAACGAATTTAATATGTATTAATTCTAAAAATCCACAGCTAATTTTTTTATTATATGTAAATTTATATTTGAATCAAAACATATTTTTTTATAACTAATTAATTTTTAATACATTAAAATTAATTGCTGTTTTTATAAGGCTATCTTGTAAAATAATATAAATATTTATCTATTTTTGTTTTACCCCAAATTAAAATAAAAATGTTAAATACTAATACAATCTTAGTAATTGACCACCATCCGCTTACTTTAGATGGCTATATTGCGTCAATTTTAAAAATTACAAATAACGTTTATAATTTTAGCTTTTTAAAAGCTATCAATTGCCTACAAGGCTATAAAATTATTTCAGAAAGTTACATAGAAAATAAGCCAATTGATGCTTTACTTTTAGACATTGACTTACTACCCTATCTTGAAAAAAACATATTTTGTGGTGGTGATTTAGCTTTATTTTTTAAAGAAAAGTTTCCAAATTCAAAAGTAATTTTCATTACATCTGTAAAAGAAGGAATAAAACTCGACAAAATTATTGAAACAGTAAAGCCGGCAGGACTTTTACACAAATTGGATTTAGATGCCCTTATTTTAAAAAGTTTATTTAAAAAAATAGTTAGAAATAATACATGTTATTTAACATCTTCAATAGTACAGGCAATTGAAGATTATAACAAGCACCAATTTTCGTTTGACATTAAAGATATTGAAATTATCGACTTGATAGAAAAAGGAATTAAAACAAAGAACTTACCAAATTATTTGGGCATTAAACTTAGTGCAATTGAAAAAAGAAAAGCAAAAATTAAGTTACAAGTAATTGGAAAAAAATGTAATGATAAAGAATTGATAGCACAACTAAAAAAATTAAAATTTATATAAAAACCGTAAAAACTTTAACAAAAAACCGTAACACGGTTAGAATAAAGTGATTTAAGTTTGTGATATTCTTGAATGTTAATATGTAATCTAAGTGCACGTAGATTTTAAAAAAAAAACACGAAAGAATATTTTAAAACCAAATGTTAATTTAAAAATTTAAAATTATGAAATTAAGTTTAGAGGCTCTTAAAGAAAGAGCAGAAGCAACAGCTTCAAATGAATTATTAGCAACTATTACTGGTGGTAATGAGAATGCTTGCCATGATGGTGCAACAACAGCTACTGTTACCCCACCTCCTCCACCTCCTCCATCAGTTCAATGGCAGATAAATTGGGGGGTAAGTGTTCCAGTGGGAGGACAACCTACATTTAACCTAGGCGGAACTATTAAATTTTAAATTAAAATTTTAAAAAAAATTAACAAGCGGAATTTATTTTCGCTTGTTTTACATTAATATGAAAAAAAAACTAACCTTTTTCTTAATACTTTTACTTTCATTCTTTTCTTGTTCGAAGAAAATTATTTCTGAAAATAAAATTCCTTTTAAATATAATGATTATATATACCTTAATGTTTCTGTAAATAAGATTAATAATAATTGTTTTATTTTTGATACCGGATGGCTTGGGATAGGATTAGATTCAGTGTTTTGTGAAGAAGTTGGTATTGAATTCTCGAAAAATACAATAGAAATTAACGGAATTGGAAACTTATCAAGAAGAACACGAATAATCACTGATACAATTTTTTTTTCATTGAATAATAATTACACTGGTTTTTCAAACTTCTCAATAGGACTTGATTTAAAAAGAATTACTGGGAAAAAAGTAGATGGAATTGCTGGCATAACGATTTTTTCACAAAAGCCATATATGATTGATTATGTTTCTCAAAATATTAAATTCACAAATTCTGTTGAAGGATATGAAGAGTTAAATGCATTATTTGAAGATAATAAAATATATATACCATTAACAATTACATTAAAAAATAAAATACAAATAAAAGGTAAATTTATGCTTGATACAGGCTCTAATCGAACTATATTAAACAACCACAATTTTATAGGAGATAGTATCTTTAATTCACCAATCAAAAAAAAATACTATTCAAAAGGTGGCGTTGGAGGTGATTCTAATGGTTTTCTTTTACAGTTAGAAGAAGTTAATGTGGGAAAATTTAATTTAAAGAACATTATAGTATCTTTATCCTCTGATACCTTAGGTGCATTAGCAAATCCTAATTACATGGGAATTATAGGTAACGACATATTAGATGATTTTCATATTATTTTAGACCACCAAAAAGAAAAAATATGGGTAAAACCAAACAAAAATTTTAATAAAAATAAAAGAAAATTGTTTCGAGGTATTTCTTTTCAAGACAATGGAAAAAATTGGGTTGTAGTAGGCATAGTTGAAGAAACTGAGGCCTTTCGACAAGGAATTAGAATGAATGACCAAATCATTCAAGTGAACAATGTTCCCGTAGAACAAATAGACCTCGACAAGTTTGTGGACAAGCTAAAAGCAAATGATATTTTAAAATTAAAAATAAAACGAGATGGTGAAGCGAAAGAAATAAAATTTAAACTTAATGTGTTTTTAAAATCCTGAAGTTATGGAGAATAATAAAACCAAACTAATAGAAACCATCCAACTCCTTATCTACAAAGAAAACCCCTCTTTGCTAGAAAAAATAGATTTTGAAGACGACAACATTTTTTTAGAACCGTTACTTTTTACCTATTTTAACAGCAAAAAAGACAATTTGTTTTCTAATGATATGTTAACTGAAATTATACAAGGTTATTTTATAGAAAAAGAACCGTTGCTATTAAATGAATCGTTCAATAATGATAAAATTGCCTATATTCCTAATTTAGGATATTTTGATAAACAAGGTAATAAAAAAGATGAAATTCTAAAAATAGATGCATTTGAAATAGTAAAAACCAATCATCCGCTTTTAGAAAAGTATTTTTATGAGTTTTACAAAGGGCATATTGTTAATGCAAATCCAATTCACAATAGCGTTTGGAAAGAAAATCATAATGAAGTAGAACAAGCAATTTTAATCATAAAAGAACATTTACCGGAATTCTACAAAGAACTGGTTTTTGCCAATAAAAGAATTTATTTGCATGATAATCCTAAAATTTTAAACTTTACTTCTATAGAAACCATAGGAATGCTATATTTTTATGTCCTAAGTGAAAATAATCTCATCTACTTTATTGAAGAAATCATACATCAAGCATCGCACAATTATTTGTATTATGTTATGTTCAATAAAGAGGATTTTTTTAAAATAGATTCTTTAACTACAGTTATGCGTGATTTAACCAAACAAGACTGGGATTATCGCAATTTATATGGTGCCTTTCATGGTTTATATACAGTAACAAAAAGGGTTGAATGCTTTGATGTTTTACTTTCAAAAAATGTGTTTTCAGGCAACCAAAAACACGAACTTTTAGGCAGAATGGCTGATATGTTTCCTCGTTTTCAAACAGGTTTAGAATTACTTAATTTAGATGAAGTTTTTAACGAGAAAGGGAAAAAATTGTATTTAGAATTGACTCAAAAATGCCAAACTATTCTTAAAAAATATGAAAAATTACTAAAAGAATTCGACCTTACCCATCGCGATTTAGATTTTCGATATAACGAATTTTGTTTAACCAATTCCTTTGAAAGCTTTTTAGAAAAAGACAAACAAGAATATTTTAACTTCAACTAATTACCATGCAAAAAATTATTTTATTTTTCGTTTTTGCTATTACGCAAACATTATTTAGCCAAACAACCTATGATCTCGTTTTCAAAAACGTAAACATCGTTTCTATGGAAAGCGATAAGGTGTTATTTAACCAAAATATAGTTATTTTAAACGGTAAAATTATGGTAATAGAAAACGCCAAAAAATCAAAACTAAAAGCAGAAAAAACCATCGATTTAAAAGGTAAATACATTATGCCTTCATTAGCGGATGCGCATGTACATTTACCAGAAACTGAAGAAGAACTGCTACAAATGTTCGACTTAAATTTGATAAATGGTGTAACCAAATTGCGTTCTATGCGTGGCGATTGGAAACACAAAGAATGGCAAAACAAATACAATATTATAAACTCTATTTATCCAAAAATATACCTTTCTGCTCCACCCATTAGTAGAAGTCTAGAAGCTTCATCAGCACAATTAGAAGAATTTGTAAAAGCCGTAAAAGATAGCAACTATGGTTTTATAAAAATTTTGAGTATCAAAAGTCAAGAAATATTTACACAATTAGACAGTTTATGCAAAAAATATGACGTGCCATTAGGCGGACATTTTCCAAGACTAGCTATGGGAAACAGTTTAAACGAAGATGTTTTTTTTAATTCAAATTACAAATCTATTGAGCATTTAGGCGGTTTAGTTGGCGAACCAAACTTTTTTGAATCAAGAATACAAGCAATTAAGAAAAATAATATTTTTATTTGTCCAACACTCTTATGGTATAGTATTGGTTCTGGGCAATATTCTTATGAAGAATTTCAAAAATTGAACGGTATGGAATATGTTTCAAACAAAACCATGCAAGAATGGATTGAAAAAACTAGAACATATCGAGATAAAATAGGTGAACAAGCATATAAAGATGAAGTAACCAAAGAATTAAAAGATTTACAAGAAAAATACCAAGTAATTGCACGCTTACAAAAAGAAGGAATCAAAATGCTGTTAAGCCCAGATGCTTCATCAAAATATATGATGACAGGTTGCAACATGATAAATGAAATGGAATTATTAAAGAATGCAAATCTTTCAAATTTTGAAATATTACAAATGGCAACTGTTAATTTCGCACTATTTCACAAAGAATACAACGGAACCATAAAAGTAAATAAACCTGCGGATTTTATTATTTTAGATGAAAATCCATTAGAAGATTTACAAACTTTAAAAAATGTAAAAGGAGTGTATTTTAACTATAATTATTTAGATGCCAAAGCATTAGAAGAAATGAAGAAAAAGTGGCTAGAAGCTGCTTCAAAATAAAATGAGTAAAACCAAATTTCTTTTTTACCGTCAATTAGATTACCGTGATTGTGGCCCTACGTGCTTGCGTATGGTGGCAAAGCATTATGGCAAAACTTTTTCTAGAGAATTTTTGCGAGATAAGGCAGGTATTACACGCGTTGGCGTTACTATGGCAGGTATTGCAGATGCTGCCGAAGCGATAGAAATGCGTACTTTAGGTATTCGTATAGCTCTGGAAAGTTTAGTAAACGAAGTGCCAACACCCTGTATTGTACCATGGAGACAAAAACATTTTGTGGTAGTATTTAAAACAACCAAAGATAAAATTTTTATTGCCGATCCAGCGCAAGGTTTACTAACTTACACACATCAAGAATTTTTAGAAGCATGGACAAACACTGCTGATAAAACAGGTTTTGCTTTGGTGTTAGAACCCAACGCTAATTTTTATAAGCAAAAAGAAGATACTGCAAAAAATAAAGGATTTGGTTTTTTATTTCCATATTTACGCCCTTATAAAAAACTAGTAAATCAATTATTAATTGGTTTGCTTGTGGGTACAACCATTCAGTTTTCTATGCCGTTTTTAATGCAATCGGTAGTAGATGTTGGGGTTAGCACTCAAAACATTCCTTTTATCTATTTAATACTAATTTCTCAATTGGTGTTGTTTGCCTCGCAAACCGCAGTATCTATTTTTAGAGAATGGTTGTTGTTGCACATTACAGGCAGATTCAACATAAAAATGGTGTCTGATTTTTTACATAAAATGTTAAAATTACCAGTTAATTTTTTTGACACTAGAAATACAGGCGAACATTTACAACGCATACAAGACCATACAAGAGTTCAAAATTTTGTTTCTTCGTCATCCTTTAATATGTTGTATTCCATTGTTTTATTTGTGGTTTTCAACTTTGTTTTAGCGTATTATAATTTCAAAATATTTGTAGTTTTTTTAATTGGTTCTATCATATATGTAAGTTGGACACTCTTTTTTTTAAAAAAACGTGCCGAGTTAGATTTTAAAAGGTTTGATGAGCAATCCCAAAGTCAAACGTCATTAATTCAAATAATTAATGGGGTAAGAGAAATTAAAGTAAACAATTCGCAACGTAAAAATCGTTGGAAATGGGAACAAGTGCAAATTAGTCTTTTTAAAACTTCCATGAGTAGTTTAAAACTGGCTCAATATCAAAGTATTGGTTCTACTTTTATTAACGAATTAAAAAATATCATAATTACATTTTTGTCAGCAACAGCAGTTGTAAATGGAGAAATTACTTTAGGTATGATGCTTTCCGTGCAATATATTGTAGGACAGTTGAATGCACCATTGGGCAATTTTATCAATTTTATTCAATTATGGCAAGATGCAAAAATAAGTTTAGAACGTTTATGGCAAGTGCATTCTAAAGAAGATGAGGACGATGCTAAATTGCAAAAAGTTAAAGAGTTACCTACAAAAAAAGATATTGTGATAAAAGACTTGAGTTTTAGGTATGGAAGTAAATCTTCTGCATTGGTATTGAAAAACTTAAATTTCATAATTCCAGAAGGTAAAACTACGGCTATTGTTGGTGCAAGTGGAAGTGGAAAAACAACTTTAATAAAACTTTTATTAAAATTTTATGAACCAACAAGTGGAGCTATACAAATAGATTCGGTTGACTTGCAAAATATTAATAACGATTTTTGGCGAATGAATTGTGGTGCGGTATTGCAAGAAACTTTTATTTTTAATGATACTATTGCAGGAAACATATCAGAATCGGAACAAAACGAAATTATTGATAGAGAGAAACTAAAAACAGCTGTTTATATTTCTAACATTGAAGATTTTATAGAAAAATTACCCAATAAACTAAATACCGAATTAGGAACATCAGGAATTCGTTTAAGCGGTGGTCAAGAACAACGTTTAATGATTGCAAGAGCAGTTTATAAAAATCCTGAATATGTTTTTTTCGATGAAGCAACTAGTTCATTAGATGCCAATAACGAAAAAATAATTATGGAAAAACTTAACACTTTTTTAAACGGCAGAACTTCCGTTGTAGTTGCACACAGGTTAAGTACTGTTCGTAATGCAGATACAATTATTGTTTTGGAAAATGGTGAAGTAGTAGAACAAGGTAATCATAACGATTTAACCGCACTACAAGGAAAATATTATGAACTGGTTAAAAACCAATTGGAATTAGGAAATTAATATGGAAGAATTTCAAGACGAATTAAAAATTTACAGTGAAGAAGTTAGAGATTTATTATCTGACCCACCAAAAGCTATTTTTAAATGGGGAAACACCATTTTATTGTTTTTTATTATTCAGCTTGGTTTACTATCTTGGTTTATAAAATATCCCGATGTAATTACTTCGCCAATTATTATAACAACCAATATTCCGCCAGAAAAATTGATAGCTAAAATTTCGGGTAAAATAGAGACTATTTTAATTCAAGATAAGCAGTATGTAAAGCAAAATTCACCACTCGCTGTTATTGAAAATGCAGCTAATTATAAAGACGTCTTTTTATTGCAACGCATTGTAGATACAATAAATATAGAAAAGCAGCTTTTTCCTTTTGAGATGTTTAATAATGTAAGATTTGGTGAAATAGAACAGAGTTTTGCTATTTTTCAAAAGGAATATATTGCCAATAGTTTAAATGAAAAATTGCAACCTTATAAAGTAGAAACTACAGCACAATCTTTTGAACAAAAACAATTACAAGAAAGATTACAATTGTTACTTTCTCAAAAATCTATAAATGAAAGTGAATTACAAATTCAAAAAAGTGATTTAAACAGATATGAAGGATTGTACAAAAAAGGAGTAATTGCCACACAAGAAATGGAGAAACAACGATTAATTTATTTACAATCGCAAAAAAATTATCAAAATTTGTTAAGTTCCATTTCTCAATTGAAATCTTCAATAAATGAATTAAACAGAAGTTCTAAAACTACAAAAATAAATGAGAGTAAAGAATTTGTTGTTTTAGAAAGAAATGTAATTCAATCATTTTATCAATTGAAAAAAGCCATTAAAGATTGGGATTTACAATATGTTTTTCGTTCTTCTATCAATGGAAAAGTGTCGTTTATGCAAATTTGGTCGGTAAACCAAGTTATTAATTCGGGTGATAACATGTTTGCTATTATACCAAGTAACGAAAACGGATACATAGGTAAAGTAAAAGCCGTGGCTCAAAATTCGGGTAAAATTAAAATAGGGCAAGAGGTTAATATTCGTTTAGCCAATTATCCTGACCGACAATTTGGAGTAATAAAAGGAAAAGTAAAATCTATCTCGTTAACGCCTGATAAGGAAGGAAATTTATTAATAGATATTTATTTATCAAAAGGCTTAACCACATCCTATAAAAAAGAAATTCGATTTCAACAAGAAATGTCAGGAAATGCAGATATAATTACCGAAGATTTACGTTTAATTGAAAGATTGTTGTATCAATTTAGAAATATTATAAAACCATAATTTCTAATGAAAACCGGGTTTGCGTTAGTGGTTGTAGCGGCATCCTTTTTGTTTTGTTGCCTTCGAGTGCCTCAGGCAACAAAACAAAAAGATATAGCGGAAGACACGACCTGAAGGGGAACGCCAAAATTATTCTTAACTTATCATTTAGAATTGACAACTTCTTACTATTTTAGAAGATAGATTTAAACTATGATGCTAATTAATTAATTATTTAAGTATATATAAATGCAAAAGATGTTGAAAAATCTTGTTAATTTTAATAGGTTGAGAAATCTCAACCTATTATTCTTGTTTTTTATTTTGATATTAACCAATAAAACTTTTGGACAAGTAAATGATAGTGTCAAGAAATATTATAATTTTAGAAATCAGGCAGAGTTATTTATCGTAAATAAAAAATATAATCTTGCAGAAAAATCATATTTACAAGCCTTTAAATATATTAAAAATCCTTTTTTAAGAGACAAATATAACCTTGCTTTATGTTGTGCTTACCAAAAGAAAAAAAAGAAATGTTATAACTACTTACAAGAACTTATTGAGTATGGTTTTCCAATTGATAGTTTGCAAAAAATTAAAGTTTTTGGTAAAGTTAACTTTATGAAATTAAGTGAAATTAAAAACTTTAAATTTAATACCGAGTACAGAAGAAAACTAGACTCATTATATAAAAGAGAACAGCAGTATAGGGGCGATCAAAAAGAAAATAAAGATTCTATTATAAAAATAGACGCTTCAAATGTTCGCTATTTAAATCAACTAATTGAAAAATTTGGCTTCCCTTCCGAAAAAAATGTAGGAACTTATCCAAATTTTAATTATAAATCATTTAATATTATTGTTGTACATAATTTTACCGGAGTAAAATACCATCAAAACTTCGATTATTCAAGTTTATTAACTAAAGCTGTTGAAAGGGGCGAAATTGATAATTTGGTTGCGGTATATTTAATTTTGGGTTCCAAAGGGATAGATGATATTAATGATACTTATACTGGGTTAATAGCTTTTGCAATTTACGACGCAAATGAACCAACCAAAATTAAAAAAAACAGCATGAGTCCCTTTGGTTTTATAAAATTAACAAATTTAGATGAAATTAATTATAAACGACAGCAAATGTGCTTAGACAGTTTAAGCGACCTAAAAAAAAAGATTTTATTTCAAATAGATAATAATAATTTTAAATTAACTGCATCAGGAACATATAAAAAGGTTTTTGTTGTTTCAGCTGAAGATTACGAAAAAAGAGTATCAAGTTTAAATTTTGAAGAATGATTTTGTTGTTTTCCTTAAATTCAGACTTTACAACACAAAATGTTTGTAAATGGTTAAGGTTTTATAAGAAAAAATTTACTTTAATTACAGAAACAAATAAAGTAAAAGAAGTGAAAATTGGATTTCCTCCTTTGAAATAAAGTATTAATCTATAAATAATATTATAAAAACATAATTTCTGATGAAAACGGGTTTGCGTTAGTGGTTGTAGCGGCATCCTTTTTGTTTTGTTACCTGAGGCACTCGAAGGCAACAAAACAAAAAGATATAGCGGAAGACACGACCTGAAAGGGAACGCCAAAATTATTCTTAACTTATCATTTAAAATTGACAACTTCTTACTAATTTAGCAGATATTTTTAAACTATGATGCTCATCAGATATTTATCGCAAATTGGTCGTTATTTCATAATGCTGAAAGAGGTGTTCAATCGTCCAGTAAAATGGTCTGTGATGAAACAACTTATCCTAAAAGAAATAGACGATTTGATTATTGATTCTTTGGGAATTGTATGTTTTATTTCGTTTTTCGTGGGCGGCGTTGTGGCCATTCAAACGGCATTGAACTTAACCAATCCACTGATACCAAAATATTTAATTGGTTTTGCTACACGTCAATCAATTGTATTAGAATTTGCTCCTACTTTTATTTCTATAATTATGGCGGGTAAAATGGGTTCGTTTATTACCTCAAGTATTGGTTCTATGCGTGTTACGGAGCAAATAGAAGCTTTAGAAGTGATGGGTGTAAACGCGCTAAATTATTTAGTTTTTCCAAAAATGATAGCCGCATTATTGTATCCTTTCGTAATTGGAATTGCTATGTTTTTAGGTATTTTTGGGGGTTATTTAGCAGGTGTTTATGGCGATTTTACCTCAAGTACCGATTTTATAATAGGGCTTCAAAAAGAATTTATTCCTTTTCATATTGCATATGCGTTTATTAAAACTTTAATGTTTGCCTTTTTATTAGCTACAATACCCTCTTTTCACGGCTTTTATATGAAAGGTGGCGCATTAGAAGTGGGTAAAGCCAGCACCGTTTCATTTGTTTGGACCTCGGTAGTAATTATTTTAATGAACTATATTTTAACTCAATTACTTTTAAGCTAATGATTGAAGTACATAACATTCAAAAAAGTTTTGGTGATCAAATGATTCTGAAAGGAATTAGCACAAGTTTTGAAGCTGGTAAAACTAGTTTAGTCATTGGTCAAAGTGGTTCTGGGAAAACAGTTTTTATAAAATCATTATTAGGCGTTCACGAAATTGATAGCGGTTATATTTCGTTCGATAATCGTATTTATAAAGAGTTAAATAAAGATGAAAAACGAGATATTCGAACCGAAATTGGAATGGTTTTTCAAGGAAGCGCTTTATTTGATAGCATGACAGTGGAAGAAAATATTGGTTTCCCATTAAAAATGTTTACTAATAAATCGCCCTCTGAAATTAAAGAACGAGTAAATTTTGTTATTGATAGAGTAAATTTGGTCAATGCCAATCATAAAAAACCATCTGAAATTTCTGGCGGAATGCAAAAACGTGTGGCGATTGCAAGAGCGATTGTAAACAATCCAAAATATTTATTTTGTGATGAACCAAATTCTGGTTTAGACCCAAAAACGGCAATTGTAATTGATAATTTAATTCAAGAAATTACTAAAGAATATAACATTACTACTGTGATAAACACGCACGATATGAATTCTGTAATGGAAATTGGAGAAAAAATTGTGTTTCTAAAAAACGGTTTATTAGAATGGGAAGGTTCTAACAAAGAAATTTTTAAAACCGATAATGCCGCCGTTACCGACTTTGTATATTCAAGTGAATTATTTAAACGCGTTAGAAAAATGTACTTGGATGACGATGTTTAATTAGTTGTGTTTTCTTCTATTGAAAAACCGAATTGCTTAAAATCTTCCCAAAAAGTAGGATACGATTTTGAAACTACCTCAGCATTTTCAATAATAATTGGCACTTTTAAAGCTAAAGGAGCAAAAGCCATAGCCATTCTGTGATCTTGATAGGTAGAAATTCTTATGTTAGGTTTTATATTTTCTGATTGTTCCAGAATTAATGAATCATTGGTAATTGAAATTGCAGCGCCCAATTTGGTTAATTCTATTTTTAAAGCCTCAAGTCGGTCGGTTTCTTTAATTTTCAGCGTGTGTAAACCCGTTAAATGACAACTTACTCCTAATCCAAAACAAGTTACTGCAATAGTTTGTGCAATGTCTGGACTATTGTTAAGTTTAAGGTTTAAGGTTTCAGGTTTCAAGTTCTCAACTTTACGTAAAAGCATAAGATTAGTATTAAAAACTGTTTCTACGCCAAAATTCCTATAAATTTCAGCTAAAACGGCGTCACCTTGTAAACTATTTTCTTTAAAACTTGATAAGGTAATTTGCGTACCAATTTCCGAAAGCGCACTAATTGAAAACCAATAAGACGCTGATGACCAATCGGATTCAATTATGAATTGTGAATTGTGAATTGCGGATTTTGGCTTTACAATAATTTTATTTTCAATAAATGATGTTTCTACACCAATTTTATTTAATAACGCTAATGTCATTTTTATATAAGAAACCGATGTTATTTCTCCTTCCAAAGTTAGTTCCAAGCCATTTTCAAGTTTTGGTGCGATTAACAACAAAGCAGAAATATATTGGCTACTCACGTTTGCTGGAAGTGAAACTTTGCTTTTTGTAAGCTTTTTTCCTTTGATTTTTAATGGTGGAAAGCCTTCTTTTTCTAGGTACGAAATTTCAGCTCCAAGCTCATTTAGTGCCTCAACTAAAATTTTTATTGGACGCTCTTTCATTCTTGAAGAACCTGTAAGATGAACATCAAAACCTTCTTGAATAGCAAAATAAGCGGTTAAAAACCGCATGGCCGTTCCGGCGTGATGAACGTCTATTTTCAGGTATTGGGTTTTGGGTTTTAGGTGTTGAGCATTTAAAGCTTTTATCATTACTACCGAATCATCGGAATTAGATGTGTTTTCTAAAAGTAAATTTGGGTATAAAGCTTGTAACAATAACAAACGATTGGTTTCCGACTTGGAACCCGTCAACTTTAATTGTGAATTGTGAATTGTGAATTGTGAATGTAACAATAGGTTCATTTTTTTCCTATTTTTCGTTTAGTTGTAATAATAATTGAAGCTAAAATTTTATTAATTTCAATTATATCTGATTTCAAAGATTGAAATTGAGTTACATTTAAATAATCCGATTGATATAATAATTCTAACCAATAATCAGATTCATTAGCTTCTTTTTGAGCAATTGCTAATTTATGTATAAAATCTAGTCTACTTTCTGCTTGTTCAGATTCTCGAACCATAGCGCCAATTGAGGTGCCGCATCTTAAAAGTTGTTTACTCAATACATATTCTTTTTTTTCTTGATTCAAAAATTGGTATAATTTAACAACTCGTAATGCAAAACTAAATGATTTAGACTTAATTATATTTTCACTCATTCTTCTCTTTTGAATTATTTATAGCATTCACAATTTACAATTTACCATTCACAATTATTTAAGTTTCTCATTATTTTGATGGCGGTCGTGGTCTCTATTGGTTTTTAAGTCGAGTTTTTTATCAAAAGCGTCTTGCAAATTAATTCCTGTTTGATTGGCTAAACATAAAACCACAAATACTACATCTGCCAATTCTTCACCTAAATCTTTATTTTTATCGGATTCTTTTTCGGATTGTTCGCCATATCTTCTTGCTATAATTCGGGCTACTTCTCCTACTTCTTCTGTAAGCTGAGCCATATTCGTTAATTCGTTAAAATAGCGAACCCCGTGGTTTTTTATCCAATTGTCTACTTCTAGTTGTGCATTTTGTATGTTCATCTTATTTCTTTTTTTTGTGATTTTGATACATATTAAACAAAGCCAACATTAGTCCGAAACTACCTGCTGTTAGTAAGGTTTTTTCTATAGTTAAATCGTTTAGAAAATACAATAATATGCCAAAAATTGTACTATGAAGTATAAATTTAGCAAAAAAATCAATTAAAATGTTTTTCATACTATTCTTTGTTTTTTGAATCAATAATAATAGTTACGGGACCGTCATTAACTAATGCGACTTTCATATCGGCTCCAAATTGTCCTGTTTGTATTTTTTTTCCTAATTCCAGTTCTAAAAGTTGTACGAATTTTTCATACATCGGAATTGCAATTTCTGGTTTTGCTGCTTTAATATAACTTGGTCTGTTTCCTTTTTTAGTTAACGCGTGAAGCGTGAATTGACTTACAACAATAATTTCGCCCTTACTATCTTTAACGGAAAGGTTCATTACATTATTTGCATCTCCGAAAATACGAAGATATACAATTTTAGAAACCAACCAATTAATGTCTTCCAAATTGTCTGCTGATTCAATTCCAACTAAAATTAAAAGGCCTTTATTTATCTGAGCTACAATATTCTGATCAATTGTAACCGAAGCTTCTGAAACACGTTGAATTATTACTTTCAAAATAATGGTAAATTATAAATTATTTTCTCGTTTCATCGCTGGCAATTCGGTCTTCGCCGTAAATGTCATTTCGGTATTGCTCTTCGTCGCCTTCTAATATTTTTAAATAACTTTGATACCTACTCCAAGTAATTTTATCTTCATCAAGTGCTTTTTTTACCGCACAATGCGGCTCTTCTTTATGCAAACAATTGTTGAATTTACACGCTTCTTTTAAAGCAAAAAGTTCTGGAAAGTAATCCGAAACTTCTTGTTTTTCCATATCTACCATTCCAAAACCTCTTATTCCAGGCGTATCAATGATTCGTATATTGTCTGACAAATCAAACATCTCAGCAAAAGTGGTGGTATGTTGCCCCTGAGCGTGAGAATTAGATATTTCTTTAGTTTTCAATTTTAATGTAGGTTCAATTGCGTTCACTAAAGTTGATTTTCCCACACCAGAATGACCTGAAAACATTGAGACTTTTCCTTTCATAATATCCATTAATTCTGCAACGCCTTTATTATCAGTTGCCGAAACACGCAAACATCTATACCCAATTTCTGTGTAAATATGTTGCAAATACAATTGTTCGTTTAAAGTAGCTTCGTCAAATGTATCTATTTTATTGAAAATTATTATCGCTTCAATACCATAGGCTTTTGCAGTAACTAAAAATCTATCAATAAAACTTGTAGTGGTTGTAGGATTATTGATGGTTACTATTAAGAAGCCAATATCAATATTAGATGCAATAATATGTGTTTGCTTAGATAAATTTACCGATTTACGTACGATATAATTTTTTCTATCATGAATATTGGTTATAATTCCGTTTACTTCATCTACGGTTTCGTCTAAATCAAAGTCTACCACATCGCCTACCGCAATAGGATTGGTACTTTTAATACCTTTCATACGGAATTTACCTTTGATACGACAATTATAAAATTGGTTCTCTTCAGATTTTACGTAATACCAACTTCCTGTAGATTTATAAACGGTTCCTGTCATATTTAATTGTAAACGATGAATTACAAATTTACTCTTTATTATTCAAAATGTAAAATTGATAATTTATTTAAATTTTATTCATTATTTTTTCCTGATGCGCAATACTTTCTTGATGTATCGCTTTGTAAATTTTCAAAACAAATTCTTCGTTTAGTCCTTTATTTTCTCCATCTACAATCATTCTTCCTAAAATTTCATTCCAGCGTTTGTTTTGCAAAATCGCTACGTTTTTCTCTTTTTTAAGTTGTCCGATTTTCTCTGCTAACTTCATACGTTTTCCTAAAATCTCAATTAGTTTCGTGTCTAATTCGTCAATGTAAGCACGTTGTAAAGCCATTTCTTTGTTCCATTCTGCATTTTCATCAGTTTCTTTTCTCATTTTCAAATCGACAAAAATTTGTTTTAATGCTGCTGGTGTAACTTGCTGTGCAGCATCGCTCCATGCATTATCTGGGTCAAAATGGGTTTCAATAATTAAGCCATCGTAATTTAAATCTAAAGCTTGTTGTGCAACTTCCTGAATCATATCTCGTTTACCCGTGATGTGTGATGGATCACAAATTAATGGCAAATTCGGGAATCTATTTTGCATATCAATCGCTATTTGCCATTCTGGATTGTTTCTATATTTTGTTTTTTCATAGGTTGAAAATCCTCTATGAATCACTCCTAAATTTTTAATCCCAGCTTGATATAAACGTTCCAATCCGCCAATCCATAAAGACAAATCAGGATTCACTGGGTTTTTTATCAATACAATTTTATCTGTGTTTTTTAATGCATCTGCAATTTCTTGCACCGCAAACGGATTCACGGTAGTTCGTGCACCAATCCAAAGTACATCAATATCATATTGCAAAGCTAATTTTACGTGATTGGCATTGGCAACTTCTATTGCCATCAACAATCCTGTTTCTGCTTTGGCTTTCTGCAGCCATTTTAGACCAATTTCACCCACGCCTTCAAATCCTCCAGGTCGTGTTCGTGGTTTCCAAATTCCAGCACGAAAAATAGAAACATCTGAATTTTTTAATTCGTGTGCAATTTTTAATACTTGCTCTTCGGTTTCAGCACTACACGGCCCAGCTATAACTAAAGGATGATTTAATTTTAAATCTACCAACCATTGTTTGTGTTCTTTTGTGATTTCCATTTTTTTTGAATAAAAAATCCCGAAAAAAAATCGGGATTTATTAATTTATATACTTTTATATAACTGATTGGTTACATAATTTATTGGCGATTTTTTATACTATTACAAATATATAAAATATTTAATAACTTAAACTTACCAAACCGTTATCTTGAACGATAATTTGACCCGTAATCCCATTCGAACTATCAGTTAAAAGAAAACAAGCGGTTTTAGAAACGTCAATTGGATTTAAAATTCGTTTTAAAGGATGTTTTGCAATCATATTTTCTCTAATTTGATCTGAACGTAAAATTCCAGCGGCTAAAGGAGTATCGATAAGCGATGGTGCAATAGCATTAACTCTTATTTTTGGTGCAAATTCGGCAGCCAAACTTTTTACTAAACCTTCAACAGCACCTTTTGCAGCGGCGATACTTGCGTGATATGGCATCCCTGATTGAACGGCAACCGTGCTAAAGAAAACTACACTGGCTTGTTCTGATTTTTTTAACGCAAGTAAATAGTGTTGAAACGCTTTTAAAGCACCAAAAAAATTCACATTTAAATCTGAATTAAAATCTTCTAAACTCAAACGATTAAAAGGTTTCAAATTGATACTTCCTAAGCAATAGACCAAACCATCAACAGTATCGATAGTGGGTAAAGTGTCTGCTAAAGCGTCTAATTGATGCCAATTTCCATTAAATTCATAAGTAGGCTCAGAACGAGAAATAACGTGACAAAAATTACCTTTTTCAGATAATTCTTTTACAATTTGTTCGCCAACACCTTTACTTCCTCCAATTATAATGTAGTTTTTCATTAGTTTTAATTATTTAAATATTTTTCGAAATCATTAATTTTTACTTTTGCTTTGATGTCAAACATCAAACTGTATAAACCAAAAAAGGTTCTGTTTACATAAATAAAATGCTTTGAACCTCGGTTTCCATTCATTTTACGTAGTGTTTTATCACTTGCGAATTTTTCACTTAAAGCAGCAATTTGAGCTTGAAACTCAGGTTGTGCGAAATCAAATATTTCAGCTTGAATTGGTTGTGTAAACACACTTAATAATTCGTGAAACATATCTGTAAAAAAGGCTAACTCTTTCGGAGAATCCGTTGTTTTTAATATTTCTAATTCGAATAATTTTTTTGTAAAATAGTCCATATCTTTTAAAGAATTTGGTGTAGACACTTCAAAATACGGTACATAAAAATCATTTGGGATTTCCTTCATACAACCAAAGTCAATCGCAATTAAGTTGTCGTTTTTATCTACTAAAAAATTACCTGGATGCGGATCAGCGTGAAATTTTTTCAACTGATGAATTTGATACATATAGAAATTCCATAACGTTTGCCCTACTTTATCACGTTGTTCTTGAGAGGCATTACTCGAACAAAATTCAGATAAATGAATCCCATTCATCCAATCCATTGTGATAATTTTGTCAGAAGAATATTCTGGGTAATAGTTGGGAAATAATAAATTATCAATTTTCTCACAATCAATAATTACTGCCATCGATTGCGATATTTCCAATTTATAATCCGTTTCTTCGGTAAGTTTGTCTTCAACTTCTTGAAAATATTCATCGGAAGTTCCTTGCAAATTGAACATTCTTATCGCAATTGGTTTCACTAAAGCAATATCGGATCCAATACTTTCACGTATTCCAGGATACTGAATTTTTACAGCTAATTCTTTTCCGTTTTTAGTTGCTTTGTGAACTTGTCCTATACTTGCCGCATTAATAGAATCTGGTGAAAAAGTATCAAATAATTCTTCAGGGTATTGTTTGAAATACGTTTTAAATGTTTTGCGAACCAAAGGCGCTGATAATGGTGGCACAGAAAATTGCGACAACGAAAACTTATCTACATAAGATTGTGGTAACAAGTTTTTTTCCATACTTAACATTTGTGCTACTTTTAAGGCACTTCCCTTCAATTCTTTTAATCCATCATAAATATCAGATGCATTACTTTCGTGTAATTTATCTTTAGTTAACGATGGATTCACGACTTTTTCGCCGTAATATTTTAAGTAATTTCCTCCAACTTTCACTCCAGTGGTAACTAATTTTGTTACGCGCTCCATCTTCCCGGTTGGAATACTATCTATTTTTTTCATTATTTTTTGTTGTGTTTATGATTTTGAAAACATCCCGTTCATTTGTTCTTTCCACAAAAATTTTCCGAAATCAATAATGCTTTGTGTTGGAATATTATATGCCAAATCGAAACTCGCTTTTACTGATTTTTCAATAAAAACATCTGTTTTTTCAAAATTGGAAGATTCGTCGTTCATCCAAAAATTGAAGATAGATAAAAATTGCAACCAAGATGCTTCTTGCAATACTTTATCTTGAATTTTAACTACTGTTTCTTGATCAATATTAATTGGTTTTTCCAAAATAGTTAAGGCATAATCCAAATACACTTCACGAAGTTTAGTCAACTTTCCTAAGTTTTTCATTGGATTTTTATCTTCTTTCAATAAATGAATGATAAAACTTCTATTTGCCGTTGTCATTTCGAAAAAAGTAAAATAAAAAGCGGATAATTTATCAGCACTTTCATAAGATTGATATGCTTCATTTTTTTCTAACAATTCTAACGTGTAAGCAAACATGGTTACAAAATATTGCCTTTCTAAAACCTCAAATGAAGTAAAATAGTGATAAAAATCCGTTTCATCCATATTGTTTAGCTTTGCAAATTCATAAACCGAATTTGGTTTTTTTGCATTTGTTAAACAAAAATCTGTGTATGCAGAAACAATTACATCCTCAGTAATTACTTTCTTTTTTTTAGGTGCTGCCATAGTATAAATATTTTGTTGAACAAATTTACAAAAAAATTAAACAATAAAAACCATATTAACTTAAATTTATCTATTAAAGTATTGCTTTTATTTATTATTTTTGTTGAAAACAAGAATATGTCAATAGAAGTAAAAAACATAACCAAAACGTACGGAACACAAAAAGCGTTAGATAACGTTAGTTTTTCTGTAAAAAAAGGAGAAATTGTAGGTTTTTTAGGTCCAAATGGTGCTGGAAAATCAACATTAATGAAAATATTGACCACATATTTAACAGCAGATGAAGGCGAAGCCAACGTAAATGGATTTGATGTGAATTCAGCTCAAAAAAACGTGCAACAATCGGTTGGTTATTTACCAGAACACAATCCGTTATATTTAGATTTATATGTTCGTGAATATTTAGAATTTAGTGCTGATGTGCATAAAACAGACAAATCTCGTATTCAAGAAGTGATTGAATTGACAGGTTTAACTCCAGAATGTCATAAAAAAATTGGCGAACTTTCTAAAGGATTTCGTCAGCGTGTAGGATTGGCTACAGCTTTACTTCATAATCCAGATGTGTTGATTTTAGATGAACCAACAACAGGATTAGATCCGAATCAATTGGTTGAAATTAGAGAATTAATTAAAAATATTGGAAAAGATAAAACCGTGTTTTTATCTACGCATATTATGCAAGAAGTAGAAGCTATCTGCGATAGAATTATCATTATCCATAAAGGAAAAATTGTAGAAGATGCGCAACTTGCTGATTTAGGTAAGAATTTAGAGAAAGTGTTTAGAGAAAAAACAAAATCTTAATTCATTATCAAATGTCCAGAAAACAATTGATCTACATTAATTATTGGTGGATTATTTTTCAGAATCACATTCCCAGTATTTAAAATTTTTCCTGAAATGGATTGAATGGGTTTTAGAATCATATCGTTAGAACCGCGTTGAAAGATTTTTATGTTTTGGCAAATGAAATTTTCTCCATAAAATTTACCCGTACCAAAATAGAAATTACATAATAATTCCGAAGTATTTCCTGAAATTGTAAAATTAGACACGTGATTCGATTCAATTACGGTTTGTCCGTTATTGACATCGAAATAGAAATCGCCAGTACCGGCTTCTTCTTCATTTAAAGCAAATAATCTCAGAATTGGAAAAGTCAACGTCCCATCTGAAAAAATATCTTGTTCGGTTTTGCTATGAATTTCGGAAATATTTGGTGCCGTTACATAAACAGTTGCAGCTTTAAAATCACGCGTCCAGTTACAGGTTGAATTGTCTTTTACTAATAAAAAATCGCCTTGTTTAGTTACTTCAATATTACCGATTATATTTGTGCCTGATTGAATGATGACTTTAAAATCTGGTCCTTCTTTTACAACCAAAGAAATTCCTGAATGCACACGAATTTTATCGAAATCAGAAATAGCATATTCTTTAGTTACTGGATTTCCTGCATTTTTTATACAATCTTCTGAAATACCACAACTGGAAAGAATGAGAACAAAAACAACTAGTATATATTTTTTTATCATAATCTAATTCCTAAAGTTAATTCTGCCGCTTCCGCTTTTGCTTTATGAGTTTTTAAACCAATTCCTGTAAATATATTTTTATTGATATAATATTTTAGGGTCAATCGTTGATAGATATCAATATCATATTTAAAAGGTTTGTAGATATAATATCCAAATTGCGTTTCAATGGATAGTTTATTAATAAATAATTCGTGACCCACAAAAACACCAATTCTTTTATAATCCGTAGTAGGATCAACGGGTTCTTTATTTGGAAAGGCGACAGAAGAAAACTGAATATAATCTTTTAAATATCTTGAAAAAAACACATCTGTTCCAAATTGAATGGCACTTTTTCTGTTAAAACGTTTGTCCGCATATAAACCAATGTGATAAAACTGACGCTGACCAATTCCAACTACAGGTGCTTCTGAAATTCCTGTACGGAAGGCCAAATTGTATTTAATTTTTTCTGCATACGATTTTGTGTTTGGCAAGCTGTCTTTTATAATCGTTTTGTCTTTATCAAAATTATAATTCAATCCAAAATTAAATGAATAACTGTTTATACCGCTATTTGGCGCTTTAAATCGTGCATTCGAAAAATGGGTAAGCATAAATCCTGTTTGGAAACCAATTGGTCCAATAAGGTTTTGCTTTTGATATTGTAATAAAATGTAATTATTGTCTAAAAACTTTGAACCAAAAGCGTTGTTTTTATTATTGGTTTCTTTATCGTACGGATTTGTTGTAAATCCAATTCCTTGTGAAACTCTAAAAAGTAAATGTCTTTTTAAAAAGTAAAAATTATAATGTAACCCTATCGCATAATTTTTACCTAAATCGTTATTTTTAAAGTCGATAGCTTGGAAAGAAATTCCATAATCTGGATAACCATAAACTTGCTGCCATTCTTTTTTACCTGATGATTTTTTATTTATACTCACCAAAAACCCTTCTGGATGTCCGGTTGCCAAATGACTAACCTCTGGTGTATGTTTGAAAACATTTCCACGAAATCCTTGAACATCTACATAATAGGCGTCCGATTGATTTTGTGAAAACGAAATTCCAAAAATGAATAAAAGTAAAAAATGCTTCATAAAAATAATTCAGACAAATATAGTTTATGAAGTTTAATTACAAAGAAAATTGAAATTAAAATATTTGACTGGCAATGGCTTTGATGTTTTCCGCTTTACCCATAGAGTAATAATGAAGCACTGGTATTCCTGCCGCCACAAGTTCTTTACTTTGTTGTGTACACCATTCAATACCAATTTGTTTTACCGCGTCATTATCTTTAGCTTTCACAACAGACATAATTAAATCATCTGGTAATTCGATGCTAAATCTATGTGGTATTAAATTTAATTGTTTTTTGGTAGAAATTGGCTTCAAACCTGGTATGATTGGAACAGTAATTCCAGCCGCTCTGCACTTCGCAACAAATTCGAAAAATTTCTGGTTATCAAAAAACATCTGAGTGATGATGTATTCGGCGCCGTTTTTAATCTTTTGTTTTAAGAAATGAATATCGCTATCCAAACTTGGTGCTTCCATATGTTTTTCAGGATACCCTGCAACACCAATACAAAAATCTGTTTTAGATGAATTTTGCAAATCGGCATCTAAATAAATTCCATTATTCAAATCATTAATTTGCGAAACCAATTCAGAAGCAAAAACGTGACCATCTTTTTCTGGCTTAAAATAAATTTCACTTTTAACCGCATCACCACGAAGCGCTACCACGTTATCAATTCCTAAGAAATCTAAATCAATTAATAAATTTTCGGTATCTTCTTTAGTAAATCCACCACATAAAATATGCGGAATGGCATCCACATTGTATTTGTTCTGAATTCCTGCGCAAATTCCTACCGTTCCAGGACGTTTTTTTACAATTTTCTTTTGTAATAAACCGTTTTCTAATTCCTTGAATTCATATTCCTCTCGATGATACGTAACATCAATGAATGGCGGATTAAATTCCATTAACGGATCAATACTATCAAAAATAGATTGAAT
Source organism: Flavobacterium sp. (assembly GCF_044360715.1). GTDB lineage: Bacteria > Bacteroidota > Bacteroidia > Flavobacteriales > Flavobacteriaceae > Flavobacterium. The sequence continues at coordinate 27,761 of NZ_JBIKJY010000002.1, forward strand.
ATTTTGACCTTTTAAAGGCGGTAAAATTTCAAAAGAAAACAAAGGTTTTCCGTTGGCGTTTTGGATATGTTCAGTTACTTTCATTTTTTTTTGGGTTTTGGGTTTTGGGTTTTGGGTATTTGGTAGCCTATTTACCTTATACCTTTTGCCAGATGCCTTAAATTAATCTGCAATATTAGGCGCTAACCATTTAGTTGCTGTTTCTATTGATATATTTCTTCTTTTTGCGTAATCAGCTACTTGGTCTGATTTTATTTTTCCTAACCCAAAATACTTGCTTTCTGGATGAGCAAAATAATATCCTGAAACTGAAGAAGCCGGCCACATTGCCATACTTTCAGTTAATTTCACACCAATATTTCCCTCCACTTTTAAAATATCCCAAATAGTTGGCTTTTCTAAATGGTCTGGACAAGCAGGATAACCTGGCGCTGGACGAATTCCTTTGTAATTTTCTTTAATTAATTCTTGATTGGAAAGTTGTTCCTCAGAAGCGTATCCCCAAATTTCTTTTCGAACTTTTAAATGTAAATATTCTGCGAAAGCTTCTGCTAATCTATCGCCTAAAGCTTTGGTTAAAATGGCATTATAATCATCTAATTGGCTTTCAAATTCGGCTGCTTTCTCATCTACGCCAAAACCAGTTGTAACACAAAAACAACCCATATAATCCTGAACGCCACTTTCTTTTGGTGCAATAAAATCGGCTAAAGCTATATTTGGCGCTCCAACTGTTTTTTGCGATTGTTGTCTTAATGATAAAAAGGTTTTGGGTTTTGGGTTAAAGGTTAAAGGTTCTGAATATATTTCAATATCATCATCATTTATGGTGTTGGCAGGAAAAATTCCTAAAATTCCTTTAGCTGTAAACCATTTTTCAGAGACAATTTTTGACAACATATTTTGTGCATCTTTAAACAAATCTGATGCTTGTTCACCCACTACCTCATCAGTTAATATTGCAGGATATTTTCCATATAATTCCCAAGATTGAAAAAACGGTGTCCAATCGATAAAATCGACTAAATCTGATAATGCTACCTCAACTATTTTTGTTCCAATAAAATTAGGTTTTATAGCTTCGTAATTGTTCCAATCTATCTTTAATTTATTTTTACGAGCTTCTTCAATCGTTAAGAAATTTTTCTCTCTTGCTCTGTTTAAGTAGCCTTCGCGTAATACATCGTACTCCTCGCGTAACGCAACTGAATACGACATTTTTGTTTCTGTATTTAATAAATTCGAAGCAACAGTTACAGCTCTTGATGCATCATTAACGTGTACTACAGTTGCAGCATATTCTGGAGCAATTTTAACAGCTGTATGCGCGCGTGAAGTGGTTGCACCACCAATCATTATTGGGATTTTGATGTTCAACTTATCCATTTCTTTGGCCAAATACACCATTTCGTCTAATGAAGGTGTAATTAATCCGCTTAAACCGATAATATCTACATTTTCTTTAATGGCGGCAGCAATAATTTTTTCTGGCGGAACCATAACGCCTAAATCGATAATTTCAAAATTGTTACACGCCAAAACTACGGATACAATATTTTTTCCAATGTCGTGAACATCACCTTTAACAGTTGCCATCAATACTTTTCCAGCAGAAGACGAAGCGGTTGAATCTTTTTCTTCTTCAATAAATGGTAATAAATACGCCACAGCTTTTTTCATTACTCGCGCTGATTTCACCACTTGAGGTAAAAACATTTTTCCGCTTCCGAATAAATCGCCAACCACGTTCATACCATTCATTAAGCTAATTTCTATGACTTCAATGGCTTTATTGGCGGTTAATCGGGCTTCTTCAACATCAAATTCTATAAATTCGTCTATTCCTTTTACTAAAGAATGGGTTAATCGTTCCTGAATAGAACCATTTCGCCATTCAGCTATAGTTTTTTCATTTATCTTAAAATCGCCTTTAAAACTTTCGGCTAAATCTAATAAACGTTCTGTAGCATCTTCTCTTCTATTTAACAAAACATCTTCTACGTGTTCTAATAAAACCTTATCAATCTCATCGTAAATTTCTAACATTTCTGGATTGACAATTCCCATAGTCATCCCATTCTGAATGGCGTGATATAAAAATGCAGAGTGCATCGCTTCACGTACCTTATCATTTCCACGAAAGGAGAATGAAACATTACTAACACCACCAGAAATATTTGCAAAAGGTAAATTTTCACGAATCCACTTTGTAGCTTGGAAAAAATCTAAAGCGTTTAATTTATGCTCGTCCATTCCAGTTGCTACTGGAAAAATATTGGGATCGAAAATGATATCTTCGGCAGGAAAACCAACTTGTTTGACTAATATATCATAACTTCTTTTACAAATTTCAATTCTTCTTTGGTAATTATCTGCTTGTCCAACTTCATCAAAAGCCATTACAATTACAGCCGCGCCATATCGCTTAATTAACTTGGCGTGATGTATAAAAACCGCTTCGCCTTCTTTTAGAGAAATTGAATTTACGACCGCTTTTCCTTGTAAGACTTTTAAACCTGCTTCGATAATTTCCCATTTCGAACTATCTATCATTACAGGAACACGAGCAATATCAGGTTCGGCAGCAATTAAATTTAGGAATTTTGTCATAGCATAAACGCCATCTAACATTCCTTCATCCATATTAACATCAATAATTTGAGCGCCACCTTCCACTTGTTCTCGTGCAATCGAAAGTGCTTCATCATACTTTTCTTCTTTAATTAATCGAAGAAATTTACGAGAACCTGTTACATTGGTTCGTTCTCCAACATTCACAAAAACAGAATCTTCGTTAATAAAGAGTGGTTCTAAACCTGAAAGTTGTAAATTTATTTTATTTTTTTTTGACATTTTATTTTATAATCTGGCAGGCTAATCTTAAAGAATACTGCTTATTTTTTTATAATTTTCTTTTACTTCTTTCCAAAAGATTTTACTTTTAGAAACGTATTTTTTTATTTTGATTATGCTGTTTTTCATTTTTGCTTTTTTAAAATTCATTTAGAATAGTAAAATGCTAAATGACTGTTTTATTCTGATTTTCTTGGCTTAAATTCTGCGGCAACTTCTGCAATTAATTTAATGTGTTCTGGAGTTGTACCGCAGCAACCTCCTATTATATTTATTAAATTGTCTTGTAAATATTCCCGAATTAAAGCCTGCATTTCCATTGGTGTTTGGTCGTATTCTCCAAAGGCATTTGGCAAACCAGCATTTGGATGTGCTGAAATATTTATTTGTGTGTTCTGTGCTAATCGTTTTAAATAAGGCTTTAACTGATCGGCTCCCAAAGCACAATTAAATCCTACACTTAACAAAGGAATATGCTGAATAGAAATTAAAAAAGCTTCGACGGTTTGTCCAGATAAAGTTCTTCCAGAAGCATCTGTAATCGTTCCTGAAACCATAATTGGAATATCAATATTTCGTTCTTCTTTAACTTCTTCAATAGCGAAAAGTGCGGCTTTTGCGTTTAATGTATCGAAAATCGTTTCTACTAAAAGCACATCCGAACCACCATCAATTAAAGCTTCAACTTGTTGTTTGTAGGCGATGCGTAAATCGTCAAAAGTTACAGCGCGATAGCCGGGATCATTTACATCTGGAGACATAGAAGCGGTTCTGTTAGTTGGCCCTATAGAACCTGCAACAAAACGAGGCTTATCCGTAAATTCATCAGCCACTTCTCTTGCAATTTTAGCGGATTGGTAATTTAATTCGTATACCAAATCTTCCATATGATAATCGGCCATACCAATTGTAGTACCAGAAAACGTGTTGGTTTCTACAATATCAGCACCTGCCTCAAAATACAAACGATGTACCGCTTTTACCGCTTCTGGTTGTGTAATAGAAAGTAAATCGTTATTTCCTTTTAATGGATGTGGAAAATCTTTAAATCGTTCCCCTCGAAAATCTTCTTCTTCAAATTTATTGCGTTGCAACATAGTACCCATAGCGCCGTCAAGAACTAAAATTCTTTCGGTTATAGCTTGCTTTATGTTACTTTTAATTTGTTGTGTTTCTTGTGAATTTGACATTTTCAACGATATTATTTACTTTAAAAAACCTTGACAATTTCAAAAAAATGAAAGGGCAAGAATCTAAACTTAAAAATTGATATCAGCGAAAAATGTAAAATTTTCTAGTTATCTGTTTCCGACAAAAATTCGGAATAGAATGTAGCACCTTCTACAAGAGTAGGGTTGCTAAGGTTTCAATGGGTCTAATCCCTCCACCTTTCGTGATAACAATCAGTATGTTTATGAACGGGGCAAAGGTACTAAAAAAAATGAAAAAAGAAATATTTTCTAAAATTTAATTTTTATAGATATAAATTCAGGTAATTTTTCATTTAAAATTAATATTCATAGATTATTTTTCATTTAATAAATGATTTTGTTGAAAATTTAATTTAAATCACCTTTTATGATTTGTATTTCAAATTGATTTTATAACTTTGCAGCAGAATTAAAGAGGAAAAATTTGAACTGATTGCAACCTCGTTAAAAAATGCTAAAGCAGAAACTTCCCTACTTTAGTATTTCCTTGCAATTTTTTCGTTAATTATTATATATTATTTTATAATTATGGCTTATTTATTTACGTCGGAATCTGTGAGCGAAGGACATCCAGATAAAATTGCAGATCAAATTAGTGATGCATTAATTGACAACTTTTTAGCATTTGACCCATCGTCAAAAGTAGCTTGTGAAACTTTAGTAACAACTGGACAAGTTATTTTGGCTGGTGAAGTAAAATCTAATACCTATTTAGATGTACAAACTATTGCACGTGATGTAATCAAAAAAATTGGTTACACAAAAAGCGAATATATGTTTGAAGCAAACTCTTGTGGGGTTTTATCAGCAATTCACGATCAATCTGATGATATTAACAGAGGAGTTGATAGAGCTGCAGCTACAGATTTTGAATCGAAAGCCAACGCACAAGGTGCGGGTGACCAAGGAATTATGTTTGGTTATGCTACAAACGAAACCATTGATTTAATGCCATTAGCATTGGATTTAGCACACAAATTATTACAAGAATTAGCAGAATTAAGAAGAGAAAATTCAGCCATTACTTATTTACGTCCAGATGCAAAATCTCAAGTTACTTTAGAATATAATGATGACAATGTACCGGTTAGAATTGATTCTATTGTAGTTTCTACACAACACGATGATTTTGATGAAGAAACTTCTATGCTTGCAAAAATTAAGAAAGATATTATTGACATCTTAATTCCAAGAATTTTAACTAAATACCCTCAATATGCTCATTTATTTAATGATAAAATTGAATACCACATTAACCCAACTGGAAAATTCGTAATCGGAGGACCACACGGAGATACTGGATTAACAGGTAGAAAAATTATCGTGGATACTTATGGCGGAAAAGGTGCTCACGGTGGTGGTGCTTTCTCAGGTAAAGACCCAAGTAAAGTAGACAGAAGTGCTGCTTATGCTGCGCGTCATATTGCTAAAAACTTGGTTGCTGCTGGTGTGGCAAGCGAGGTTTTAGTTCAAGTTTCTTATGCTATTGGTGTTGCAAAACCTTGTAATATATATGTAAATACATACGGAACAGCTAAAAACGGTTTATTAGATTCTCAAATTTCAGATAAAGTAGCACAATTGTTTGATTTAAGACCTTATGCTATTGAGCAAAATTTAAAATTAAGAACACCAATTTATAGTGAAACTGCTGCTTACGGACATATGGGACGTAAAAATGAAGTAGTAACAAAAACGTTTAAATCACCAGATGGTGTAGTAAAAACAGTTGAAGTTGAATTATTTACTTGGGAAAAATTAGACCGTGTAGCAGATATTAAAACTGCTTTTGGAATATAGTTAAGTCGAATGTCAAATGTCGAAAGTTTGAATGCCGAAAGACTTACTGACTTTTAAAATAATAAAAAAACCCGATTTTCAAATGAAAATCGGGTTTTTATTTTTATCTAATATCTTGGTTTAAGATTAAATCGATATATAAATTAATTTTATCTTTTAATTCTTTTCTATGTGAAATAAAATCTAAGAAACCGTGTTCTAATAAAAATTCTGAGGTTTGAAAACCTTCTGGCAAATCTTTACCGGTTGTATCTCTTACCACACGTGGTCCCGCAAAGGCAATTAAAGCGCCTGGCTCTGCAATATTGATATCTCCAAGCATAGCGTATGAAGCAGTTGTTCCTCCCGTTGTAGGATCAGTACATAAAGAAATATAAGGTAATTGAGCTTCTGCAAGTTGAGCTAATTTAGAAGACGTTTTTGCTAATTGCATTAAAGATTGTGCTGCTTCCATCATACGAGCACCACCTGATTTTGAAATCATCACAAATGGCAATTTATTTTTGATTGCATAATTCACACCTCTTGAGATTTTTTCACCAACTACAGCGCCCATCGAACCACCAATAAAAGCAAAATCCATACAACAAATAACAATGTCATTTCCTTTAGATTTTCCTACTCCAGTTCTTACCGCGTCTTTCAATTTGGTTTTTTCGGTAACTTCTTTTAAACGGTCGCTATACTTTTTAGTATCCACAAATTTTAATGAATCTACAGAAGTTAAATTAGCATCTAATTCTTTGAATTCATTATCATCAAATAAAATTCTAAAATATTCAGCACTACCAATTCGTACGTGATAATCGTCTTCTGGGCTTACCCATAAGTTTCTTTCTAATTCTTTTGAATCTACAATTTTTCCTGTTGGCGATTTGTACCACAATCCTTTCGGTACATCTTTTTTATCCTCAGTTGCGGTTGTAATTCCTTTTTCTTTTCTTTTAAACCAAGCCATAATTTTTCAAGTCAAAAGTTAAAAGTCAAAAGTCAAAAGCCAAACAAATCTGAAAACATTCAGACATTCGACTTTTGACTTGATGACTATAATGTATTTACGTTATTTAAATCGGCGAAAGCCTGTTCTAATCTTGTATTGAAAGTAACTTCTCCTTCACGAATCCATTTTCTTGGGTCGTAATGTTTTTTATTTGGACTGTCGCTTCCTTCAGGGCTACCAATTTGTGTTTTTAAATAATCGATTTTAGAGGTCATATAATCTCTAATTCCTTCTGTAAAAGCAAATTGTAAATCGGTATCGATATTCATTTTGATTACACCATACGAAATGGCTTCTCTTATTTCTTCAATCGTAGAACCTGAACCTCCGTGGAAAACAAAATCCACTGGATTAGCGCCTGTGTTGAATTTATTTTGAACGTATTCTTGTGAATTTTTTAAAATTTTAGGTGTTAACTTTACATTTCCTGGTTTGTACACGCCGTGAACATTTCCGAAAGAAGCAGCAATTGTAAAACGTGGACTAATTTTCATTAACTCTTCATACGCATAAGAAACTTCTTCTGGTTGTGTGTACAATTTAGAACTATCCACATCTGAATTATCTACACCGTCTTCTTCTCCGCCAGTAATTCCCAATTCAATTTCTAATGTCATATCCATTTTACTCATTCTTGCTAAATATTGCTTGCAAAGTTCAATGTTTTCTTCAATTGGTTCCTCAGATAAGTCAATCATATGAGAAGAATATAATGGTTTTCCTGTTTCTGCAAAATGTTTTTCAGAAGCATCTAATAAACCATCAATCCAAGGCAATAATTTTTTTGCACAATGATCTGTATGTAAAATTACGGTTGCGCCATAAGCTTCAGCTAAAGTATGTACGTGTTTTGCACCAGCAATAGATCCTAAAATAGCTGCTTTTTCACCAACATTTGACATTCCTTTTCCAGCGTTAAACTGACCACCTCCGTTTGAAAACTGAATAATTACAGGTGCATTTAATTTTGCTGCTGTTTCTAAAACTCCATTTATTGTACTACTTCCTGTAACGTTTACAGCTGGCAAAGCAAATCCTTTTTCTTTCGCGTAATTAAAAATTTCTTGAACTTGATTTCCAGTGGCCACTCCAGGTTTGATATTATGACTCATACGTTTTTATTTATTGATAATTTATTTATGTTGTTTTTTTGAATTTACAAAAGTAAGAATTTTATTAATTTTAAAAAGGATAATTGATACCTATATTAAAAACAGTTTTAGAAAAGTTCATATCTTTCAACCATCTTTGCGAATATTCTTTTGCAGGATTGTAAGCTTTGAAACCTAAATCGCCACGAATTACAAAGAAACCAAAATCATATCTAAGTCCAAAACCAGTACCTAAAGCAACCTCTTGAAAAGATTTTGTTCCTTTAAATTTTAATTTTTCATCTTCTACGTTATCTGAAACATTCCAAATATTTCCTGCATCGGTAAATAAAGCTCCATTTAAACTATTAAAAATATTAAATCGGTATTCTAAATTTAAAGAAAGTTTTAAATTGGCTTCATTAAAATCGTTTACACTTAAACTTGATCCAGGGCCTAATGAATAGGCTTGCCATCCTCTATTATCATTACTTCCACCTGCAAAATAACTTCTTGAAAAAGGCACCGAATTTGAATTTCCATATGGAACAGCCACTCCTCCAAAAAATCTAAATGCTAAGGAACTTTTCTTATATAACTGTAAGTGTTTGATGTATTCAAATTCCGTTTTAAGATATTGCGCATATTCTACACCAAAAACAGTTTGATTGTCGTTACTATTTAAGGCTTCTTTTTTTTGCTTTGCAATTACATTTAAAATATTTCCTGAACTTTCAATTTTAGCTTTAATATTATAAAACTGAACATCATTAACACTTCTTTTGGTACTTAAATTATAAGAAAAACTTGATGATAAAATTAAATTGTTTTCAATCAATCTTTTTCTTCTTTCTCCAATGGAGTTGATGGTTTTAAAATCCGTTTCATCAGCTACGTTAATGCCACCACTTTTTACTTCATTAATAAAATCTACCGCTCCAGAAAAAGTCAAATTTCCAGCGTCATCTTCAAAAGTAGCATTAGTATTATACGTTTGTGCTAAATTATTTAACGTATTGTATGAATAATTATACACGTTAAAATAATTATCAATATTTAAATTTTTAACAAATTGTAAGTTAAATAAATCCAATTTAAACTTTTTAGTTTCATCTTTATTTAATCCCCAATCGTAATAAAAACTTCCGTAATAATTTTCTTTATCCAAACCAATATTTGTTTGTTTTGATAAACCTAAGGTAATAGAAGTACTTGGTAACGATTCTTTACTAATAATTTTATTCGTATTTATAGGGAAGAAAATTCTTGGAAAACTTAATTTTACATCAGCACCATATTCAAGTATGTTAAAAAAAGCATCCGTACTATTTTTTATGCTGGCATCTCTAGAGGAACCCAAATTGCCTCGCAACGAAAAATCTAAAATTTCGGCGCCTTTAAATAAATTTCTAAACGTAATTCCTGTAAATCCAGAAATACCAAACAACTGAATGTTAGATTGCGTAAAATCGCCTTTAATATTGAAATTATATTTTTTTAATGGTGTTAATATAATATTTGCAATTAATCCGTTTCCTGTAGCGTCTTCTACATATTGAATTCGAGGATACGCAAAAACTCTTAAATTAGATAATGCTCTTGTAGTTAGCGTTTTATCTTGTTCGCTAAATAGTTTTCCTTCTTCAATAAAAATAGCATTTACTAATGCTTTAGGTTTATATTTTAGTTTCCCAGAACTGTAAAAATTAAATTTTTTGTACGAAATACTATCAATTCCGATGGCTTTCTCTTTTACTTGTTTATCCGTAAAAACATTGACTTTACTAATTTTATATAACTTAAATGGTTCGGTAAAAGTGGAATCGCCTCTTTTTACTACCCTATTTCCAATATTAAACGTAATGTTCAATTTATTAGCTTTACCGATTGTATCTACATCTGGTCTTTTAATGTAATTTTCTTGAAAATGATATAAACCTCTATTTCGAAATTCCGTTGCAATTCGTTTTTTCTCGTTGCTGATATTTTCTGCGGTATACGTTTCGCCTGTTTTTATTAACGAATTTCCAGAAATATTTTGATATAATGAATCGACAATAGGTGTTTCAATATTTCTAAAAATACTATCAATTACATAGGGTTTACCTGTATTTATTTGATACGTAACTTTTACTTTTTTATTTTTTAACGAATCGATTTTAGATGCTACTTTCACTTCAAAAAATCCTCTGTTAAATTGGTACGATTGTAATCTAATTTCCGATTTTCTAACTCTTGCTGTATCCAAAATAGAAGGTGCTTCCCCTACTTCCTTAAAAAAATCACTATATCCAGAAACCAAAAACGATTTTCCCAAACGATTTACTTGCTTTTTAGAATACAATTTAGTCATTCTTTCTAATCGGTTTGGTTTTTTTAGCAACCAAGCTTGATAAGACGAATCGGCATTTTTTTTACTCAAATTGTACAATTGTAAACGGGGTTTAAAACCTAATAATTTACTGTTGGGTTTTTGGTACAATTGATTGTGCAAATCTTCTGAATTAGTAGATTTGTTATTTACTATAATATCGTTATCTTCAATAAGCAATTGTTTCTTTTGGAGCTTTCTCACTTCAGAACAAGAGTAAAAAAGTAGTCCAAAAAGAAAAAATAGTGCTATTTTTGGAGTGAGATTCTTCAAACGCTTAATTTTTATCAAAAATACAATTTTTTATGGTTAGCAAAAACCAAATTAAACTAATTAATAGTTTACAGCAAAAAAAGTACCGTAAGTTACACAATCTTTTCATAGCGGAAGGTAAAAAAGTAATTCAAGAACTTTTGGATGCGCAATTTAGCTTGGCGTATTTGTTTGTAACCAAAGCCGATTTGTTTGACACCAACCCTGCTGCAACACTCATTTCAGATAATGAACTTAAAAAAATAACCGCTTTAACTACCGCAAATGATTGTTTGGCTGTTTTTGAAATAAAAGAAACAAACTTCAAACAAACTTCTGGATTAGAATTGGCTTTAGACAACATAAAAGACCCTGGAAATATGGGTACGATTATTAGATTGTGTGATTGGTTTGGAATTTCAAAAATTATTTGTTCTGAAGAAACCGTTGATATGTATAATCCAAAAGTGGTACAAGCTACTATGGGAAGTTTGGCCAGAGTACAAGTTGAATACACCAATTTAGTCGATTATTTAAAAGCAACTGATTTGGAAATTTTTGGAACATTTATGGATGGCGAAAACATTTATAAAAAAGAATTACCTTCTAATGGCATCCTTGTAATGGGAAATGAAGCCAATGGTATTTCTTCGGAAATAGAACAATTAGTTACTCAAAAAATTTCTATACCAAGATTTGGAAATTTACAGCAAACCGAAAGTTTAAACGTAGCAACAGCCACCGCCATATTTTTATCAGAATTTAAAAGAAGTAACTAAAATTCAGTCTTTTGACTTTAGGACTTTTGACTTTCGACTTTACGACTTAATGGAACGTGAAGTTTACAAATACCGCTCTGGTTTGCATCGATTTAATATTTCCTGTCCAAGGAGAATTTGGATCCACATCGCGAATTAATTCATCGCCCGTTCCAAAAACACCACGAATGGATGGAGAAAATTTAAAGTATTCCAAATATAAATCCAATCCAAAACCTACTTCGTAATTTTGCGTCCAAGTTTTTACTCGAAATCTATTTGCTGAATTATCATCTGTAGCTTTTTCGTTACTTCCTAAATTTAAAGTAGAAGATACACCTCCTACTAAATATGGACGTACATTTCCAGTTCGTAATGCGGAATATTTTAACAGTAATGGAAAATGTAAATTGGCTGCTTTTACTTCTCTTAATTTATCAACACGGTCTTCAATATTTGGGTAAATTAAATTACGTTGTGTAGCATAAAAACCAGGTTCAAATCGTAAATCGAAAAATTCTCTTAATCTTAAATTAACTACCAAACCAACATTAAAACCAGTGGCGGGTTTCAACTCAATATCTTTTCCAACCGTTTTATAATTAAATTGATAAGTATAACTGCTAAATCCTAAATAATATCCAAAATGAATTTTTTTCTTCTCAAAATTTTCATCATTTATAATTGGATTTTTACCAAAGGTGCCGCCCTGAGCAAATGATTTCAGTGCAAATAATAAAATAAAAATAAGATATCTAACTTGCATTTTTTACTTTTTTGATGCTTTATAAATTGTAGCCACACCCATAGTTTGAGGTTCGTGCTTTACCTCTATAAACCCAATTTTTCGTAAAATATTGTTTAACGCCTCGCCAAAAGGGAAATTTTGTGCAGAATTGGACAAATAGGTATAAGCGGCTTTATCTTTAGAAAACAGTTTTCCAATGGTTGGCATAATAAAATTGGTATACATATAATACCCTTGTTTAAAAGGAAATGTAGTAGGCACAGACGTTTCTAAAATAATAAAAGTGCCATTTGGTTTCAATACACGAAGTATTTCAGAAAGCCCTTTTTCAAGATTTTCGAAATTTCTTACGCCGTACGCCACGGTGATTACATCAAAATAATTATCTGTATAAGGAATTTTTTCTCCATCACCTAAAACCATTTGAATTTTTGAATCTAAGTTTTTATCTGAAATTTTTTTCTTACCCATATCAAGCATACCCTGTGAAATATCTAAACCGATAATTTCTGTAGCCGTAGTTTCTGCAAATAATATAGCTAAATCGCCTGTTCCGGTAGCAATATCTAAAATAGAAGTAGGATTTTGAAGTTGTACCATTTGTAAAATCTTCTTTTTCCAAGTAGCATCAGTTCCTAAAGAAATTATTTTATTTAATCCATCATAATTTTCGGAAATGGTATCAAACATTTGAGCCACTTGCTCTTTTTTGCCTTTTTCGGAATCTTGATACGGTTTTATGGTTTCAGACATTGTTTTGATTTTGAAGTGCAAAAGTACGATTAAAAAGTTCAAGTTCAAAAATCAAACTCAATTTCAAGAACAAGAACGTTTTCAATTTTTAGAAACACAGATTAAAGAAATTTTAAAAATTTGTAAAATCTGTGTTCCAAAAAAGTGTGTTTATTTTTTCAAATAAGTTTGAAACGTAAAATCAAATACGTGTTTTTCATCTTTTGAATGTAGTTCTTCAAAAACAAGTTCCCATTGTTCTGGATTTATTTCTGGGAAAAAAGTATCGGCTTCTACAGTAGTATGCACAAGAGTTAGTTCTACTTTATCTGCCATATCGATAGCTTGTTTGTAAATTTCGCCACCGCCAATAATAAAAATTTCTTCGTTTTTTGGACACGCTTCTATAGCTTCTTCTAAACTTGAAACCACTATACATCCTTCTGGTGCTATATAATCACTTTGACGAGTAATAATCACGTGCGTTCTATTCGGCAAAGGTTTTGGAAAACTTTCAAAGGTTTTTCTTCCCATAATGATATAATGCTCGGTAGTTAGCGCTTTAAAACGTTTAAAATCATCTGGTAAATGCCAAACCAATTGGTTGTCTTTACCCAAAGCATTGTTTGTAGATGTTGCGGCGATTAGTGTTAGCATAGCTGTAAATTTAAAGTGCTAAGGTAGTGATTTTGGGAGAAATTATTTCTTTAAACTTTAATAGCTATTAACGTCCCGGCGCTTGGCGAGGTTGCGAACTTCGGAACCGATTATTTTCTGTTAAAGATAAAATTTCTTGCGAGAAATAAACGTGTATTTACTACAAAATTCGCAATCTTGCCAAACGCCTGTTAGCCGTTGTTTTTATTATATAGTAACTTTTCGTTTTTCTATTTATTTTTCAAAGTAATAATTGGTTTAAACTCAATCTCTTCACAAGCATAACAATTATCTTTACGAAACTGTCGAAATTCGTCAAACTTTGTTTCGTAAGTTTCATAACCATCTTTTTCAATTTCAAAATTCCCAAAACACCAAGCTATAGGTAAACTTAAAGGATTATGTATCCATTCTGTTCTTGATTTTTCACTTAGTTGAAAATTTCCATTTTCGTCAGTTTCTGTAGTCTGTGATTCATATTTTGTATAATCAAAATATCCATATTTCTCATTTACAGAACTTAATTCTTCAATTCGAGAAACAACAGCATCTTTTATTGCATTTCCATTTTCGTCAATTACTTTTCCAGTTATTTTTGGAACATAAACTACTTTTTTAGGATGTATAAAAATTCCAATAATTAAAATCAGAAGAATTGTTAGAAATATTTTTGTTGATTTTTTCATTTTCGATGTTGTTCGGGCAAAATAACGGCTAACTTGTATATATACTCAGTTTTTTGTTATTTAGTTGTGCATATCCTACTATTTTCAAATAGCTTTGCTCAATTATTTTGTGTTTTATATTTTTTTCTAAACCGAAACCGCTCCTTTAATATGCTCGTGTGGGTCGTAGCCTTCCAACGTGAAATCGTCAAAAGTGAAATCGAAAATGTTGGTTACATTTGGGTTCAATTTCATAATTGGTAATTTTCTTGGTTCACGGCTCAATTGTAAATTCACTTGTTCTATATGATTGTTGTAAATATGAGCATCCCCAAAAGTGTGTATAAATTCGCCAGCTTGTAATCCACAAACTTGTGCTACCATCATCGTAAATAAGGCATACGAAGCAATGTTAAAAGGCACGCCCAAGAAAATATCGGCACTGCGTTGGTACAACTGACAAGATAATTTTCCATCAGAAACATAAAACTGAAAAAACGCGTGACAAGGCGGTAAAGCCGCTTTTCCGTTAGCCACATTTTCCGAAAAAGAAACGGTAGTATCCGGTAATACCGATGGATTCCAAGCCGAAATCAACATTCTACGGCTGTTTGGATTGGTTTTTAAGGTTTCAATTAATTCTGTAATTTGATCGATTTCTTCGCTATTCCAATTTCTCCATTGGTGCCCATAGACAGGTCCTAAATTTCCATTTTCATCTGCCCAAGCATCCCAAATTTTTACGCCATTTTCTTGTAAATAGGCAATATTGGTATCGCCTTTTAAAAACCAAAGTAATTCGTGAATAATCGATTTTAAATGTAACTTTTTAGTGGTTACCATTGGAAAACCTTCACTTAAATCAAATCGCATTTGGTAACCAAAAACACTAATGGTTCCTGTACCTGTTCGATCTCCTTTTTGAGTGCCGTTTGCTAAAACGTGTTTTACTAAATCGTGATATTGTTTCATATAAAGTTTGTTTTAAACCTGACAGGTTTTAGAAACCTGTCAGGTTATTTTATTTAATGACTAAATGATTCTACGTCTTTTGGATTGTGTTCGTGCTTAAATAATACCGCAAATGCAACAGTAATTATTAATGCATAAACTGCAAATGTTAGCCAAATGTTGTGCCAGTCTTTTCCTGTCGCAGTTGTAAAATAAGTGTCTATTAAAAATCCACTTCCTAAACTTCCCAAGATCGCTCCGAAACCGTTGGTCATCATCATAAATAATCCTTGTGCAGAGGAACGAATTTTAGAATCGGTTGTGGTTTCCACGAAAAGTGAACCTGAAATATTGAAGAAATCGAACGCCAATCCGTACACGATATTCGACATTATTATCATCCATAAACTTCCAATTGGATCGCCATAAGCGAAAAAACCAAAACGCAAAACCCAAGCTATTAAACTGAAAAGCATTACTTTTTTGATTCCAAATCGGCGTAAGAAAAACGGGATGGCTAAAATAAATATGGTTTCAGAAATTTGAGAAATAGACAACACAATATTTGCCGATTTTACCACAAAAGTTTCTGCATATTTGGGTACGTTTTCAAAATCTTTAATATAGGTTTCACCATACATATTGGTTAATTGTAAAGCGGCACCTAAAAACATACTAAAGATAAAAAACATAGCCATTTTAGATTCTTTAAACAATTTAAAAGCATCTAAACCAAAAATTTGAGAGACTGTTTTGTTTTTACTTTCGTCTTTTATTGGTTCAATTTTTGGCAAAGTGAAAGAAAAAATTCCTAATACAATTGCGAAAAAAGACGCCATATAAAACTGATTACATTCTACAGGCATATTGGTTATAGAAGCAATCGCTTTTCCTACTCCAATCCCGAAAGAAAATGGCGGATTTACATTACTAAAAAGATTAGTACACCACATAGCTGCAATAAAACCTATAGTTCCCCAAACTCGAATAGGCGGATAATCTTTAATAACATTAAAATTAAATTTTTTAAGAACCGCGTAAGAAAGTGAGTTAGACAACGACAACGTTGGCATATAAAACAACATTCCTATTAGTAATACCCAAAAGAAAGTAGATGGGCTATCAATGGCAGGTAAAAAAAGTAAAATGATACCATATAAAATATGATGAATTCCGTATAATTTTTCTAAATTTAAATATTTATCTGCGATAATTCCAGATATAGGTGGCATAATAATAGAGCCGATTCCTAATGTTGAAAATACAATACCAAACTCGGCACCAGACCATTGTTTAAAGCCAAATCCATAACTTGCCAAAGTAGTTAACCAGGCACCCCATACAAATAATTGTAAAAAACTTACAATAGTTAATTTTAATTTTATGCTCATTTTGTAGTATTTTGGTTGGTGATTATTTTCTATCGATTTCTGCTTTTATTAGGGCTGCTTTTTCGTAATCTTCATTTTGAATAGCTTCTTCTAATAAATTATGTAATTCTTGAATGGAAAATTTTGAATATATGTTTTGCGGTTCTTCTTCGCCATATACTTCAGGTTCAGAAAGTATATCGTCGTCATCTATTTCTTCGTCTGAATGTAAATCTTGTTTGTTTTTATTTAAGAAAATTCCAGCTTTATCTAATATGTTTTTGTAGGTGAATATAGGTGCGTTAAATCGTAAAGCTAATGCAATTGCATCAGAAGTTCTCGCATCGATTACTTCTTCTTTTGCCTCTTTTTCACAAACAATACTGGAATAAAAAACACCGTCTACCAATTTATGAATAATCACTTGAGTAATTACGATTTCATATTTATCTGCAATGGTTTTAAACAAATCGTGCGTTAAAGGACGCGGTGGCGTAATTTCTTTTTCTAAAGCAATAGCAATAGATTGTGCCTCAAAAGCGCCAATAACTATAGGTAATTGTCTGTCGCCATCTACTTCATTCAAAATTAAAGCATAGGCTCCATTTTGTGTTTGACTATACGATATTCCTTTAATGGTTAATTTAACTAAACTCATTTTGTACTTAAACTTTATTCAAATGTACTATAAAAATATTTTCTATAAAAAAAAGGCTATCTAAATTGGATATTTCTATCGTATTTAGATAGCCTTTTTAGGAGGCACAATATATAAAAAATTTATGCGTTTGCCGCTTTAAAAGCTTTTAATTTTTCAATCAATTTAGGAACAACATCAAAAGCATCGCCTACAATACCATAATCAGCTACTTTAAAGAAAGGCGCTTCTGCATCGGTATTAATTACCACTTTAACTTTAGAAGAGTTGATTCCTGCAATATGCTGAATGGCACCTGAAATTCCGATAGCAATGTATAAATTAGCTGCAACTGGTTTTCCTGTTTGCCCTACGTGTTCTCCGTGTGGACGCCATCCAATATCTGAAACGGGTTTCGAACAAGCTGTTGCTGCACCAAGTACAGTGGCTAATTCTTCAATCATTCCCCAATTTTCTGGTCCTTTTAATCCACGTCCTGCAGACACCACAACTTCAGCATCAGCAATGGTTACTTTACCTGTTGTTTTTTCTGAATTGGTTACTTTTACACCAAAATCTGCATCAGATAAAGCTGATGAAAAATCTTCTTCAGTTAATGAAGTTTCATTTTCAATCAACCCAAATGAGTTTTTAGAAATTCCTAAAACTTTTACGTCTGTAGTAATTTCTGTTAAATTAAATGCTTTGTTAGAAAACGCACTTCTTTTAACTTGAAATGGAGCCACACTAATTGGCGCTTCAATTACATTTGAAGCAAATCCTGCATTTAAATGTACAGCTACCAATGGAGCTATGTGTAAACTATCTGTAGTTGAAGCTAAAATTACCACTTTAGCTCCTTCTTTTTCTGCAGCTTGTTTAATTACATCTGCATACGCTTTAGCGCTGAAAGAAGTTAATTTATCATTTGTTACTTTTAACACTTTACTCACTCCGTAAGCAGATAAAGCATTATTTTCTGTAGCATTAATTGAAACGGCAGTAACTGTTGTTCCAAGCATATCGGCTACTTTTTTTGCATATGAAGCAATTTCAAAAGCTACTTTTTTGAATTTACCTTCGTTTGATTCTGTATATATTAAAACTGACATTTTTTTAGTTTAAAAGTTTAAAAATAGTTTAAAAGTTTATTCGTTTGGTTTGAAAACGGAACACTAAAAACTGATTACTGATCACTTATATTACTTTAGCTTCGTTGTGTAATAAATTAATTAATTCATCTATATTATCTGCGCTGATTAATTTTACTGCTGATTTTGCTGCTGGTTTTTCAAATTTTATTGAAGACGTGGCAGTTGCATCTGCAGTTGGCTCTATAACATTCAACGCTTTTGTTCTCGCTGTCATAATACCACGCATATTTGGAATTCTTAAATCTTTTTCTTCAACCAAACCTTTTTTACCTGCAATAATTAAAGGTAAACTTGATGTAGCTGTTTCTTTACCGCCATCAATTTCTCTAATCGTTGTAGCCTCAGTGCCAGAAATTTCAATTCCAATACAAGCATTTACAAAATTAAAACCTAATAATCCAGCTAACATTCCAGGTACCATTCCTCCATTATAATCAATAGATTCTGTACCTGCAATAATTAAATCGTAGCCACCTTGCTTCACCAGATTAGCCAATTGTTTTGCAACAAATAAACCGTCTGTTGGTTGAGTGTTAACTCGAATGGCTTCATCTGCACCAATAGCTAAAGCTTTTCTTAAAGTAGCTTCGGCATCTGCACCACCTACATTAACAACAGTTACGTGGGCACCATTTTGCTCTTTTAACACAATTGCTTTGGTTAAACCGAACTCGTCATTTGGATTAATAACATATTGAACCCCATTTGTATCAAACTCGGTATCGTTATTAACAAAATTAATTTTTGAAGTAGTATCAGGAACGTGACTGATGCAAACTAATATTTTCATTTTTATACTGATTTTATATTGATGCCACGAAATTACAAAAAATGTTTTAAAAAAATATTATGCACGCATATAAAATATTGTTTTTTCACAAAAATTAAATAAATTTTATGAATTGTTGAATTTAAGTAAGTAAAAATAAGAATTTGATAAGATATTATTAAAGAAATCGATTGAGTAAAAATATTAAATAATAATGATAGTAGTCATTAAATTTTATTATTTTTGCACTTCACTAAGTTTTAGAATTAATTTTATGAGAACAATACAGTTTAGAGAAGCTATTTGTGAAGCAATGAGCGAAGAAATGCGTCGTGATGAAACGGTGTACTTAATGGGAGAAGAAGTTGCAGAATATAATGGAGCCTATAAAGCTTCAAAAGGTATGCTTGATGAATTTGGACCAAAACGTGTTATCGATACACCAATTGCAGAATTAGGTTTTGCAGGTATCGCAGTAGGTTCCGCAATGAATGGATGCCGACCAATCGTTGAATATATGACGTTTAATTTCTCTTTAGTAGGAATTGACCAAATAATAAATAATGCAGCTAAAATGCGTCAAATGTCGGCTGGACAATTTCCAATGCCAATGGTTTTTCGTGGACCAACAGCATCTGCAGGACAATTAGGAGCCACACACTCACAAGCTTTTGAAAACTGGTTTGCCAATACTCCAGGATTAAAAGTGGTTGTTCCAAGTACCGTTTATGACGCAAAAGGTTTGTTAAAAGCTGCCATTCGTGATAACGACCCTGTAATTTTTATGGAATCTGAACAAATGTATGGTGATAAAGGTGAAGTTCCAGAAGGAGACTACATTATCCCACTTGGTGTAGCAGATATCAAACGTGAAGGAACTGATGTGACTATCGTTTCATTTGGTAAAATCATCAAAGAAGCATTTATAGCAGCTGAAGAATTAGCAAAAGAAGGCATCTCTTGTGAAATTATCGATTTAAGAACCGTTCGTCCAATGGATTACGACTGTATTATTAATTCGGTTAAAAAAACAAATAGATTAGTCGTTTTAGAAGAAGCTTGGCCGTTTGCCTCTGTTGCTTCAGAAATTACATATATGGTGCAAGAACGTGCTTTTGATTATTTAGATGCACCTATCCAACGTATTACAACTGCTGATACACCAGCGCCATATGCACCAACTTTATTAAAAGAATGGTTGCCAAATAGTAACGATGTAGTAAAAGCTGTTAAAAAAGTAATGTATAAATAAATATAATTAGATAATTAGATAATAATTATTTTAGCAATAAAATTTTCAATTTGTCTACTACTCTAAAATAAAGTATATTTGAATCCCGATTTTTTCGGGATTTTTTATATTAAATACCCAAATGAAAAACCTACTAACGCTTATTATTCTAATTTCATCACTTGCTTTTTCCCAAACAAAAGTAAGTGGAATTATATTAGATGACGCCAAACAACCTGTTTCTTATGCAACGGTAGCTTTTAAAAATTCCGCAGAAGGTGTAATTGCCGACGAAAACGGAAAATTTTACTTAGAATCAAAAAAAACATATCCTACATTAGTGATTTCCTTTGTTGGGTATAAAGACAAAGAAATATCGCTTTCTGGCGAACATAATTACGATTTAAAAATTGTTTTAGAAAACGCAAACGAAATTGCAGAAGTAAAAGTGTATGGCGGAAAAACTTCAAAGAAAAACAATCCTGCTATAGATATTCTAAGAAAAATTTGGGAAAGAAAAAAGAAAAATGGATTGAGACAATTTAATCAATACGAATACGATAAGTATGAGAAAATTGAATTTGACATTAATTCAATAGATAGTACATTTATGAAAAATAAAATCTTCAAAAATGTAGAATTTATTTTTCAACACGTAGACACTTCTGCGATTACAGGTAAAAATTTCTTGCCAATTTTCATTAATGAAACCAAAAGTAAAGTATATGGTGACAATCTAAAAAATAAAACAAAAGACGTTTTAGAAGCCAATAAATATTCTGGATTTGGAAACGCAAATAACGATGGTGTAAATGCCTTTTTAAAAGATTTATATGCCGATTACGATATTTACAACAACTACCTAAAATTTTTCGATAAAGATTTTGTAAGTCCGCTATCCCGAACTGGAATTCAAGTGTACAACTATGTGTTAGCCGACAGTACATTTATAGATAAAAAATGGTGTTATAATATTGTATATTATCCGAGAAGAAAAAACGAATTGACTTTTAAAGGTGATTTTTGGGTAAACGATTCTACTTATGCCATTAAGAGTATCAATATGGAAGCCAGTAAAAGCGCCAATATCAATTGGGTACGAGACATTTATATTGAACAAGAATTTGACGTGCTTAACGATTCGGTTTTTTTATTGAAACGAGATCATATGATGACGGATTTTGCGCTAACCAAAAAAGAAGGTTCAAATGGTATGTACGGAAAACGAACAACTATGTTCAAAAATCATCAATTCAATAAAGTAAAAGACGATAAATTTTACCGGGAAGAAGTCAATACTTTTAACAAAGAAGCGTTTACAAAAACTGAAGAGTATTGGGAAGAAAATCGATTTGAAAGTCTAAATTCTAACGAAAAAGGAATTTATGAAATGCTCGACACCTTAAAAACAGTTCCAAAAATTAAACGATTTTACAATTTAGTATCTATTTTAGGAAGTGGCTACATTCAAGTTGGAAAATTTGATATTGGACCTATTTTTTCAACTTTTGGATACAATGACGTTGAAGGACAACGTATTAGATTAGGAGGAAGAACGTACTTTGGCCCTAACGACCCGTGGCGCATTCAAGGATATACTGCTTATGGTTTTAAAGACCAAAAAATAAAATACGGAATTAATGCCCGAGTAATGTTGGATAAGAAAAATCGCTTTATTGCCTCTTTTGGAAACCGTAGAGATGTTGAACAAATTGGCGTAAGCTTAACCACTTCTAATGATGTATTGGGTAGAAGTTTTGCGTCTTCTTCTTTTTTCTCAAGTGGTATAAACAATAAATTAACCAATGTAAATTTAACCAATTTAGGTTTCGAAATAGAACCCGTTAAAAATCTGGTTTTCGAAAGTAGTTTTTCATACAGAACCTTATCATCTGCCTCTCCAGAATTTAAGTTGGACTATTTTATAGATGACACTTTTAGTAAAACAGCTAACAAAATAACTCAATCTGAAGTCAATTTCTTAATCAACTATACGCCAAATAGAAAAATGATTGGCTATGGGGTGGATCGAATGGAAGTAGATTTAAATTATCCAAGAATTTTTGTGAGCTATTCTCAAGGATTAAAAGGAGTTTTAAATAGCGATTTTAATTATTCTAAATTACAGCTTTTTTATCGTCAACCATTATTAATTGGTGGATTTGGACGATTATTCACTACTTTAGAAGTAGGGAAAACTTTCGGAACAGTTCCTTTATCTTTAATGGGAATTATTCCTGGTAATCAGTCGTTTTTTATTATTGATAATACCTATAACTTATTAAACTATTACGATTTTGTAGCCGACCAATATACCTCGCTTCATTTGGAACATAATTTTAATGGAAAATTATTTTCAAGAGTGCCTTTACTTAGAAAACTAAATTGGCGAGAAATCATTGGCGTAAAAGCCGTTTACGGTTCAGTTTCAAACGAAAACAAAGCGCTTAATGCCTCTGGGCAAATTTATCAAGCACCAGTAGATGGGTATTACGAATATTCTGCAGGAATAGGTAATATTTTTAAAGTTATGCGAGTGGATGCCTCTTGGCGTGGAAGTTATTTTGATATTCCTGAAGCTCGAAAATTCACAATCCGAGTAGGTTTTGGATTTTATTTTTAAGAGATTATCATTCTTGTTATTTTAAAAAAATTAATTTTTCATAATTTTTTTAATGTTTTTTTATGGTAAATGTATTTTTACTATTATAAAATCTATAATTTAAGAAATCGAATACGTGCTAAACCCTAAGCTATAACTTTTTTCTACCTTTGCAGTCGATAAATAAATACAAAAATGACAGCAGATAAAGTAACAACATTTGATGTTTTGGTAGAAATCCCAAGAGGAAGTCGAAACAAATATGAATATGATTTTGATTTAAAAAGAATGCGTTTTGACAGAATGCTATTTTCTTCAATGATGTATCCAGCAGATTACGGATTTATCCCTGAAACGTTAGCATTAGACGGTGATCCTCTGGATGTATTAGTTTTAGTAACCAAGCCAACATTTCCAGGATGTGTTATCGAAGTAAAACCTATTGGAGTGTTTCATATGGCAGATGACAAAGGTCCAGATGAAAAAGTAATTTGTGTGCCGGTTTCAGACCCAATTTGGAATTCATTAAACGACTTAAGTGACGTAAATCCACACTTAGTAAAAGAAATTGAACACTTTTTTCAAGTATATAAAGATTTAGAAAATAAAAATGTAGATGTAGAAGGTTGGGGAGATGTAAATGAAGCCCGTGCCATCATTAAAGAATGCACCGAACGATTTGAAGCAATTGAAAACAAACCAGAAGGTTTATTCAGCATAAAATAAAAAAATTTAAACAATTTTTATTAAAAAAGGCAATTATCATTAGAATAATTGCCTTTTTTGTGTATTTTTGCTCGATTAAATTAAAATTAACTATTTACAAAAAACTATGAATAATTTTATGATTTATTTGCCAATTGTAATGGCAATTGTTGGATTGCTTTTTATGGCAATGAAACGTGCTTGGGTATTAAAACAAGATGCCGGAGACGGTAAAATGAAAGAAATTTCAGATTACATTTATGAAGGAGCATTGGCTTTCCTAAAAGCTGAATACAGATTATTAACTGTATTTGTAATTCTTGCAAGTATTGTTTTGGCTGGAATCACTTTCATTCCTGGAGTTAAAACACATATATTTATTGTTGTAGCGTTTATTTTTGGTGCCTTTTTCTCAGCATTAGCAGGAAATATGGGTATGAAAATTGCTACAAAAACAAATGTAAGAACAACACAAGCGGCTCGTACAAGTTTACCACAAGCTTTAAAAGTTTCATTTAGTGGAGGAACGGTAATGGGATTAGGTGTAGCTGGATTAGCTGTATTAGGTTTAACAGGTTTTTTTATATTATTATTTAGATATTTTATGCCAGGAGGTGTTTGGACAAACACGGAAGATATGACCGTAGTTTTAGAAACATTAGCAGGTTTCTCTTTAGGAGCTGAATCTATTGCATTATTTGCACGTGTGGGTGGTGGTATTTATACCAAAGCAGCTGACGTTGGTGCTGATTTAGTCGGAAAAGTAGAAGCAGGTATTCCTGAAGACGACCCAAGAAATCCAGCGACTATTGCTGATAACGTGGGTGATAACGTAGGAGACGTGGCTGGTATGGGAGCCGATTTATTCGGATCTTATGTTGCAACGGTTTTAGCGGCAATGGTATTAGGAAATTATGTAATTAAAGATATGGGTGGTAAAATCGAAGACGCTTTTGGCGGAATCGGACCAATTTTATTACCAATGGCAATTGCTGGTTTTGGAATTTTATTTTCTATTATCGGAACTATGTTAGTAAAAATTTCAAGCGATGACGCTAAAGAAGCACAAGTACAAAAAGCATTAAATATTGGAAACTGGGTTTCTATACTTTTAACTTTAGTAGCGTGTTACTTTTTAGTAGAATATATGTTACCAGCAACAATGAAAATGGAATTTTACGGAGAAGGATTGAAAGATATTTCTTCTATGCGTGTATTTTATGCTACAATTGTAGGATTAATAGTTGGTGGAGCTATTTCATCAGTAACCGAATATTATACAGGATTAGGTACTAAACCAGTTTTAGCAATTGTACAAAAATCATCAACAGGAGCAGGAACTAACGTAATTGCAGGTTTAGCAACAGGTATGATTTCAACTTTCCCAACCGTATTGTTATTTGCTGCGGCAATTTGGGCTTCTTATGCTTTTGCAGGATTCTATGGAGTAGCTTTAGCTGCTTCTGCAATGATGGCTACAACAGCTATGCAATTAGCAATTGATGCTTTCGGACCTATTTCTGATAATGCAGGTGGTATTGCTGAAATGAGCGAATTACCAAAAGAGGTTCGTACGCGTACAGATATTTTAGATTCAGTTGGTAACACAACAGCTGCAACAGGAAAAGGATTCGCAATCGCTTCTGCCGCGTTAACATCGTTAGCTTTATTTGCTGCTTATGTAACGTTTACAGGAATTGACGGTATTAATATTTTTAAAGCCCCTGTATTAGCGATGTTATTTATTGGAGGTATGATTCCAGTAGTATTCTCTGCATTAGCAATGAATTCTGTTGGAAAAGCTGCAATGGATATGGTATACGAAGTACGTCGTCAGTTCAAAGAAATTCCAGGAATTATGGAAGGAACTGGTAAACCAGAATATGGTAAATGTGTGGAAATTTCAACTAAAGCCGCTTTACGCGAAATGATGTTACCAGGAATTTTAACGATTGGTTTCCCAATTGCAATTGTACTTTTAGGAAAATTAGTATACCCAGATGATAATCAATTAATCGCTGAAATGTTAGGTGGTTATATGGCTGGAGTTACCGTTTCAGGTGTACTTTGGGCGGTATTCCAAAATAACGCAGGTGGTGCTTGGGATAATGCTAAAAAATCTTTTGAAGCTGGAGTTGAAATTAATGGTGAAATGACATACAAAGGTTCTGATGCTCACAAAGCAGCTGTAACTGGAGATACTGTAGGAGATCCATTTAAAGATACTTCTGGTCCTTCAATGAACATCTTAATTAAATTAACGTGTTTAATTGGATTGGTAATCGCACCTATTTTAGGTGGTCATTCTGAAGGAACAAAAAAAGAAATGAAATACACAATTATCAAAATGAATGGTGATAGTATTTCAGAAATGGGTAAATGCGATAAGACAAAATGCGCAACTATGACTAAAGATGAATGTGCAAAAATGTGTGATTCTTTAGGTTGTTCTGCAGAAGAGAAAGAAATGTGTATGTCTCATTACGATGCTAATGGTAAATTCATTGGAAAAGAAGGAGAAAAATCTTGCTGTTCTAAAGACGCTGATAAAAACGTTAAAGTAGAAATTACAAATAATAATGGAAAAGCAAAAGCAACAGTTACAACTTCTATTAACAAGAGTGTAAATGTTCAAACTTTTGAAGGATCGTTAGAAGATGTTAAGGCTAAAGTAGAAGCTTTGAAATAAAAGATTCATTATAAAATAGAAAACCGCACAGCAATGTGCGGTTTTTTTTATGCATTTATTTTGTATATTTATCCTGTACATAAATATTTACTTATGAAAACCACCTATATATTTCTATTATTTTTATTAATCTCGTTGAGTTTTTCTCAAAACAATATTGCAATTATACCAAAACCACAAAACACTTTAGCAGGAAAAGGTAGTTTTTACATTACTACAAAAACGTATATTCAAGCCGATGAAAATTCATTTGAAGCTAATTATTTAAAAGAAGCATTACAAATTCAAACAGGACTAAATTTAAAAATAACTTCAAAAAATAATTCTAAAAACATACATTTGGTTTTACTAGAACCTAAAATTGCAAATTTCAACAAAGAGCTATATGAAATAGTAGTGTCTGATTCAGAAATAGTTATTTCAGCCCTAACTAATCAAGGACTTTTTTATGGTATTCAAACGTTATTACAAATGGTTCCGTTTGAGAATAAAAACGAAATTGCGATCCCTTGGATAAAAATATCAGATGCCCCAAAATACGCTTGGCGTGGTATGCATCTTGATGTTTGCAGACACTACTTCCCTATTACCTTCATCAAAAAATACATTGATTATTTAGCGCATTATAAAATGAATACTTTTCATTGGCACTTAACCGAAGATCAAGGTTGGCGTATTGAAATCAAAAAATATCCAAAACTAACAGAGGTTGGAGCGTGGCGAAATGGTTCGATGATAGGGCGTTATGACGACCAAAAAATTGATGATATAAAATATGGTGGTTTTTACACCCAAGAAGAAATTAAAGAAGTAGTAGCTTACGCTTCAAAACGACACATTACAATTGTACCAGAAATCGAAATGCCCGGACATTCACTTGCTGCATTGGCTGCTTATCCAGAATTATCTTGTACGGGCGGTCCATTTGAAGTAGGCAAAAAATGGGGCGTTTTCGATGATGTATATTGCCCTAAAGAAGAAACTTTTACGTTTTTAGAAAATGTGCTGTCCGAAGTACTGGCTTTATTTCCTTCTGAATACATTCATATTGGTGGTGATGAATGTCCAAAAACACGATGGAAAAGTTGTGCACATTGCCAAAAAATTATAAAAGAAAAAGGATTAAAAGACGAACACGAATTACAAAGTTATTTTATCCAACGTATCGAAAAATTTGTAAATAATAAAGGTCGAAAAATTATTGGCTGGGATGAAATTCTGGAAGGCGGTTTAGCTCCAAACGCTGCCGTTATGAGTTGGCGCGGAACTGAAGGCGGAATTGCAGCAGCCAAGCAAAAACATTATGTAGTAATGACACCTGGTTCGCATTGTTATTTTGATCATTATCAAGGAAAACCAGAAAACGAACCGTTAGCCATTGGCGGATTTACTTCTTTAGAAAAAGTCTATAATTTTAATCCAATGCCGAAAGAACTTATTTTAGAAGAACAAAAATATATTTTAGGCGCGCAAGCCAATGTTTGGACGGAATATATTCTTACTCCAGAACAAGTTGAATATATGATTATGCCAAGAATGTCTGCGCTTGCCGAAGTTTTATGGGGAACCGCAAATCCGGAAAATTTTATTGATTTTAAAACCCGTTTGCAAGCACAAGAAATTTGGCTTAGAAACAACAATATCAATTATAGAAAAACCTCATTTACAGAATAAATAGGATGACAAATAGAAGAAATTTTTTAAAGAAAACCGCTCTAGCCACTGCAGGTTTGGCGCTTACAAGTTTCAAAAATACGACTGAAACTGTTGAAAATAAAGTGGCGTTAAATACGGTTCAAAAACCAATAGTGCTTTCCACTTGGCGATTCGGAATTGAAGCCAATGCCGCCGCTTGGGAAATTTTAAGCAAAAATGGCAGGGCTTTAGATGCCGTAGAAGCTGGCGTGAAAATTCCAGAAGGCGATCCAAATGAACGCAGCGTAGGCTATGGTGGCCGACCTGATAGAGACGGTAAAGTAACACTTGATGCTTGTATTATGGACGAATTTTCAAATATTGGTTCAGTAGCCTGTTTGGAACACATCAAACATCCTATTTCTGTCGCCAGAGCAGTGATGGAAAAAACACCACACGTGATGTTGGTCGGAAAAGGGGCGTTACAATTTGCACTTTCACAAGGATTTAAAAAAGAAAATTTATTAGTTGAAGACTCCGAAAAAGAATGGAAAGATTGGTTAAAAACCAGCCAATACAAACCCATTGCGAATATCGAAAACCACGACACCATCGGAATGATTGCTTTAGATGCAAATGGAAATTTATCAGGTGCGTGTACAACCAGCGGTATGGCGTTTAAAATGCACGGTCGTGTGGGTGATTCCCCAATTATTGGTGCGGGATTATATGTAGATAATGAAATAGGCGCTGCAACTGCAACAGGGCACGGCGAGGAAGTCATTCGGATTACAGGATGCCATTTGGTAGTTGAATTAATGCGACAAGGCTTGTCTCCTCAAAAAGCTTGTGAAGAAGCGGTAATGCGAATTGTAAAACTAACTAAAAATCGAGGTAAAGAATTAAAAGACATTCAAGTTGGATTTATTGCTTTGAATAAAAAAGGAGAATATGGTTCCTATTGTATACAAGGTGGTTTCAATTATGCCGTTTATGACGCAACTGGAAATAGATTAATAGATGCTAATTACTTTTTGAAATAATTTTTCGCCACAGATTAAAGGATTTTAAGGATTATTTAATCCGTGAGAATTTGTGTAATCCGTGGCAAATATTCATAATTTATGTTCCAAAATAAAAAAATAGAAATCGCTTGTTTTAATCTCGAATCTGCAATACTAGCTCAAAAAGCAGGTGCGGATAGAGTCGAATTATGTGCTAATGTTTCAGTTGGAGGAACTACGCCGTCAATCGAAATCATTCAACAAGGTCGAGAGCATTTGACAATCGATATCTATGTGATGATTCGTCCAAGAGGAGGAAATTTTGTTTACTCAGAAGCAGAATTTCAACAAATGAAATCGGACATCGAAAACATCAAACAACTTGGCGTTAACGGATTTGTTTTTGGAATTTTAAATGAAGATAAAACAATTAATATCGAACAAAATAAAGCTTTAGTTGAATTGGCAAAACCATTTCCTTGTTCTTATCATCGTGCCTTTGATGCTGTTTCTAATTATGAACAAGCTTTGGAAGATGTTATTGCTTGCAGATTTTCAACCTTACTAACTTCAGGAACTTTTTCTAATGTTATGGAAGGAAAAGAAGTCTTGAAAAAATTAGTTGAACAAGCGAAAAATCGCATCGAAATTATGCCAGGTGGTGGCTTGCGTTCAACCAATATTTCAGAATTGAATCAAATCGTCAATGCAAATTGGTATCATTCATCCGCTATAACCGATGGAACTGAAATTGCAAATTCAGAGGAAATTGTTCAGTTAAAAAACAAAGTAAAACCTTAAATGAACTTATATGCCTTATATGTTTAAAAAATTAAATTCAAAAATTGTTTATTAAAAGAGATTCCTTGCGGAATGACAAGTTTGGGGTAAAAAACTTTTATGAACTTCTTTAATTTGCCGCTTTTATTATCAAAACTTATATGACTCATATGTTTAAAAAAATATTCTTATTTTTGATTATAGTTTGCTGTTCGGTTTCAGCACAGACTTCTTATCGGAATTTGTCAACTGAAAATTGGACATTCAATAAGCAAAACGAAACAAAAAAACACAAGGCATCTATTCCTGGAAACGTTCACACCGATTTATATGAAAACCAGTTAATTCCTGATCCATTTTACGGAGCCAATGAAAAACAATTACAATGGATTGAAAATGAAAATTGGGAATACGAATCCACATTTTCCTTATCTGAAAAAGAAATTTCCAATGAAAATATCGAATTAGAATTTGATGGTTTAGATACTTATGCTACTGTTTATATAAATGGAAAAATGGTTTTAGAAGCGGATAATATGTTTCGAAAATGGTTAATTTCAGCTAAAAATCATCTTAAAAAAGGAAAAAATCATCTAAAAATTGTATTTCTATCAGCCGTTCAAAAAGGAAAAGAAGAAGCCGCAAAATTACCTTATACCTTACCCGAAAAAGAACGTGTTTTTGTAAGAAAAGCACAATATCAGTTTGGTTGGGATTGGGGTCCACGATTTGTAACAGCAGGAATTTGGAAAAAAGTGCAATTGAAATTTTGGAATTCGGCTACAATCGAAAATATAAAATTCAGTCAAGTCGAATTGAATGACAAAAAAGCGATTTTAGAATTTACAACTGAAATTCGTGTTTCTGAAGTAAAAACAATTCAACTAAAAATTAATGAAAAATCAGAAACATTTCATCTTAAAAAAGGAACGAATACTGTAAAAATGCCATATGAAATTTCGAATCCAAAATTGTGGTGGTGCAACGGATTAGGATTTCCACATCAATATGAATTTCATTTTTCATTGAAACAAAATCGTGAAATTTTAGATAAAAAAGAACTAAAAATAGGTCTTCGAACCATTGAATTAATTCAAGATAAAGATGAATTTGGAACAAGCTTTTATTTCAAATTAAACGGCAAAACAGTTTTTTTGAAAGGGGCAAATTATATTCCGCCAGATAGTTTTATTCCAAAACAAACGCTATCAAGTTATCACGAGACAATTCAAAACGCCAGAAAAGCAAATATGAATATGCTTCGCGTTTGGGGTGGTGGCGTATATGCCGATGACGAATTTTACAATGCTTGTGATGCTAATGGAATTTTAGTTTGGCAAGATTTTATGTTTGCTTGCGCGATGTATCCAGGTGATGAAAAATTTTTAGAAAACGTAAAACAAGAAGTAATTGATAACGTAAATCGTCTTCAAAATCATCCAAGTATTGCGCTTTGGTGTGGCAATAACGAAAACGACGAAGGTTGGCACAATTGGGGCTGGCAAAAACAATTTAATTATTCAAAAGCAGATTCGACTCAAATTTGGAACGATTATAAAAAAGTATTTCAAGAACTCATTCCTCAAACATTAGATAGTATTTTATCCAAAGAAAAAAATCTGTATTGGCCTTCTTCTCCCTCTATTGGTTGGGGTAGAAAAGAAAGTTTAACTCAAGGCGATTCGCATTATTGGGGCGTTTGGTGGGGCAAAGAACCGTTTGAAATGTATAAGAAAAAAGTAGGCCGATTTATGAGTGAATATGGCTTTCAAGGGATGCCAAATTTAGAAACGTTGCAAAAAGTAATTGCTAAAGAAGATTTTAATTTTACTTCAGAAGCGTTTAAAAATCATCAAAAACATCCTACTGGTTTTGAAACTATTACAGAATATATGACCCGAGATTTTCCTGTGCCAACTTCTATGGAAAAATACAATTATGTCTCGCAATTACTGCAAGCTTATGGAATGAAAATCGCAATTGAAGCGCACCGATTAGCGAAACCATATTGTATGGGATCTTTATATTGGCAATTAAACGATTGTTGGCCTGTGACTTCTTGGAGCACTTTGGATTATTACGGCAATTGGAAAGCGGCGCATTACCAAGTCAAAGAAAGTTTTGCTCCGATACTTTTAGCAGTAACAGAAAATGCGGATGGATATTCAATTATTGGAAGTAACGATAATTTGGAAGTAAAAGAAGGATTGGTAACCGCTAAGTTACTTGATTTTTCTGGAAATGAACTTTGGACTGCTTCAAAGGAATGTGTTTTGAACGTTGAAAGAAATACAACTTGTATGCAGATTTTGAATACAGAATTGCCAAAATTTGTAAAAGAAAAAACAGTTTTGCAGATTGAATTTACTAGCAATCAGAAAAAAACTGTTGCGCATCATTACTTTGTAAAACCAAAAGAGTTACAACTAGAACAACCAACCATTGAAGTGAAAATTGTGGGTGAAACACTTATCGAGCTTAAAACAAATACACTTGCAAAAAACGTGTACTTACAAGCAAAAGATACTTTTTTTGAAGAAAATTATTTTGATTTACTTCCTGGAATCCCAAAGATAATTAAGACCGAAAAACCAACTCAAGAAACTAAGGTATTGTCTTTATTTGATGTTATGAATGAATAAAACATAAAATAACACCTCAATTGAGGCGTTTAAATTTTTAAAATAAACCGTTTATTTCGGCATCTATTCTATTTATGATGTTTCCTAAATCTTCAGGATTGTTTACAAAATCTATATCATCCACATCTATAATTAATAATTTTCCTTTTGTGTATGTAGTAACCCAAGCTTCGTAACGCTCATTCAATCTGCTTAAATAATCGATTGAAATTGAATTTTCATAATCCCTTCCGCGTTTATGAATTTGCCCTACTAAATTTGGTATTGAACTTCTTAAATATATAAGCAAATCTGGTGCTCCAACTAAACCTTCCATCAAATCAAAAAGTAATTTATAATTGGTATAATCTCTATTTGACATTAAACCCATCGCGTGTAAATTGGGTGCAAAAATAAAAGCATCTTCATAAATGGTTCTATCTTGTATGGTTTTTTTACCTGATTTTCTTATCTCTAAAATTTGTCTGAAACGACTATTTAAAAAATAAATTTGCAGATTAAAACTCCAACGCTCCATTGAATGATAAAAATCATCCAAATACGGATTATCATCTACATCTTCAAAATGCGGTTCCCATTTAAAATGTTTGGATAACAACTTTGTTAATGTAGTTTTTCCAGCGCCAATATTTCCTGCAATAGCTATATGCATATGTTATTTATTTATTTGAAAAGTACTTAATTGATAGTTTGTAAAAATAGAAAAAAATCCATCTGTATAACAAAAATTTTCAATCAATTTTTCATTAATATTAATTCTTGTTGATAACTGATTTTCAAAGGTATAATAATGTATTTTATCTTCAAAAAGATAAAACAAATCGGTTTGACTTAAAAAGAATACTTTTTCAAAAGGCATTATTTTACCCAAACTTTTTATTTTTCCAAATTTAGAAATCGAAAAGGTGTTGTTTTCATTATCAATCCAATACAAATAATTATAATCCGATTGCGAACACTTAATGTTTTTAATTGGGTTAGATAAAAATTTAAATATTTTAGAATTTAAATTATACAATCCTATTTGTTGACTTAAACTGTCATAAAACCACAATTCATTTTGAGAAGCGGGCTTTAAAAACTCGCAATTAATTTCCGAAAAAATAGCAGTCTTAATTTCGTTAAGCTGAGCATCTAACAAAACAAAAGCGTTATTTTCTTTATAAAAAACAAGCGTTTGTAACATATTAAACGTTTCTACACTTGAAATTTTTCCAAAGTTATTATTTGCGTAGTTTAACGTATCGGATTTACTAACTTTATATAATGTATTACTCTTTGAAAAAAAATGTTTACCTGAAAGGTCATTTCCCCAAAACACTTCATAATTAAATAGCTTTGATGCTATCTTAACTGACTCAATATTTTGAGCTGAAGAATAAAAAGTGATAAATAAAAAAAATAGTGAAATTCGCATATAATGAATATTAACACAAAAATAACAAATTATAATGTAACTAATAGCTATTTTTAGAGTCTAATAGTGAATAAAATTAACTAAAATATGAAAAAAATATTTTTAGCCGTATTGAGTTTAACAACTTTTATGGCCACTGCACAAAAAGATTTCCAAGGAATGGCGGTTTACGAATCTAAAACATCAACATCAGAATTTGCAAAAAACTTTGATGGAAACAAAGATATGACGCCAGAAATGAAAAATCAAATTATGGAAAGAATGAAAAAAATGTTTGAAAAAACATTCGTTCTTAATTTCGATAAATCGGCCTCGATATATAAAGAAGAAGAAAAACTTGATGCGCCTGGACAAGGAGGTGGCGGAAGAATGATGGCGTCTTTTATGGGCGGTGGGGGAACGTATTTTAAAAACGTTAAAGAAAAACAATACACGGTTGATAAAGAAGTATTTGGAAAAGAATTTTTAATTAAAGATTCCTTACCAAATTTAAAATGGGTACTAAGTGACGAATCTAAAAAAATTGGCGATTATACTTGTTTTAAAGCAACAGCAGTAAAAGAAGCTAGTAAAACGGATTTTAGAAATTTTAGAAGAAAAAAAGAAGAACCAAAAAAAGATACTGAAGAAGGCAAAACAGATGAAAAGGCTACCGAAGAGAAAAAAGAAGAAAAGAAAACCAACTTTTTTGCCGAAATAGATATGCCTAAAGAAGTTACTGTTACCGCTTGGTACTGTCCAGAAATTCCTGTAAACCAAGGTCCAGATGAATATTGGGGTTTACCAGGATTAATTATGGAAGTTAATGACGGAAAAACCATAATTATGTGTTCGAAATTAGTATTGAATGTGAAAGAAAAAATTGAAATTAAAGCGCCAACTGGTGGTGATAAAGTCACTCAAAAAGAATACGACGATATTATGATTAAAAAAATGAAAGAAATGAGTGAAATGGGCGGCGGACCTGGATCAAGAGGTGGTATGCAAATGAGATTTTCTAGATAAAATAGTAACTTTAATTAATACCCAAATAATATGAAAAACTTACCTAAATTCTGTTTATTACTTTTCTCTGCAACGCTTTTTGGGCAAGATTTTTATGGAAAAGTAGAATATCAAACCATTCAAAATAAATCTAAAAAAGAAGCTGTATCTATTTCAAAAGAATCTGAAAAAGATGCAGCGGAAGATGCTATAGTTGGTATAGATAAAGAAGCATTTGAAGAAGCTATGAAAAAAGCATTTCAAAAAAACTACCTTTTAACATTCAATAAAAACGAAGCGCTTTTTGAAGAAGTTGTAGCATTAGAAAAACCAAAACCAGGACAAGGCGGTGTGTCTTTTTCTGTTAGTGTTAGTATGTCTGGTGATGGAGATAAATATATGAATACAAAAGATAAAATTTCATACACTGAAGAAGATATTTTTGGTGATGAATTTGTGATAAAAGATTCGTTACCAAAAATTGCTTGGGAAATTTCTAACGAAACAAAAATAATTGGTGATTATAACTGCGTAAAAGCAACTTATACTGAACCCGTTTCTAAAAATGATTTAGAAGCATACGAACGTTATCAAGAAAAAACAAAGAACGGAAAATCTTCATTATTTGAAATGAAAAAACCCGAACCACAAACTATTACAGCTTGGTACACCAGTGAAATACCTGTTAGTTTTGGTCCAAATGGCGTATGGGGTTTGCCGGGATTAATTTTACAACTTGAAAATGAAAATTATATTTACTTTTGTACGAAAGTAAGCATAAAAAACAACGAAACAGTAAAAATAAAAATTCCAAATTCTGGTAAAGTCATTTCCAAAAAAGAATATGAAAAATACGAGAAAAAAATGCAAAAACAAATGGAAGACAATGGCGGCACAATTATGTTTCGTGAAACAAAAAATTAACAAACAGACTTAAATGAAAAAAATAATTTTAGTACTAAGCTTATTTCTTATCGGAATGAGTTACGCACAATCGGTAAAGGTTTCAGGGATACTGAAAGATAGCGACAATTTGGTTATAGAAACAGCCAATGTAATGGCTATTAACCAAGTTACAAAAGCGATGGATGCGTATAATATTACCAGTGAAAAAGGGGAATTTTCATTAAACTTAAAAGCCAATACAGAATATATTATCAAAGCCGGTTATATAGGTTATGCGCCTTTTGAACAAAAAATTACAACTACAAAAGAAAACCAAACTTTTAATATTGTTTTATCAAGTTCAAATACCATTGAAACCGTTGAGATTGTTCGAGAAATGCCTGTAAGAATTAGCGGTGACACCATTATTTATAACTCAGATTCGTTTACAAATGGTACCGAAAAAAAGTTAGAAGATGTTCTTAAAAAACTACCTGGCGTATCTGTTAACAAAGACGGTGAGATTTCTGTAGAAGGTAAAACGGCCCAAAAGTTAATGGTTAATGGAAAAGATTTTTTTGATGGCGATACGAAATTAGGTGTGAAAAATATACCTGCAGATGCTATTGATAAAGTACAAGTTTTAAGAAATTATAATGAGGTTTCTAATTTGAAAGGATTGGAAAATAATGAAGAAAATATTGCTATCAATATAAAATTAAAACAAGGTAAAACTAACTTTTGGTTTGGTGATGTGCTTGCTGGAGAAGGCATTATCGACTCGAAAAACAGAAGTATCGTGAATCCAAAATTATTTTATTATAGTCCAAAATACAGTGTTAATTTAATAGGTAATTTAAATAATATTGGTGAGTTACCGCTTACCACGCAAGACTATTTTAAATTTACAGGCGGATTTAGAAATATGATGCGAAAAGGGGGTTCTAGTTTTAATGTTTCTTCAAACGATTTGGGAATTGGGGGATTGAGAAACAATCGTGCAAAAAATATTGATACGAAATTTGGCGCGGCTAACTTTTCCTATAACCCATCGAAAGTATTGACAATTAGTGGATTTGGTATTTATTCGTACAATAAAACCGATTTACAAACCGATAATGTTTACAATCGTGTAGATAGATTGCCAAATGGATCAACCGTAAATATTACAGAAACACGTCAAGACATTTCTAGACAGAGAAACAATTTAGGATTGTTTAAATTAAGTAGTAGCTATGTGCCTTCTACTAAAATGCACCTGGATTACGATGCATTACTAAAAACATCTGATCAATTGGATAGACAAAATGTAGTATCAAGTTTACAAGGGAATATTTTAACCGAAAAAAACCAACAACCTATTTCATTAAATCAAAACTTAAACTACTATTATACGTACAACGACAAAAATGTATTTGCTTTTGAAATGCAAAATTTATTTCAACAAGAAGATCCGTTTTATAATGCCAATTTACAAATACAACCATTTATTTTGGCAGGATACAATAGTACTCAGTCAAGAAACAGCATCAATCAAAACCGATTTATTAAAACAAATAAAACGGATGCAAAATTTGATTACTATTATATGGTAACACCAAAAAGTAACATTAACGTTACCATTGGAAACACGTATTCGTATCAAAACTTTAACTCAAATATGTTTCAAATATTAGATAATGGCACACAAAATAATTTATCTGATAGTCAAAACACCAATAAAGTAAATTATGTATTTAACGATGCTTTTGTTGGCTTACATTATAAAATGTTGGTTGGGAAATTTACTTTTAATCCAGGAGTTACTTTACACCAATTTAATACCAGTGACACCCAATTGAACAGCGTAAATAATATGAGTTTCAATAGAGTTTTACCTGATTTCTTTGCCTTGTGGCAAATGAAAAAATCACAAACATTATCCTACAATTTCTCATTAACCAATAATTTTACAGATGTCGTAAAATTGGCACAAGGGTATGTGTTTTCAAATTATAACAGTTTATTTAGCGGAAATAGATTCTTAGAAAATTCAATTTCACAAGTACACTCTTTGCGTTTCTTTAAATTTAGTATGTTTAATATGGAAAATATTTCTGCTAATATTACCTATTCAAAACAAACTGAAATTATTACCAACCGTGCTTTATTAACAGGTATTAATCAAGTTTCAAGTTCGGTAAATATTAATTCAAATTTTCCAAATGAGTCGCTTTCAGGAAGAATTAATTATGGAAGATCTTTTGCAAGATATTTTAAAGCAGATGGAGGCGCAAGCATCAGCAGAAGTACAAATAACAATATTCGTGTAAATCCAGATAATTCTGAGTTTATTCAAAATACAAAATCGTTTACACAAAATTATAAAATTGGGTTTTCAACAAATTTTAAAAAAATCCCTAATATAGAATTGGCATATGATTATACGGTTAATGATTTTCAAAATCAGATAAATTATGTAGATAATCCATCGGTTACATTAGAATATTTCTTTTTAGATGCCTTTTCTTTTACGTCTGAATACAATTTTTATCACAATAGAGATAAAGCGAAAACTTTTGATACTGAATATGATTTCTTAACCGCATCCTTATCATATCAAAAAAGAGATAGTAAATTTGAGTATAAAGTAAGTGCAACCAATTTATTAAACACAACAGCACTAAACGACAATAGTTTTAATGCCTTAGGTGGTTCTACAAACTTTTCGAGTTTTTATGTACAACCTCGTTTTGTAGTTTTTAGCTTAAAATATGTGTTATAATTAATACAAGTATAAAACCCAAAAACCCGATTTGTATCAAAAACAAATCGGGTTTTTTATTGAATAAAAGAATTACATCCCTGTTCGTATGGCTTCTACAGGATCTAATCTTGAAGCTGAAATAGCAGGTAAAATTCCTGAAATTAATCCGATAATTATTGACAAACTTGAGCCTAATAAAATATTAAAAGAACTCAATACAAACTCAAAATCTAGAACGTTTGTTAAAACTAAGGCAATTAACCAAACCAAAACGATTCCAATTAATCCACCAAACATTGCCAAAATAACAGCTTCAAATAAAAATTGAAACAAGATAAATCGGTTTTTTGCCCCTAATGCTTTCTGAATTCCAATTAAATTGGTGCGTTCTTTAACAGAAACAAACATAATATTTGCAATTCCGAAACCACCAACTAAGAGAGAAAAAATACTAATTCCCCATCCCGCAAGATTCATTTTACCTATAATGTCATCAATAAAACCAGTAAATCCAGACAGAATATTTACAAAAAAACTGTTAATTTCACCTGCTCGTAAACCTCTACTATTTCTCATTTTATTGGTTAATTCTGCTTTAAATTCATCAATATCAACACCTGCTTTTGGTTTAATTAGAATAGCTGGTGTAAAATTTATACTGTTGTCACCATATAATTTTCTAATATTATTTACAGGTAAAAAAACCGCAACATCATTAGAATCTCCAAAGGCATTTTGCCCCATTTTTTTTAATACGCCTATTACAGTAAAACGTTGACCATATAACCGAATTTGCTTTCCAATTGGTTCGTTACCTTTAAATAAGCCATCTGCAACTTCACTACCAATTACAATTACGGAAGTTCCTGAATTGGATTCCGCTTCATTAAATAACCTTCCTTTATCTACTTTAAACGGTTCAATTTCAAAAAATTCATTTGTAGAAGGCTTCACTCTAATAGAATTTACCGTATTGTCGTCATATTTTATACTTTGATTTTTCGTAAAAAAATTAAATGATATTTTATCAATGTCGGCCATACTTTTTTGCAAATATTGATATTCATCATATTTTACGTGCGGAAATTGATCTCGCTTCCATTTTTCAACTTCCGTTGGTCCAAAAGAATATTTGAATAAATAAATGGTGTTTTTATCCATCCCATCTAAACTATCAACAATATTTTTCTTCAATGAATCAACTGCTGCTAAAACCGCAATAATAGAAAAAATACCAACTGTAACTCCAAGTAAAGAAAGAAACGTTCGTAATTTATTACTTCTCAGTGCATTAAAAGCAAAAGCAAAACTTTCTTTAAGTAAACGAATATATAGTATCATAAAATGTATATCTTAAATATTTGTAGTTAAAAAGGAATATTTGTTACAATTTTTAGACGAAAATTATTTAGAAATGTTTCTCATTTACAGTTTATAACTATTGGATTTTCTTAATCAAATTGTTACTTTTGCAGTTCAAAACAAACAACAACATAATGACTCACACAAAACAAATCAAATCGGCATTAATTTCTGTATTTGACAAAACTGGTTTAGAACCAATTATTAAAGCACTTCATCAAAATAATGTAACAATTTATTCTACAGGTGGTACCGAAGATTTTATTAAAAATTTACAAGTTCCTGTTGTAGCTGTAGAAGATGTAACTTCTTATCCTTCTATTTTAGGCGGTAGAGTAAAAACCTTACATCCAAAAATTTTTGGTGGAATTTTAAACCGTCAAGATCACGAAGGCGACGTAGCCCAAATGACAGAATTTGATATTCCTCAAATTGATTTGGTAATTGTAGATTTATATCCATTTGAAAAAACGGTTGCTTCAGGAGCAAGTGAAGCTGATAGTATCGAAAAAATTGATATCGGTGGGATATCATTAATTCGCGCTGCAGCGAAAAACTTTAAAGATACTGTGATTGTGGCATCTGTAGATGAATATGCTACTTTCTTAAATTTTTACACTGAAAATCAAGGCGCTACTTCTATTGAACAAAGAAAACATTTAGCGACAAAAGCGTTTCATACTTCATCAAACTACGATACGGCCATTTTTAATTATTTCAATACTGAAGACACGTATTTAAAAATTAGCGAAGAAAAAGGACAAATTTTACGTTATGGTGAAAACCCACATCAAAAAGGGTTTTTCTTTGGAGATTTCGATAAAATGTTTACGAAATTACACGGAAAAGAATTGTCTTATAATAATTTATTAGATGTTGATGCCTCTGTAAATTTAATAAATGAGTTTAAACATAACGATCCCACTTTTGCTATTTTAAAACACAATAACGCGTGTGGTTTGGCTACAAGAGCTACGATGAAAGAAGCCTATTTAGATGCATTAGCAGGTGATCCTACTTCAGCATTTGGTGGCGTGCTTATTGCAAATGGAAACATTGATGTAGCAACAGCTGAAGAAATAAACAAACTATTTTGCGAAGTGGTTATCGCACCTTCATACGACCAAGAAGCAATTGATATTTTAGAAGAAAAAAAGAACCGTATTATATTAGTAATTAATGATGTTGCGTTACCTGCAAAAAATGTTCGTACGTGTTTAAATGGAATATTAGTTCAAGATAAAGACAATATTACCGATTCAGTTGAAATATTGAAAACAGCCACAAAAACAGCTCCTACAGCAGAAGAAATTGAAGATTTATTATTCGCGTCAAAAATTTGTAAACACACCAAATCAAACACAATTGTTTTTGCAAAAAATCGCCAACTTTGTGCTTCTGGAACAGGACAAACCTCAAGAGTTGATGCCTTAAATCAAGCCATTGAAAAAGCCAAAACATTTGATTTTGATTTAACTGGAGCAGTTATGGCAAGTGATGCTTTTTTCCCATTTCCTGATTGTGTAGAAATCGCAAATAAAGCAGGAATTACAGCAATTATACAACCTGGAGGGTCTATAAAAGACGAATTAAGTATAGATTATTGTAACGCTAATAATGTGGCGATGGTGATGACTGGAGTACGTCATTTTAAACATTAAAAAACGCTAAAAAATATCGCTATTTTAAAACGCATTAAAAAATATTTTTTTAATGCGTTTTTATTTTAAATAATTCCAATTTATTTTTATACTTTTGTTAGTTGAATAGATTTACACAAAATACTAAACCCTTCAATAAATATGGGATTTTTTGACTTTATGACTGAGGACATAGCAATTGACCTTGGTACCGCAAATACACTAATAATTCACAACGATAAAGTTGTTATAGACTGTCCTTCAATTGTTGCGAGAGACAGAATAACTGGAAAAATAATTGCTGTTGGTAAAGAAGCCAATATGATGCAAGGAAAAACCCACGAAAATATAAAAACAATTCGTCCACTAAAAGACGGAGTAATTGCCGATTTTGATGCGTCTGAAAAAATGCTTCAAATGTTAATTAAAAGCATTCCAGCATTAAAGAAAAAACTTTTTACACCGGCATTGCGTTTAGTAATTTGTATTCCTTCTGGAATTACAGAAGTGGAAATGCGAGCTGTAAAAGAATCTGCAGAGCGTGTTAACGGAAAAGAAGTATATTTAATTCACGAACCGATGGCAGCTGCAATTGGTATTGGAATTGATATTATGCAACCAAAAGGAAATATGATTGTCGATATCGGTGGTGGAACTACAGAAATTGCAGTAATAGCATTAGCAGGAATTGTTTGTGATAAATCTGTAAAAATTGCTGGTGACGTGTTTACGAACGACATCATTTACTATATGAGAACACAACACAATTTATTTGTAGGAGAAACTACTGCAGAAAAAATTAAAATACAAATTGGTGCTGCGATTGAAGACTTAGAAAGTCCTCCTGAAGATATGTCGGTTCAAGGGCGTGATTTGTTAACTGGAAAACCAAAACAAGTTGATGTTTCTTATAGAGAAATTGCTAAAGCATTAGATAAATCGATTCAAAGAATTGAAGATGCTATTATGGAAACGTTATCTCAAACACCACCAGAATTAGCAGCAGATATTTACAATACAGGTATCTATTTAGCCGGTGGAGGTTCTATGTTAAGAGGTTTAGATAAACGAATTTCATTAAAAACAGATTTACCAGTTTATATCGCCGAAGACCCTTTAAGAGCGGTAGTAAGAGGAACTGGAATGACACTTAAAAACTTAGCGAAGTACAAAAATATTTTAATTAA
Source organism: Flavobacterium sp. (assembly GCF_044360715.1). GTDB lineage: Bacteria > Bacteroidota > Bacteroidia > Flavobacteriales > Flavobacteriaceae > Flavobacterium. The sequence goes on from NZ_JBIKJY010000002.1 coordinate 70,289, forward strand.
ATAAGCTCGTAATACATGCAGCAAATTATAATTTTTCTTATAAAAAACAGCTATAAATTGCTGTTTTTGCTGCTTTTGGGTATTTCATTAACGCTTACAATTAAATCACATTCTTATCATAGAAGCCAGTATATTAATTCTTCAAATGCGTTTTCAGGTTACACGTATAGCCAAATTAATAGCGTTAAAGAATATTTTGGCCTGCAACAAAAAAATGAAGATTTAGCGAGAGAAAACGCACGTTTAAAAGAAATTTTATTCAATAAAAAAGACACTGTTTTAGAAAGTAAAATTGTAGTGCCAAATATTTTATCGGATTTTGTAGTGAGACAAGCAAAAGTGATAAAAAATTCTTACACCAAACAAGAAAATTTTTTAACGTTAAGTAAAGGTTCGTTTGAAGGTCTGAAAACCGATATGGCTGTGATTAGCGATAAAGGTGTGGTTGGAATTATTGAAAAAACATCAAAAAACTTTGCTACAGTAATCAGTATTCTTCATACTAAAAACCCATTAAACGGAAAAATAAAAAATTCAGATCATTTTGGTTCAATAACTTGGGATGGAAAAAATGCAGGTTATGTACAACTTATTGATGTGCCAAAATTAGCCACATTAAAAAAAGGCGATACTATTGTAACTGGGGCACAATCTGCCATATTTCCTGAAAACATTCCAATTGGAAAAATCGAACAAATTTTTGCAGAAAAAACCAGTAACAAATTTGTTATCAATGTAAGACTTTTCAACGATATGACGTCACTTGGTTATGTGTACGTTATTGAAAATAAAAAGAAAAAAGAAAAAGAAGCGCTGGAAGAAGCAACAGAAAAAGATCCAACTAAGTAATAATGAACAGTAACTTCATTTTAAATTTAATCCGTTTTATTGTTTTGCTAACAATACAAATTGTTGTGCTTGAACAAGTGAAATTAGGCGGTTGGATTAATCCTTATTTGTATGTGCTTTTTATAATTTTATATCCAATTAACTCTAATAAATCTGGTTTTTTAGCCGCAAGTTTTTGTTTGGGATTAATTATGGATTTATTTTGTGATAGCGGCGGTGTTCACGCAACTGCTTCTTTACTTTTAGCCTATTTTAGACCTTTTTTCTTAAAGTTTGCTTTCGGATTAAGTTACGAATACCAAACCATCAGAATAGCTGATAAACTATCTGTAGACCGATTTACGTTTATCATGTCTGCAATCGTTTTTCATCATTTAATACTTTTTAGTTTAGAATTATATAGAATCGATTTGTTTTTTGAAATTATCACACGTACAATTCTGAGCACTATTTTTACATTTGCAATTTGTATCATTAGTATTTATTTAATAAAACCAAATAAACGATGAGAAAGACTTTATTACCAACCCTTATCATTATATCCGCTATCCTGTTATTGGTTCGTCTTTTTTATTTACAGATTATTGATGATACTTTAAAAATAAAATCAGAAAACAATGCCATTAAAATAAAATTCGATTTTCCAGAACGTGGTTATATTTACGATAGAAACGGTAAACTTTTAGTTGCCAATCAGCCATCATATGACATTATGGTTGTTCCAAAAGAAGTGAAAGAAATTGACACTCTTGAATTTTGTACTATTCTTCAAATCACAAAAGAAGAATTTATTGAGAAAATAGAGAAAGCAAAAATTTATAGTCCAAGATTACCTTCTCTTTTTCTTTCCCAATTAAATAAAATGGAATTCGCTGGGTTTCAAGAAAAAATAAGAAAATACACTGGTTTTTATATTCAAAAACGTTCTTTAAGAGAATATCAAACCATTCATGGTGCCAATATTTTTGGATTCATAACACAAGTAAACGATGCTATAATTAAAGACAATCCTTATTATAAAAGTGGTGATTTAATTGGTCGTCAAGGAGTTGAAGAAGCTTATGAAGAAATTTTACGGGGTGTAAAAGGAGTAAAATATATTCTAAAAGACAAACACAATAGAGAAATTGGCTCATACAAAGAAGGAAAATTTGATACCATTGCAAAACAAGGTAGCGATGTAACCCTTTCTATAGATGGAGAATTGCAAAAATATGGCGAAGAATTAATGGTTAATAAGCGCGGTGGAATTGTAGCAATTGAACCCAGTACAGGTGAAATTTTAGCTTTAGTTACTGCGCCCTCATACGATCCGGCTTTACTAGTTGGTAGACAACGTTCAAAAAATTACACGAAATTATACAACGATTCAATTGCAAAACCTTTATTTGATAGGGGTTTATTAGGTGAATTTCCTCCAGGATCTCCTTTTAAAATTCTTACCGGTTTAGTTGGATTACAAGAAGGCGTTATTAATACCCAAACATCATTTACGTGTAATCATGGATTTTCATATGGACGTGGTGCGTTTATGCGATGCCACTGCCCAGGTGGTGTGGTGCAGTTAAATTTTGGAATTTATAAATCTTGTAACACCTATTTTGCAAATGTTTACAAGCGCACAATTGATAAATACAAAAGACCAAAAGATGGTGTAGATGCCTGGTCTAATCACTTAAAAAGTTTTGGTTTAGGGAAATTTATGGGTTATGATTTGCCTCCTGGGAGAAAAGGACATATTCCAACTTCAAAATTCTATGAGCATTTTTATCCAAATGGTGGTTGGCGATCTACTACAATTATTTCAAATTCAATTGGTCAAGGGGAAGTTTCAATGACACCTATTCAATTGGCAAATATGATGGCGACTATTGCAAATAGAGGTTATTACTATACGCCTCATATCATAAAAACAATAAAAGGCAAAAAAATAGATTCAAAATATACTACAAAACATGTTACAACTATTGATAGAAGACATTTTGATCCTGTCGTAAATGGTTTATTTGATGTTTACAACAGAGGAACTGCTTTTGGTTTAGGAGTAGATGGTTTGGAAATTTGTGGAAAAACAGGTACTGCTGAAAATTTTGCCAAAATAAATGGAAAACGCGTTCAGCTTGAAGACCACTCTGAGTTTGTAGCTTTTGCGCCAAGAATTCGACCAAAAATTGCCATTGCAGTGATTGTAGAAAATGGACATTTTGGAAACACTTGGGCAGGACCCATAGCCACATTAATGATTGAAAAATATTTAAATAAGAAAATTACTCGTACAGATTTAGAAAAACGAATGTTAGAAGGGAATTTAAATTATCAATATCGAAAATTATATCCAAGTAAAGATTCCATTCACAAACCTAAGTTAGTCAAAGCAGATTCGCTTCGTATGAAATTAAAATCGAAAAAAGAAACGGACGCAGAAAAGAAGAAAAAAGAAGCAGAAAAGAAAAAATAATTTTTTATTTTTAACATCCTCCGCTCCTAGAAGTCTCCTGACTTCTAGGATGTGTTTTTCGGTCTCGAACCGAATACTAAAGTTCGGAGAACTTTCACCAACACCACGAAGTTAGAAACTTCGTAGAGCAGAAAGTAATCATTAAAATATTATATCTAAAATTCAAAAATAAAAAAGGAAAATTAAGTCAAATGAAAAACCAAGATATAAGTAATTCCATCGATTGGATAAGCATTTTGTTGTACTTCATACTCGTTGTTTTTGGATGGATGACTATTTATTCCGTAACGGTTCCTGCAAATCAAGAATACACATTTGATTTTAGCCTGAATTATGGAAGACAAATGATTTTTATGCTTATTTCTATACCCATAATATTTTCGATTTTATTTATAGATTCTAAAATATTTGAACGATTTTCTCCTGTGTTTTATGGAATTGGAATTGCACTACTTTTAGGTTTATTCGTATTTGGAGTAAGTAAAAAAGGACAAACCAACTGGTACCAATTTGGAGGATTTGGTTTTCAGCCTTCCGAGTTTGTAAAAACCGCTGTAGCCTTGCTTTTATCTAAATTTTTAAGTGATGCGCAAGTAAACTTAGCTAAAAAGAATTTTCAATATATAGCTTTTGCTATTATTGGGCTTCCTGTTATACTCATCTTATTACAACCCGATACTGGAAGTGCAATGATTTTTTTATCCTTAATTTTTGTCTTATTTAGAGAAGGATTACCAGGTTGGTATTTATGGACTGGAGCCATTTCAATCGCTACTTTCCTTTTAGCGCTTATCATTAAACCCATATATTTAATTTCATTTATTGGAATATTTATGGTGATTCATTTTATATTTAATCGACTGATTTCTCGGAATCCTATTGTTTACGGATTAATTTTTATCGCAATTTCACTTTTTTCCTTTTCGGTTAGTTATGTATATGATAAAGTTTTAGAACCCCACCAAAAAGATCGTATTAATGTGCTTTTAGGAAAAGATGTAAATATGAAAGCCGAAGGATACAATTTAAATCAATCTATGATTGCCATTGGTTCAGGTGGATTTTTTGGCAAAGGCTATTTAGAAGGCACTCAGACAAAAGGTGGCTTTGTACCTGAGCAACACACCGATTATATTTTTACTACAGTAGGTGAAGAATGGGGTTTTGTAGGCAATGTATTAGTTATTGGATTATTTGTAAGTTTATTTTTACGAATATTATTCCTTGCAGAACGACAAAAAACAAGATTTAGTAGAGTGTATGGCTATTGTGTCGCCACGTATTTATTTACCCACTTTTTTGTAAATATCGCTATGCTTATACGATTGTTCCCAACTATTGGAGTACCACTACCCTTTTTCTCATATGGTGGTTCCAGTTTATGGGCGTTTACCATTATGCTATTTATTTTTATAAAATTAGATGCGAATAAAGTTAATGAGTGGTAACATTCGCTTATAACATAATAAGAAAGCCATTCAAATTGAATGGCTTTCTTATTATAAATCTTTAAACTATTTTGAAGCTAATTTTTCTTTTACTTTTTTATCTTTTTTAGTTTTAACAACAGATTTGTTTATATCTAAAACGGTTAAATCAGTAAGTACATTTAAGGTCTCAGTCATATAAATATCTTTAACTAATTCCGCATGCCATCTTTCACGCTTTTCTTTCAGTAATTCGTCATTTGCCATCAATTCTAATTCGTAGGGTAACGAAGTAAAATTAAGGTTGTTTTTATATTTTTCAAGACTCTTGAATTTTTTAGTTTGCGATTCAATATCTGCAATTTCTTTTTTATACGCAGCATAATTTAAACTTATAGAATTGTCTTCTTTTCTATCATTAATCCATTTTGCATTTTCAGAAATTAAATTAAAGTTATCATTAGTCGCAATTCTTTTTTTACTATTTGCAATTACTTTTTCAAAGTTTAGATCTAAAGGTGTATAAATCGCTGGCTCAATTTTATCCCAAGGTAAAGCACTTTTTTCATCTTTTTCACCTGTTTCCATAAAACTAAAACGATCTGGCATTATAATATCACTTTTCACACCTTCTAATTGTGTAGAACCACCACTAACTCTATAAAATTTTTGAGTAGTAGTTTTTAAAGCTCCTAAATCACCATATTGATTTCCACGAACAAACTCGTTTAATTCAAATACATTCTGAACGGTTCCTTTTCCGTATGATTGTTTACTTCCAATAATAATTCCTCTATTATAATCCTGAATTGCAGCTGCAAATATTTCTGAAGCTGAAGCTGAATAATTATTAATCATTACTACTAAAGGGCCATCCCATTGAACTTTAGGATCTGAATCTGGTAAAATTTGAGCCTTACCACCGGCTGGTTTTACTTGAACTACAGGACCTTTATCAATAAATAAACCTGTCATTTTAACTACCGTTTCTAATGAACCTCCTCCATTGTCACGTAAATCCATTACAATACCCTCCACGTTCATAGCTTTTAATCTTTCCACTTCAATGGCTACATCTTTAAAAGCATCTCTGTTTAATTTGTTTTCAAAAGACTGATAAAATTTCGGTAAATATATCACCCCAAATAACTTCCCGTCTTTATTAACTACAGAAGATTTAGCAAATGTCTCTTCCGTTTCTACTTCATTTCTTATAATTGGCACTACTTTTACAGTACCATCTACTTTTTTAACAGTAAGTTTTACCAAAGTCCCTTTAGGTCCTTTTATTTTTTTAATCACATCATCTAAGCGCATTCCAGCAATATCTATTGGTTCCTCGTTAGCTTGAGCAACTTTAATAATAATATCGCCTTGTTCCAATAATTTTCCTCGCCAAGCAGGACCTCCGCTTATTAGTTCTGACACCTCAATGCCTTCATTTTTCTTTTGTAAACGCGCACCAATTCCTTCATATTTTCCACTCATACTTACATCAAATTTTTCTTTATCTTCAGGAGAAAAATAATACGTATGTGGGTCGTATTGCGTTACAATTGCATTGATATATACCGTAAACCAATCTTCACGTGTTAACTCGGCAATAAAACTAAAATTATTATTCAAATTACTTTCAGTAGTTTTTCTTGCGGTTATCTCTAATTCTTCAAAAGATTTTGGTTCGGTTTTTTCAGTCGGTTTTTCTTCTTTAGTAGCACTCGATTCATCTATAATTCCAGACTTTAAGGCGTCTTGAATGTCTTCTTTATCTGTAATATCACTCAAAGCAGCAAGTTCTAATTGCTTTCTCCAACGCTGATCTAAATCTTTCATAGTCGCAGCATACGGCAGTTTTTCATAATCTACATTGATGGTTTCATTGTCGTTTAAATCCAAAGGTTTTGAAAGAATACTTGTGTAAATTACTTTCGATTCTTTCATTCTTTGCATTAATCGTTTATATGTTAAATCAAAAAATGATAAATCTTTGCTACGAATCATATCATCAATAGCCAATTCATATTTTTGAAATTCAGAAATATCTGATTGAATAAAAAAACGTTTCGTAGGGTCTAATGATTCAATATAAGAAGCATACGCCTTTTTTGAAAATTCATCATTTAATTCAATAGGTGAAAAATGGCCTTTTTCTAACACAAAAGACAACAGTTCAATTAACATTTTATCTTTATCGTCGCCAGTTACTTTTTTAGAAGGAATAAAGCTCCACAATCCAGCAACTACTATCCCAACAACCAATAAAACTTTATAATTTCTTTTCATAAATTCTATACTTTTTTTCATTTTTAACTTCTAAAATCGTGCCAAATAATTACTGTATTACTTGTTACAAAAACAAGATAACAAATTTAATATTTTAATCTGCAAATAAATCATAATTTATAATAAATTAGCAAATAATTTAACACAATTTTAAAATGAAAAAAATTCTGGTTACGAATGACGATGGAATTGCTGCTCCAGGTATAAAAGCATTAACAGAAGTCATGCATGAATTAGGTGAAATTTATATCATTGCTCCAGATAGTGCTCAAAGTGGAATGGGTCACGCCATAACCATAAATAGCACATTAGAATTGAAACATATTCCTAATTTTTTAGGTACAAATAACGCTTATAGCTGTTCTGGAACACCTGTAGATTGTGTAAAAATGGGCGTACATGAAGTGATGAAAAGCAAACCTGATTTGTGCGTTTCTGGTGTCAATCATGGATCCAATTCTTCTATAAATGTAATTTATTCTGGTACGATGAGTGCTGCTGTAGAAGGCGGTATTGAAGGCATTCCGTCTATCGGATTTTCTTTATGCGATTACAGTTGGGATGCAAATTTTGAATACATCAAACCTTTTATTAAAAAAATTGTTTTAGAGGTTTTAGAAAACGGTTTGCCTGAAGGTGTGGTTTTAAATGTAAACTTTCCAAAAACAGACCAAATTAAAGGAATAAAAATTTGTCGTCAAGCGAAAGCCACTTGGGAAGAAGAATTCGACAAGCGCACCAACCCAATGGGTAAAGAATATTACTGGTTAACCGGGAAATTTGTAAACCACGACAATGGTGAAGATACGGACGAATGGGCATTAGCTAATGATTATATTTCCATAGTTCCCGTTCATTTTGATTTGACTGCATACCACGCAATTCAACAATTAAATAGTTGGGATTTATAGTTTCTAAACAAGTTTTCTAAAAAAAATTCTACGATTCTATAGGATTAAGAAAGTTTTCTAACCGATTCTCTTTTTCTTAATTCCGTTTTAATAACCACGGTTTCGAATATTTTTTCAGATTCAGAATCTGGAATTTCTTCAATGCGTTTGATAATTAATTCGGCTGTTTTTTGACCAATTTCTGGTGCGTGTTGACTAACTGTAGATAAGCTTGGCGTCATTCTTCTTGACCATAATCCATCTGCAAAACCAATAATTGAAATATCATTTGGGACGTGAAAACCATTTTTTAAACAAAATTTCATCGCAGCAACAGAAGCATATTCATCAACTGCAAAAATAGCATCTGGTTTTTTATTTAAAATAAGTTTGCCCATTTTTTCATCAAAGCCTTCATCTGAATCGGTCAATAAAGCTAAAGTTGCATCAAATTTTTTGTTATTTTTTTGCAATGCTTCTTTGTATCCGTTTTCTCTTAATTTCCCTACGCTCAAATTATTAATTGTAGATAATAATGCAATTTTTTTACAATTGGTATCAATTAAATATTGCGTCGCATCTACTGCTGAATCAAAATCATCAACAATAACTTTATCGCATTTTAGTTCTGGAGCAATTCTATCAAAAAGAACTACTGGAGTACCATCACGCAATACATTATATATATGTGTAAAATTATTTTCTTTTTGCGTTTCTTCCGCCAAAGCTAAAATAAAACCATCAATGGCTCCGTTGTCTAACATTTCAAGCATCTGTTTCTCTTTTTCAAGAGATTCATTAGAAGTACAAGTAATTAAATTATATCCTTTTTCGTTAGCATATAATTCAATTCCAGAAAATACCTTTGCAAAAAAAGGATTTAAAATATTTGGTAAAATCACACCTATAGTATAAGAACGCTGATTTTTTAAATTTTTAGCAATACTATTTGGCTTGTAGTTTTTCAGCAGTGCAAACTCTTTAATTTTTATTTTAGTTTGCTCGCTAATTTCTGGGCTGTTACTTAATGCTTTAGAAACTGTAGATGTAGAAACACCTAATTCTTTGGCTAACTCTTTTAATGTGGCTTTAGATTTCATTTTATATCCTATTTCAAAATCAAAAATATAAAAAATAGCGGAAAATAGCCCTATAAAAAAAATAAAATTTAGCAATAGGAGTAATGAGTTCAAAATCAATAGAAAAGAATTTTAGTTTAGAGTTTGTAATTTTAATAAATAATTGTACTTTTGCACCCCTAATCCCTAAGTTTGGGAATAGGAATGGAATGTTTAATTAAAAATTAGTATTGTGAACACATTAAGCTACAAGACAATTTCGGCAAACAAAGCTACTGCAGACAAGCAGTGGATTGTTGTAGATGCTGAAGGTCATAACTTAGGTCGTTTTGCTTCTAAAGTAGCTATGCTATTAAGAGGTAAGTACAAGCCAAGTTATACGCCGCATGTTGACTGTGGAGATAACGTAATTGTTATTAACGCAGAAAAAATCAATCTTACTGGAAACAAATTGGATGAAAAAACATACATCCGTCACACAGGTTATCCAGGAGGACAAAGAAGTCTAACTGCAAAAGTAATGCAACAAAAAAATCCTGCATTATTAGTAGAAAAAGCAGTTAAAGGAATGTTGCCTAAAAACAAATTAGGAGCGCAATTATTCCGTAATTTAAATGTTAACGTAGGAGATGCACACAAACATGCTGCACAAACTCCTAAAGCTGTTAACCTAAACGATCTTAAGTAATGGGAGTAATTCACAAAATCGGAAGAAGAAAATGTGCAGTAGCACGTGTTTATGTTTCAGAAGGAACTGGTAACATTACAGTTAACAAAAGAGAATTTGCTGTATACTTTCCAACTGCTACATTGCAGTACAAAGTAAAACAAGCCTTAACATTAACTAACAACGAAAATAATTTTGATGTTAAAATTAATGTATATGGTGGTGGAGCAACTGGTCAAGCTGAAGCTGTAAGAATGGCAATTGCAAGAGCAATGTGCGAAGTAGAAGCTGAAAACAGATTGGTATTAAAACCAGAAGGATTACTAACAAGAGATCCAAGAATGGTAGAACGTAAAAAATTCGGTCAGAAGAAAGCACGTAAGAGATTCCAATTCTCGAAACGTTAATATTCGATATTTATCAGAATATATTTTCAAAAACCTTTTTACAATTAAATTAGAATTTAAAAACAAGTTGTCGATATTTCTTTTTATTGAAAAAGAAATTAGTTTAGCATCTAAATGAAGCCGAGAAAATTAAAATGATTAAAAAATTAAAAGATTAAAAAATTACAATAATCTTTAAATCTTAAATTTTTAAATCTTAAAATTAAAACGGAACATTGCTAGAACACGGAACGTAAACTATTACAAAATGGCAAACAAAATTGACGTTAAAGAGTTACTAGAGGCTGGTGTACATTTCGGACACATGACTCGTAAATGGGACCCAAATATGGCTCCTTACATTTATATGGAACGTAATGGTATTCATATCATTAACCTATATAAAACAGCTGCAAAAATTGAAGAAGCAAATGATGCTTTGAAAAGCATTGCAGCATCTGGTAGAAAAATACTTTTCGTAGCTACCAAAAAACAAGCAAAAGATATTGTTGCTGAAAAAGCAGCAGCTTGTAACATGCCTTACATCACTGAAAGATGGCCTGGTGGAATGTTAACTAACTTTATCACTATCAGAAAAGCGATTAAAAAAATGGCTTCTATTGATAGAATGAAAAAAGATGGTACTTTCATGACACTTTCAAAAAAGGAGCGTTTACAAGTAGATCGTTTAAGAGCAAAATTAGACAAGAACTTAGGTTCAATTGCTGACATGTCTAGAATTCCTGCTGCATTATTCGTAGTAGATATTAAAGCTGAACATATCGCAGTAAAAGAAGCAAAAAAATTAAACATTCCAGTTTTCGCAATGGTTGATACAAACTCAGATCCTCGTTTGGTTGAGTATGTTATTCCTGCAAATGATGATGCTTCTAAATCAATCGATAAAATTTTATCTTTAGTAACTGCTTCTATTACAGAAGGTTTATCTGAAAGAAAAACAGACAAAGAAGAAACTTCAACTGAAGAAGTTAAAGCTGAAGAAACTCCAACTGAAGCAGCTCCAGTAGCTGAAACTGAGGCTGAAGAAACTTCAACTGAAGCATAACAAATAAAAATTCCAAAAATTAATTTCCAAATTCCAATGTATAGCTTTGGAATTTGGTTTTTAGTAATTGGAATTTCATTTTTAAAAAGTATTATAAATTATAAAATTAAATAAAATGTCAAATATAACTGCTGCTGAAGTTAACAAATTAAGAACTACAACCGGTGCTGGTATGATGGATTGCAAAAAAGCTTTAGTTGAAGCTGAAGGTGATTTTGAATTAGCTATTGAAATTTTAAGAAAAAAAGGTCAAAAAGTTGCGGCAAACCGTTCGGATAGAGAATCTACAGAAGGTGCTGTTATTGCTGTTGTAAATAGCGATAATACTGCTGGTGTTGTAATTTCTTTAAATTGTGAAACAGACTTCGTAGGAAAAAATGAAGGTTTCGTAAAATTAGCAAATGATTTTGCAAACTTAGCTTTAAATTTTACTGATAAAGACGCTTTTTTAGCTGCTGATTTTGGCGGAATTACTGTTGCTGAAAAATTAATTGAGCAAACAGGTGTTATTGGTGAAAAAATTGAAATTGGTGCTTTCGAAAGATTAGAAGGTGCATTTATCAATTCATATATTCACGCAGGAAACGGAATTGCTACATTAGTAGCCTTATCAGCAAATGTTGATGGTGGTGCTGAAGCAGCAAGAAACGTAGCTATGCAAGCTGCTGCAATGGCACCAATCGCTTTAGATGAAGCAGGTGTTGATGCGGATACGATTGCTAAAGAAATAGAAATTGCTAAAGATATGTTACGCCAAGAAGGAAAACCAGAAGCTATGATTGAAAATATCGCTAAAGGAAAATTAGGACGTTTCTTTAAAGACAATACTTTAGTAAATCAAGATTACATCAAAGATAGCTCAATGAGTGTGGCTGCTTATATTAAATCTGTAAACGCAGATTTAAAAGTAACAGGTTTCAAAAGAGCTGCTTTAGGATAATATCTTAAAAATAATCATACCTTTAAGGCTGTCAAATTTGACAGCCTTATTTTTTTAAACCTATTTATGAGAGAAAAAAATTCAAAATGGATTATCTTGTTACTATTAGCACTAGTTTGGGGAAGTTCATTTATCCTAATGAAAAAAGGATTAGATGGCGGTATGAATCCGTTTCAATTAGGTGCTTATCGAATTTTGTTTACTTCTGTCTTTCTACTAATTATAGCAGGAAAAGAACTATTTAAAATAGAAAAAAAGAAAATAAAGTACATTATTATAGCCGGACTATTAGGTAACTTCTTCCCTATTTTCCTTTTTGCCTTAGCACAAACGCAAATAAGTAGCTCTATTAGTTCGACTTTAAACTCGTTTACACCATTAAATACATTGATTATTGGGAGTGTGTTTTTCGGACTCACTTTTAAAAAGAAACAAATTTACGGATTACTAATAGGAATTATTGGTTGTTTGATATTAGTTTACGCAGGAGCTTCAGGAAATCCTTCAAAAAATTATTGGTTTGCATTGTTGGTAATTATTGCTTCTTGGTGTTATGCCGCTAACATTAATATGGTGAAAAAATATTTATTTGATGTATCGCCAATTGGCATTACTGTTGGAAATTTTGCTTTTCTTCTTATTCCTGCTTTGTTAATTTTATCTTTTACGGGTTATGATTTTCATACCATTCAAAACGCCACAGAAGGCATTGGTATTACTGATACTATTCATCCTTTAATTTATGTAGCGATTTTAGGAATAGTTGGTACGGGGTTAGCAAATATTTATTTTTACAAACTTATACAAATGGCGTCTCCTATTTTTGCCTCTAATGTAACGTATTTGATACCTGTTGTGGCTACAATTTGGAGTATAATTTTTAACGAAGGCGTTACTTTATTACAAGTTTTAGGAACTATTATTATTTTATTTGGGGTATATATAACGAATAGGAAGTAGGCTTATTTTAGCTCTATAAATTTATTATTCTCAATTTTATATTTAGTTATTAAACTATCAATTTCAAAAAAAGCTTTATCTTCAACTTCATTATACTTATATCTACGATATAACGATTTGACGACATATATGTCTTTTTCCAATTTTGTTCTGCTTACAACTGGATCACTACTATGAATCTTTAATTTTGAAACTATTTTATTATTGTCTACATCATAAAGACACAGAAAATCATCGTGCCAATTCCATAAATTAAAAGTTGGCTTATAAAGTGGAATATATTTTACGCAATAAGTAATTAAATAATATTTTGAATTCAATTTTTTCTTAAATCCATAATAAAATTTTTGATTTGAATTTACCACAAAACTATTAACAATTAAACATTCTTGTAAAATTACCAAATCTTCATTTTTAACTAATTTCGAATAACCACCCTTTATCTTTAAAACATCAGCTGTATCTGTAAATTTGCCAAGAAAAACTGTATTTGAGTTATCACAACTAAAAAATATAACCATAAAAAGCAAACAATATAATCTCATAATTAATCTTCTTTAAAAATCAAATATAGCAAATAAAAAAAGGATTGCTTTCGCAATCCTTTTTCATTTTAAAAATAAAAATTTATTCGAAATCTTTATCTGTAACGCCTTCGTTTATTTTTACATCTTGTGTAATGAATTCTAAAGGCATTCCAACATCCATAGTAGTTTTGTATGGGAATTTCACTCCTTTAACATCCACATAATCAGCATAATATGTCATTGTCTTGCGTTTTTGAGCACCTTCACCTGATTCGTTTTCAGAAGCCACTCTTAATCCTGTTTTTACATCGTAAAAATATTTGGCTGTACCAACTTGAACTGCGTAAGCATCTTGACCATTAAGTGATTCTATTCCGCTTAAAACAATCGTTTTATCTGATAAAAAGCTTAATTCCACAAAAGGAACCGCGTCTTTTTTCTCTTTTACTAATTCTTCACCTTCAATAGCTTTTTTCTGACCTTGAATAGTTTGATATCCAGATTTATCACCAATAACTTGTTTCATCATAGACATTCCACCCATTGAAATATCAGAAGTTGACATTCCCTTGTTTGAAAATTTAGAAACCATATCTAATGAACGACCTTGAATAGTTCCTTTAGCAGTAACTAAAACGGTTTTAACTGCTTTTAAAGCTTTTTCACCACCAATAGCATCAATATAGTTTTTAACAACTGATTGAGCCGTTACGCCAGCAGGAATATCTTTTTTCACCACTGGTTTGTCTACTTTACTTCCGTATTTATCAAAATAGAAAATTGGCATTTTTTCTTTTGCACTCATCGCTTCTAAACCTGGTAACACATCTGCAGCTTTTCCTACAATTACTACTCTTGTGTTATCTGCTAAGAAATATTTTTTAGCTGCGTTTCTAACATCTTCTGGAGTTACTGCATTGATATTTTTTACATAATTTTCGTAAAAATCTTCTGGTAAACCTAATGTCTTAATGTTTAAAGCATAACGAGCAATAGTTGCTGGTTTTTCAATTTGCATTACAAAGTTTCCAATGTATTTTGCTTTAGCATTTTTTAAATCTTCTTCAGAAACTAAATCCGTTCTAATTTTTCTCAATTCATTAAAAATTTCTACAACAGCACTATCTGTAACAGCATTTCTAACTGAAGCAGTAGAAGAAAATTTAGAAATATATTTACTTGCTCCTAAATTAGAATACGAACCGTATGTCCAACCGTGTTTTTCTCTTAAGTTTAAGAACAAACGACCTTCTCCACCACCACCAAGAATTTGGTTGGCTAAAATAGCAGCGAAGTAATCTTTATCCGTCATTTTTAATTTTGATAAGTTGATCATTGCAATTTCAGATTGAACTGCGTTTGGCACATCTACAAAATTAATTTGAGAATATTGTAAATCTTTTGGATCATTATAAGTTAAATTTGGTGCTGTAGCTGTTTTCCATACATCAGCTCCAAATAATTCTTCTACTTTTTTCTTTACGTCTTTAGTTTTTACATCACCAATTACTACTAAATAGGCATTAGCTGGAACGAAATACGTGTTGTAATGATTGATTACATCTTGTAATGTTACATTTTTTAAGGTTTCTTCCGAAGTAAATTCACCATTATAATGTTCTTTTCCGTAGGTTAAAACATTTTGAACACGACCTGCAATTGCAGAAGCGCTTTTTTCATCAGATTTTAATCCTTCTATTAATTTTGCTCTTTCGGCATCAAAATCTTCTTGTGTAAACAATGGATTTAAGGCGCCATCAGCCAATAATTCTAAAATTCTAGCCGAATATCTTGATAAACCATTTGCAGAAGCACCTGATTCGTAAAAATTAATATTAGCTCCTAAGAAGTCAATTTCTTCGTTAAATTTATCTTTAGAAATAGATTCAGTAGCATTTCCAATCATAGAACTTACTAAATCTGTCACTCCTTTTTTACTTCCTTCAGCAAAAGGTGTATTGTCTAAAGTTAAATTATAAGAAACGCGTGGTAATTTATTGTTTTCAACAACTAATACTTTTAAACCATTTTCTAACACGAATGTTACTGGCTTTTTAATATTAATTGATGGAGCTGGGCCTTGTTTAGGCATT
Organism: Flavobacterium sp.; assembly: GCF_044360715.1. Lineage (GTDB taxonomy): Bacteria > Bacteroidota > Bacteroidia > Flavobacteriales > Flavobacteriaceae > Flavobacterium. Next base: position 85,914 of record NZ_JBIKJY010000002.1, read on the forward strand.
GGTCTGTCTTGTGCTTGCATAGTTATTGTTAGTAATAAACTGGCTGCGATATATAAATACTTTTTCATGGTAAGATTATTTAGCGGTTTTTTCTTTTGCAGGACCATAATTTAAAATCAAACGTTGGTTTGGATTTAAATATTTTTTTGCAACTTCTTTAATATCTTCTCTTGTAATAGAACGGTAAATTTCAATTTCAGTATTCACTAAATTAATATCACCATATAATAAATAGTATGAAGCTAAATTTTCTGCTATACCTTCTACAGTTGCATTTGAACTTACATAGTTGTTTTCAAATTTATTTTGAAGTTTTTGAAAATCGTTTTCAGAAATTAAATTAGTTTGCATATTTACAATTTCTTCATCAATTTCTTTTAATAAACTTTCTGAAGAAACATCACCTAAAGGTAAACTGTAAATAATATATTGTCCGTAATCTTCTTGAGAATTACTAAACGCCCCTACTTGAAGTGCTACTTTTTTATCATCTACCATTTTTTTGTATAATTTAGAACTTTTACCATCCGATAAATAAGTAGAAATCATATCTAAAACACGCGCATCTTTCGTTTTCATTGAAGGTGTTCTGTACGCTGCTAAAGTCATTGGTAATTGAACGTTTGGATCTTCCCAAGTAGCATTAATAGTCGTAGTAATTGGAGCTTCTTCAAATTTTTGTCTTGCAACAGGTGCGCCTTTTGGAATAGCACCAAAATATTTTTTAATCCATTCTTTGGCTTGAGTAGGGTCAAACTGACCTGCAACTACTAAAACTGCGTTGTTTGGTACATAAAACTTTTTATTAAACGCTTGAAATTCTTCTAAAGTAGCAGAATCTAAATGTTCCATTTCACCAATTGTAGTCCATCTATAAGGATGATTTTTAAATAGATTTTGTTTAATCGCTTTAAAAATATTTCCGTAAGGTTGGTTATCAATTCGTAAACGTTTTTCTTCTTTAACTACTTCATTTTGCGTATCAACACCAATTTGATTAATTACAGGATGCATTAATCTTTCCGATTCCATCCAAATGGCTAGTTCCAAATTATTTGATGGAAAAACTTCATAATAATACGTTCTATCATCTGAAGTGTTGGCATTGTTTTGTCCACCATTAGCCGTAACAATTTTAAACCATTCTCCTCTTTCGATGTTTTTGGTACCTTCAAACAACAAATGTTCGAAAAAGTGAGCAAAACCCGTACGATTTGGTTGTTCATCTTTTGCACCTACGTGATACATTACAGATGTAATAATAACTGGCGCCGAATTATCTTGATGAAGAACCACGTGCAAACCGTTATCCAAATCAAATTCTTCAAATGCTACTTTCTGAGCATTTGCTGTGCTTCCTAACATTGCTATTGTTCCTAAAGCCATTAATGTTTTTTTCATAATTAATCTTTAATAATAAATGATAAGTATTGGTAGGCGAAAGATATGAATTGTTACACAGAAAATAAAAAATATTACAAATTTTATTTTTTCGAATAAAAAAGAAAAAGTAATGTTGCAGGTTTAATAAATAGTTATATATTTGCAAACTGAAAAAATAATAATTTAAACACATTGTTATGTACGCAATCGTAGAGATAGCAGGGCAACAATTTAAAGTAAGCAAAGACCAAAGGTTATTTGTTCACCGTTTAGCAAATGATGTAGACGCAAAAGTTTCTTTTGAAAAAGTCTTATTAATTGACAACGGCGGAGCATTAACATTAGGCGCCCCAGCTATAGAAGGAGCTTCTGTTGAAGCCAAAGTATTAAAACACCTTAAAGGTGATAAAGTAATCGTCTTCAAAAAGAAAAGAAGAAAAGGTTACAAAAAGAAAAACGGTCACAGACAATCATTTACTCAAATTATCATTGAGAACATCGTTGCATCTGGAACTGGAAAAAAGGAAGCGGCTCCGAAAAAAGAAGCAGCTCCAAAAGCAACAAAGAAAGCTGATGTTGAAGTAGAAACGGCTACTGAAGAAGTAAAGCCTAAAGCTACAAGAGCAAAAAAACCAAAAACTGAAGAATAACATTTAAAATATAACGTCATGGCTCATAAAAAAGGTGTCGGTAGTTCGAAGAATGGTAGAGAATCAGAATCAAAACGTTTAGGCGTTAAGATTTATGGTGGTCAAGCTGCTATTGCAGGAAATATCATTGTTAGACAAAGAGGTTCAAAACACAACCCAGGTGAAAACGTTTACATGGGAAAAGACCATACTTTACATGCTAAAGTAGATGGAGTTGTAAAATTCCAGAAAAAAGGTGAAAACAAATCTTGGGTTTCTATACTTCCATTCGAAGCATAACAAACCAAACACAAATATAAAATCCCAAATTCCAATATGGTTTTTGGGATTTTTTTTGTGAAAAATAAGCACAAAAAAATCCCCAATCAATTGAATGGGGATTTTTGTAAGTTATAACTAATTTAAATTATTCGTTTTTATAAAGTACTATTCTCGTAATAATTTTAAGATGTTTTTTGCGATTTCATCTTTTCCGCTTTCACTTGTAATATATGCTTTGTCATTTTCATTAGATAAATAGCCAACTTCTAACAATATAGCAGGGCATTTTGAATTTTTAATAATGTAAAGATTAGCATCTTTTACTCCGCCTTTGGTTAAATTATTATTTGAAATATTCTCAATTAATTTATTTGCTTTGTCTAATGACTTTTCATAAAATCCATTTTGACTAGAAATAAAAGCATTTACCCCTTTTTCATTTGGGTTTTTTGAAGCGTTTAAATGTAATGAAATTAGCATATCTGGATTAATTTGATTTATTTTATTTACTCTATCGCTTAAACTAAGAAAACTATCATCTTCACGAAGTAAAATAATTTTTAAATCTTCACTGCTATTTAATGCTTTAATTTTTTTTGCAATACTTTCTACAATTTTACTTTCAAATTCTTCATCAATTTTTGCGCCAGGATCTTTTCCTCCATGACCCGCATCAATAACTATAATCATTTTTTCATTTTTTAGAAGTTTATTGTCTTTCATTTTACTTGAGCACATAACAATTGAATCTCCTCCATATCTACTTAACCATTTATCCATATTCTGAGCTTTATAGTATTTGTGAGTATAAAACCAATATTGAAAAGGTTGTGGATATTTTTTACTTCTAGCATTTTTTAAAATTACACTACCACTAAAACTTGCAAAATCTGAAGGCTTATATGAATTTAATTTTGAGTTATTTACATTTACACCATCTATCCAAATAGCATATTTATTTACATTAAGAAAATCATTTATCTCTTTTTTAGTCGGTGACTTTTTAATTCTCGGCTCTTGACGAAACTTTAAGTACTGCAACTTTTCTAATTCTTCTTTAGTTAAATCTTGATATTTTTTGGAAAAAAGCAGGTTTTTTACTGGCCATTTTTTATACTTATGTATACTCGGATCTATACCTTCATAATATACGCAGATAACATCTTTATAATATTCCTCGTCGGAAACTTTATAAGTTAGATATTTAACTTCACGCTCATTTGTAGTAATTTGATTTACAATATTCTTTTTAAGTTGCTTAACTTCAATAACTTTCTCCTGCGCTATAATTTCTATACAGAAAAAGTAAATTAAGCCTGCTAAGATTGGAATAGCTGCTACTTTTTTAAGTAGTGCTATTTTTTTCGAAGTGTTTTTTGTCATCATAAGTAACCGTTTTTTAGTGATTAAATAATTTAAATTGCTTGCTAAGTAAACTGTTGTATTGCCGTTGCTTTTATGTAACAATAGATTCTGATAATAAGGCACATTATTATAAGTGTTCACAATCTCTTCATCGGCAAGAAATTCGTGGTTTAATTGAATGGCTTTTTTATATAAATAGAAAAGTGGATGAAACCAAAATAGGGCTTTCAAAAACTCAATAAATAAAATATCTAAAGTATGTTTTTGGTTTACATGAACCATTTCGTGAGCAAATAATTCATCTTCAATATTTTTATTTTTAAAATCTTCAGAATTGACAAATATAAAATTCAAAAATGTGTGAGGAAGTATTTTTTCGTCTAACAAAATCAAATTCGCATTTTTATATTTTACACTTGGATTTATTTTTGATTTTACAATTAGTTTGAAATAATTTTTACCAAATCGAAATAAAAAAATTAAGCTTATTGATACATAAATACTCCAAAACACATAGGGTAAATAATCTATAGATTCTTGAGCAGTAATTACTTTCTCGATTGTCGGGTTTTGATTTAAAACTACCTTTGCTTTCTCAATATTTATTGGTTCATCATATTGAATAACTGGAGCAGTTTCAACAAATTCGATGAATTCAAAAGTGACAAATGGAATTATCAAAGAAATTAAAATAGATATTAAAAGATAAAATCTATTAAACTTATGGATTTTTTCTCGTTCTAATATCAAATAATAAAACCCAAGAAACACAATTAAACTAACAGCAGATTTTAATAAGAAGTCTATCATTTTTTCTTTTTTTGTAGTTCAACATCTATTATTTTTTTCAATTCTTCCAATTCAGATTCTGTTAAATTGGTTTCTCTTGTAAAAAAAGAAGCAAATTGCGAAGAAGAATCGTTGAAAAAATTTTTAATTAGTCCATTGACATGTTTCGAAAAATAATCTGTTTTTTTTACCAATGGATAGTATTCTCTTGAATTTCCATACTCTTTATACGCCACGAATTTTTTATCAATCATTCGTTTTAAAAGAGTAGCAACAGTTGTGGTGGCTGGTTTTGGTTCTGGATAAACTTCTAATAAGTCTTTCATAAAAGCTTTTTCAAGCTTCCATAGATGTTCCATTAATTGTTCTTCTGTGTTTGATAATGTCATTTTTTCTACAAATTTAGAATTAACTCTACAAACATAGAATGATTTTTTTACTCTACAAATGTAGAATTAAAAATTAACAAAAAATTAACAAAAAAACCCTCGCTTTTCAGCGAGGGTTTCTAATTATCTAAAAATCTAACTTTCTAAGAAGTCTAGATTAATATCTGTAATATTCTGGTTTAAATGGTCCTTGAACCTCAACACCAATATATTCTGCCTGATCTTGACGTAATGTTTCTAATTCTACTCCTAATTTAGAAAGATGTAAAGCCGCTACTTTTTCATCTAAATGTTTAGGCAACATATATACTTCATTTTTGTAATTAGCGCTATTTGCCCATAACTCTAATTGTGCTAAAGTTTGATTAGTAAATGAATTACTCATTACAAAACTTGGATGACCTGTTGCACAACCTAAGTTTACTAAACGTCCTTCGGCTAAAATAATAACTTCTTTCCCATTTACGGTATAAATATCAACTTGTGGTTTTACTTCGTTTTTAGTGTGACCAAAATTTCCGTTTAACCAAGCCATATCAATTTCATTGTCGAAATGCCCAATATTACAAACGATAGCTTTGTCTTTCATAGCTTCAAAATGACGACCTTGAACGATGTCTTTATTACCAGTTGTAGTAATTACAATATCTGCAGTAGCAACTACTGTATCTAATTTTTTAACTTCAAAACCGTCCATTGCAGCTTGTAAAGCACAAATTGGGTCAATTTCAGTAACTGTTACAATAGAACCTGCGCCACGGAAAGAAGCCGCAGTACCTTTACCTACATCTCCGTAACCACAAACTACTACTCTTTTTCCTGCTAACATAGTATCTGTTGCTCTACGAACCGCATCAACTGCAGATTCTTTACAACCATATTTGTTATCAAATTTAGATTTAGTTACCGAATCATTTACGTTAATTGCTGGCATATATAAAGTACCTGCTTTCATTCTTTCGTATAAACGGTGAACTCCTGTTGTAGTTTCTTCAGATAAACCTTTAATTCCTTTAACTAATTCTGTGTATTTATCAAAAACTAAATTTGTTAAATCACCACCATCATCTAAAATCATATTTAAAGGCGCACGTTCTTCACCAAAGAATAACGTTTGTTCAATACACCAATCAAATTCTTCTTCATTCATACCCTTCCATGCATAAACTGAAATTCCAGCAGCAGCAATTGCAGCAGCAGCATGATCTTGAGTAGAGAAAATATTACAAGAAGACCAAGTAACATCTGCACCTAAAGCCGCTAATGTTTCAATTAAAACAGCAGTTTGGATAGTCATATGTAGACATCCTGCAATACGAGCCCCTTTTAAAGGTTGACTTGCGCCAAACTCTTCTCTAAGCGCCATTAAACCTGGCATTTCAGCTTCTGCTAATAAAATTTCTTTTCTTCCCCATGCTGCTAAAGAAATATCTTTAACTTTGTATGGTACGTAAGGAATTGTTTTTGTACTCATTATATTTGTATATTTATTTTTTATTTACGAGTGCAAAGGTACAATATTAGTTTCAAATTAGAAATTAATTTTAACTATTTAAGTTTTGTTCAAACCCTTAAACAACTGAATCACAATAAAATAAAAATCATTAAATCAAAATAAAGCATGCCTTTTTATAAAGAAATTATCATAAACAAACACACTGTTGCTTATTTTTGGAAAATTACCGAAGATATTACATGGTTTAATGAAAAGTCAATACTAAATGATAATTCAAAATTAAGACTACAATCCATGCAGTCTGCATCGCATCAAAAGGGTTTTTTAGCAGTTAGAATGTTACTTCAACATATTGATTTAAACGATTTTGATTTGTTGTATGACGGATTCGGAAAACCGCACTTAGAAGAAAAAAGGAAAAAGGAAAAAGGAAAAAGTCTTGAGCTTGACATCAAAAAATACATCTCAATTTCCCATTCGCACGAATTTTCTTGTATCTGTATTAGCAATAAACCTGTAGGAATTGATATTGAAAAGTGTAAAGAAAAAACATTAAAAATTACATCAAAATATATGGATGTTTCTCATATTGAAAACTTATCCGTAACAGATAAAATAAAAAAAGCAACTATAATTTGGGGCATAAAAGAAAGTATATTTAAATTAAAAAATGAAAAAGGCATCAGTTTTCCAAACCATATTTTCGAAAGACCTTTTATATTAGAAGACAAAAAAGGTACCGCACAATTAATTTTTAATAACAATACCGAAGACTTTCAATTTGAGTTTGATATAATTGAAGAGTATGCTTTTGTTTGTGCTTTAACTATATAAATATGTTTGAAACCATCATTAATCAGTATCAAAGTATTCCGAATTGGCAAATTGGAATTGAAATTATCATTTTTATTTTTGGCGTTTTAAGTGTGTATTTTGCAAAAAAAGAAAATGTGTTAGTATATCCAACCGGGATTATTTGCACCATATTATCTGTATATATTATGTTTAATGCTAAATATTATGCCGATATGAGCATCAATATCTACTATTCCATCATGAGTGTTTATGGTTGGTTTCAGTGGAAAAAAATAACAAATGGCGAAGTGCTTTCTATTTCCAGAACCAATTTGAAAGAAAAAATTATCGGTTTAGTTTTATTTCTTATAACAGCTATAATTTGTATTTATATTTATAAATTTTTTGATTATAAATTACAGTTAAACAATTATTTAGATATTTTCACCACCTCATTATTTTTCACAGCAATGTGGTATATGGCTAAGAAAAAAATTGAAAATTGGACACTTTGGATTGTTGGAAATACGTTTGCCGTTTATATTTTTTTTGACCGACAACTGTACATAATAGCTATACAATACATAATTTTTACTATTTTAGCCATCTCAGCGTATATAGAATGGAAAAAATATTTAGCGAAATAGATTTACAACAAATAGTTAAAAGAGGGAATTCTTTAGAAAAAATTATGCAGCAATTGCATTATTTTAAAAATGGTATTCCAACTATTAACTTACTAAAAATCGCATCTATAAACGATGGAATTTTTCAATATTCGGAAAAAGAAATTTCTGAATATTGCAACTTTTTTGACACATATAAAGACAATTATTCTATTGAAAAATTTGTTCCGGCAAGTGGTGCTGCTACAAGAATGTTTAAATCGTTAAATGAATTTTTAACCAAATTTAATCCTGAAAAAGACACCGTAAATTCCTATGTAAACTTAAATAAAGAAAGAGATGTATCCTTATTTATTGTGGGTTTAAGAAGTTTTCCTTTTTATAACGAATTAAAAGAAAAAACTAAAACAATTTACACAGATTATCCTAACTACAATACGGATCAAAAAGTATATGCAATTGTAAAAACTTTGTTAACTGAAAAAGGATTAAATTTTGCCAATAAACCAAAAGGAATTTTACCGTTTCATATTGAAAATGATACAATTTTAACACCAATTGACGAACAGGTTTTTGAAACCGCTTTTTATAGAAAACCAAATGAAAAATCGAAAATACATTTTACGATTTCTAAAGAATTCCAAACCGATTTTTTAAGAATTACAAATAAATATGATGATGTAGAAATCTCATTTTCTTATCAAAATGAAACATCAGATACTATTGCGGTTAATGCCGACAATACCCCTTTTAGAACTTCTGAAAACGAATTATTTTTTAGACCTGGTGGACACGGCGCCTTGATTGAAAATTTAAATCAACTGCAATCTGATATAATTTTCATTAAGAATATAGATAATGTTTCTCAAAACAACAGAGAACTTAATTTAAAAAATAAAAAATTGTTAGGCGGTATTCTTTTATATCTAAAAAAAGAAGTGGATACTACATTGAAAAAGTTTCAAAAAAACGAAATCAACGAAAATAATATTAAAGAAATTATTCATTTCATTGAAACAAAAATGTCAATTTCTTTGCCTCAAGAATTTAAAATGTTTCAATTTGACTATCAAAAAGAATATTTGATTAAAATTTTGAACAGACCCATTCGTGTTTGTGGAATGGTGAAAAACGAAGGAGAGCCTGGCGGTGGACCGTTTTGGATTCAAGATGAAAAAGGTCGTCATAATTTACAAATAGTAGAATTATCGCAAATTGATTCAACAAACGAAAACCAACTAGCTATTTTTAAAAATTCTACACATTTTAATCCCGTTGATATTGTTTGCAGTATTAAAGATTTTGAAGGAAACAAATTTGACTTAAATCAATTTATTGATCCTAAAACAGCATTCATTACAGAGAAAACGAAAAACGAAAAAAAAATAAAAGCGTTTGAACTACCTGGTTTATGGAATGGTGCAATGGCAGAATGGAGCACTATTTTTGTAGAAGTTCCAATAGAAACGTTTAATCCAGTTAAAAAAGTAACTGATTTGTTAAAACCTGCACATCAACCAAATAATTTAGACATCAATTCTGGTTTATAATGAATGAAGTGATTATTACAACTGAATTAAATTTTAAAGCGATAAGAAGTAGTGGCGCTGGCGGGCAAAATGTAAATAAAGTATCTTCTAAAATAGTGTTGATTTTTGATGTGGCAACCTCTCAAGGTTTAAATGAGAACGAAAAATTACTACTTTATACCAAACTAAAAACAAAAATATCACAAGAAAATTTACTGATTCTAACTTGCGATGAAGATAGAAGTCAATTCAAAAATAAAAAAATCATCATCAAACGTTTTTTTGAAATGTTAGAAAAAGCTTTAGTACTACCAAAAGTCAGAAAAGTAACTAAAATTTCAAAAGGTGCGAATGAAAAGCGCATTCAAGAAAAGAAAAAAGCAAGTGAAATTAAAGCTGGAAGAAAAAAATTAGATTTTTAATTAACCAAAGTAAATACATTCAAACAACACAGATTAAAGAAATTTTAAAAATTATACTAATTTCTCAAATCTGTGTTCCAAATCAAAATTGTATTACTATATTTGCAACATCTCAAAGGGGTGCTTGTTTTTCAGGCTGAGATTATACCCATAGAACCTGGGCGGGTAATGCTGCCAAGGAAAATCGAGAACTACATATGTTTCTGAATTAGCTTCAGAATCGAAATTCTCAAAATTATTTTATTAATTATTTTTAACCAAGAGTAATTACCCCTTTTATTCGTATTAATTTACGAAGTATGAATGTATTTTTAAAAAGGCAAAAGGCAAAAGGCAAAAGGCAAAAGATTTATAAATTAAGTCTATTTTCTATTCTCTTTTCTCTATGTTCTTACAGTCAAGAACAACCAAAAGATTCTGTAAAATCAATTGAAGAAGTCTTAATTTATGGCGTACGAGCAAAAGACAAAAACCCAATTACATTTACAAATGTTTCTAAAGCACAAATTGCGCCCAGAAATTTAGGGCAAGACATTCCTGTTTTATTAAATTATTTACCTTCAGTTGTAACAACAACAGATGCCGGAGCAGGAATTGGTTATACCTATATGCGGGTTCGTGGATCCGATGGTTCAAGAATTAACGTAACTTTAAACGGTGTGCCATTTAATGATAGTGAAAGTCAAGGTACCTTCTTTGTTAACTTACCTGATTTTGCTTCTTCTTTAGAAAGCATTCAATTACAACGAGGTGTTGGAACCTCAACAAGTGGTGCTGGTGCTTTTGGTGCGAGTTTAAATTTACAAACCAAAGCTGCACAACAAAACAGTTATGCTGAAATAGCTAATTCCATTGGAAGTTTCGGAACCCGTAAACACACATTAGTGTTTGGAACAGGATTACATAATAATTTCGAAATGAACGCTCGAATTTCTAAAATAAAATCGGATGGTTTTATTGATAGGGCTTCATCTGATTTATTTGGATATTATTTTGATGCCAATTATATTACAAAAAATACAATTATTAAAGCAATTGCTTTTGGCGGAAAAGAAAAAACGTATCAGGCTTGGAATGGTTTGGAAGATGAAGAAAAACTAAAAAATGATAGAACATATAATTCGGCTGGTCAGTATACAGATGAATTTGGAAATACTCAATTTTACGATGATGAAACCGATAATTATTGGCAAAATCATTTTCAATTGCATTGGAATGAAAAACTAACTTCAAAATGGCAATCAAATCTTGCGTTGCACTATACTTTAGGAAAAGGCTATTTTGAACAATATAAAGAAGACGAATTGTTTTCAGATTATGTATTGCCTGACTTTAATGGTAATACAAGTACTGATTTGGTCAGAAAACGTTGGTTAGACAATGCTTTTTTTGGAACCACTTTTTCTTTAAATTATAAAACTGAAAAAACAGATGTTATAATTGGTGGAGCGGCAAATAAATATCAAGGAAAACATTTTGGCGAAGTAGTTTGGACACAATATTATGTGCCAAATTCCAACAAATACTATGACAATTTTGGAAATAAAAACGATGTGAATTTCTACTCGAAAGCATCGCAACAATTTGGAAAATTCAATGTTTTTGCTGATTTACAATATCGTATGGTTTTCTATCAAGCGAATAGTATAAAATTTAATGACGTGAATGATACGTTCCGTTTCTTCAATCCAAAAGCCGGAATTACATATACATTAAATACAGAAAGTTCTATTTATGGTTATTTCGGAATTGCAAACAAAGAACCTCGTAGAGATGATTATGAAAGTGGAAGCATCAAACCTGAACGTTTACAAGATTATGAATTGGGATATAAATTTAAAAATAAAAAAACCAGTTTGAATATTAATGCCTTTTATATGAGATATAAAAATCAATTGGTAGCGACTGGCGCCTTAAATGATGTGGGTAGTCCTGTTTTTGAAAATAGTGGAAAAAGTATGCGAGCTGGTATTGAAATAGAAGCGGCTTTACAACTTGCTTCTAAATTTGTTTTACAACCAAACATCACTTTAAGTACAAATAAAAACAAAGATTTCTATTTTGAACGAGATGGCGTTTTAACCAATTTAGGAAATACAAATATTGCTTATTCACCAAATATGGTAATAGGAAACGCACTAACATATTCCCCAATTAACACGTTACAAATTTCGTTATTAACCAAATATGTTGGTAAACAATATATGGGAAATATTGATGCTGAAAAATCAATTTTACCCGATTATAACACATCAGATTTAAACATAAACTACGAATGGAAAATCAACAAAGGCATAAAATCGATTGTGTTTTCAGGTTTAATTAATAATATTTTCGATAGAACGTATGAATCGAACGGCTATTTTTACACATATAATGATAATTGGAGCGGACCAGGAATTTCAACAATTGAAGGCGTTGGTTTTTATCCGCAAGCGGGAATCAATTTCTTAGTTGGAATGAACTTGAAGTTTTAATAAAAATAACCCCGACGTTTGTCACCCTGAAGGGTCTCTTGTTAAACAACACTGTTGAAAAAATGCAAAGAGATGCTTTCAGCAATACAAACGTTGTGGTGATTTATTTTCCTTCAATCCAAGCTGTAATGCTTCTGTCGTCTGGTTGGGTATTTGGTGAAATTACTTTTTCTAATTCTCCTTTTTCGTTAAGAAGAAATTTTTGAAAATTCCATTTTACGGCAGCGTCTTTCACGCCATTTTTTGATTTCTTTGTTAAGAATTCATAAATGGGATGCATATTTTTTCCATTTACTGAGATTTTTTCCATCATAGGAAATGTTACACCATAATTTACACTGCAAAAACTTTCAATGTCTGATGCGCTGCCTGGTTCTTGCCATAAAAAATTATTGGCTGGAAAACCGATGATTTCAAAGTTTTTATTTTTATATTTTTCGTAAATCTTCTGTAATTTTTCGTATTGAGGTGTTAAGCCACATTTTGATGCGGTATTAACTACCATTATTTTTTTACCTTTTAAAGTTGAAAAATCGAACTGGTTTCCTTTTAAATCGGTCACTATAAATGAATGAATTGAACCTTTTGGATAGGTTATTGTTTCTTTTTTTAAAAAAGAAAATAGGGATTGTAACATTAATTAAACACTTTTATGGTTGTTGCATCTATCATTTGTACACGATACGCTTTCATTGGAAATTGTTTTCCAGCCGCCAATCCTGTAAACAAACTGTATTCGGCATCGTCACACGGACATTTTGCATTAATCCCATTAATTGTCATCGTAGAGCAATCGGTTAAAGGCTGATTTGGGCAAGCGGCATCATAAGCTAAAAAATTACCACTTCCTGCATTAAAAACAATTAAACCTCTTATTCCTGCACCAGCAGAATTTACATAAACCGCATTAGACGGAAATGCTAAACTTGAATATTGTGGAAAACTCGTATTTAGTATCACTTCAAAGGAATAATTTGGCAAATATGGATTATTATTATCGGTCTGTGTATCTCTATCACAAGACAAAAAGACGGTAAACAAAATAAGAAAGTAAAAAATTCTTTTCATTTTTTATATTTATTTGATTTATCAAAATTAATTTATTTATATTTGACAAACTAATATAGTAAACGAAAAATAGTTAAATAAATTATATCTTTGCAAAAAGGGAATCCCATAGTTGTGGGATTTTTTCTATTTTATAAATTAATGAAGTTATGAGCACAGTATCTTATTACACAGCAGAAGGATTAAAACATTTAAAAGACGAGTTAGATCAACTTAAATCTATAGAGCGCCCTAAAGCGTCACAAGCTATTGCAGAAGCAAGAGACAAAGGAGATTTGTCTGAAAACGCAGAATATGACGCAGCTAAAGAAGCGCAAGGTTTATTAGAAATGCGTATTTCTAAAATGGAAGAATTAGTATCAAACGCAAGAATTATTGATGAATCTACTTTAGATGTGTCGAAAGCTTTGGTATTGTCTAATGTAAAAATCAAAAATCAATCTAACGGAATGGAACTGCAATACAAATTAGTTGCAGAAAGTGAAGCGGATTTAAAAACAGGAAAAATATCTGTTACTTCTCCTATTGGAAAAGGATTATTAGGGAAAAAAGTAGGCGAAATTGCAGAAATTAATGTGCCAAACGGCATATTAAAATTTGAAGTTTTAGAAATTACACGTGACTAATTTCTGAAATTCCAAAGTTAGAAATTCCAAAATCCAAAAAAATGAGTTCTATTTTTACCAAAATAATAAACGGAGAAATTCCTTGTTATAAAATTACAGAAAACGATGATTTTATTGCTTTTTTAGACGTAAATCCGAATGCGAAAGGCCATACGTTATGTGTTCCAAAGCAAGAAATAAATAAAATTTTCGATATGGATGAAGATTTATATCTAAGATTAATGGCATTTTCAAGAAAAGTAGCCATTGCTTTGGAAAAAACAGTGCCTTGTAAACGAATTGGTGTGGCTGTTGTAGGTTTAGAAGTACCTCACACACACGTACACTTAATTCCGCTTCAAGATATGGACGATATGCGTTTTCAAAGAAAAACAACTTTGACTCCCGAAGAATTTTCAAAATTAGCACAAGATATTGCTGAGAATTTATAAAAACTATTTCCACAAATTTTAAATGAGTTTGTGGATTTTTTTTAACTTTCTTTCTTAAATATCATTTGCATAGTGGTGCCTTTACCAATTTCAGATTGCACTACTCTAATTTTTCCTTTGTGATATTCTTGCACAATACGTTTGGTTAGCGACAAGCCTAAGCCCCAACCTCTTTTTTTAGACGTATAACCCGGCTCAAAAATTGTTTTAAATTTATTCTTCGCAATTCCGCTACCAGTATCTGTAACCGTTATAAAAACGTTAGTATCGCCTTCTACTATTTCAATAGACAAATTACCTTTTCCTTTCATAGCATCAATAGCATTTTTTACTAAATTTTCAATTGTCCAACTATGTAACGTAGGATTTAGTAACACATAAAGTGGCTTTTCAGGTGCTCGGAAATCAAAAATTACTTGTTTTGAAACACGAGATTGCAAATACTCAAATGAAGATTTGGTTTCCTCGATTATATCTCTTTTTTCTAAGATAGGTTCGCTACCAATTTTAGAAAACCTGTCGGTAATAGTTTGTAACCTATTTATATCTTTTTCTATTTCTTCAATGGTAGTAGCTTCAACATTTTCCAACTTCAATAACTCCAACCAACCAATTAATGAAGATAAAGGCGTACCTATTTGATGCGCGGTTTCTTTAGCCATTCCTGCCCAAAGTTTATTTTGGGTTGCCATTTTTGTTGCTCGATAAAAATTATACACTACGCCGCCAAACAAAAACGCTACTAATAATAAGGCAATTGGATAATATTTTAGTTTGTTTAATATGGGAGAATCCCCATAATATACCAAATGATAATCGTCTTTAGCAAATTGGACTTTTATTGGAGCATTTTGACTTTTAATTTTATTTAAAAACGCTTTAACCTTAAGAGTATCAGTTTCAATTTCACCTAAATTCAAATTACTTAAAATTTTACCTTCTTTATCAGTAAGAATTAATGGAATGTTTTTGTTGTTTTCAATAATAAACGTTGGTAATTGAATATCGGCATTAACATCGGCATTTCTTAAATTCTTCAAAGCAGTTGCCCAAAGTTCCATTTTATTGCGTTCTTCTTCTTTAAAAGTTTGAAAAAAAACATAGGTGTTCCATAAAATTAAGGAAGCAATTAAAAACGATGAAATAATAATAATCCATCGTGTAAGATTTCTTTTTTCAGAAAACTGCATAAAAAGTATTTTGAGTAAAAATAAGAAAAAGTGAATAGTAATTAGAAATAAGTTAATAGTTTTTTGGTTTTTTTAATCCAACCACGAATTCTCGAATTAAAAATATAAAAAAGGTTCGAATCGACTTTGTCGATAATTAATTCGAATCAAAATTTATAAATACATTTTTCAGTAAAGTAAATTCGGAAATTCGTGGCAAAAAAATTGCTAACATTTGTAAAAAGAAATATCATTTCAATTGATTGATTTGCTTTATATTTGTAAAAAATACAATTTATGTTAAGCATTAATCCAAAAGATATATCGCCAGTAAAACTGCAAAGTTATTTACAAACTGCTGTGTCGCCAAGACCAATAGCGTTTGCGAGCACTATGGACGAAGATGGAAATCCGAATTTATCGCCATTTAGTTTTTTTAATGTATTTAGCAGCAACCCTCCTATTTTAATTTTTTCGCCTGCCAGACGGGTTCGAAACAATACTATAAAACATACTTTGATAAACGCACAAGACACACGTGAAGTCGTTATTAATATCGTAAATTACGATATGGTGCAACAAATGAGTTTATCAAGTACCGAATATCCAGATGGAATCAACGAATTTGAAAAAGCAGGGTTTACTATGTTGCCATCAGATAGTGTTGCTCCATTTAGAGTGGCAGAAAGTCCGGTGCAATTTGAATGTAAAGTAAACGACATTATTGCATTAGGCACAGAAGGTGGTGCAGGAAATTTAGTCATTTGTGAAGTGGTAAAAATTCACATTCACGAAAGTGTTCTTGACGAAAACCAAATGATTGATCAACACAAAATTGATGTCGTTTCACGTTTAGGTGGGAATTGGTATAGTCGAGCTAACGCAGGATTATTTGAAGTGGAAAAACCATTAACTACTTTAGGAATTGGCGTAGATATGATACCCGATTTCATTAAAGAAAGTGGTTATTTTAACGGAAATGATTTAGGAAAATTAGGAAATATAGAAGCTATTCCAAATGACGAAGAAATTACTATATTTGTAAAAGAAAATTTTGAAGTAAAAGCGGTTTTAAGTTCAGACGATTTTAATACAAAATTTAAAAAAGCAAAAGAATATTTAGACAATAATCAGGTTTTAAACGCTTGGAAATTGTTATTAGCACAAAAATAAATTATTAGAGTTATGGAAGTTATTGGAAAAATTAAAGTAATTGGAGCTACACAAGATGTAAGCGCTTCATTTAAAAAAAGAGAATTAGTTGTTACTACTGAAGAGCAGTATCCACAACATATTTCGGTTGAATTTCAACAAGCAAAAGTGGACGATTTAAATTCGTACCAAGTTGGCGAGCAAGTAAAAGTATCAATCAATTTAAGAGGTAGAGAATGGACGTCTCCACAAGGAGAAGTAAAACATTTTAATACCATTACAGGTTGGAGAATAGAAAGATTATCAAATCCTGCGCCTGCAAGTGCTCCAGATATGCCTCCAATGCCTGCTGCTGAAGCATTTGCACCAGCAACAGACTTTAAAGAAGAAGAACACGACGATTTACCTTTTTAATCTTCGATTAAAAGTAAATTCTAAAATTTAAATTCCAAATTCCAATTGTTTTCATTTTGGAATTTGGAATTTTTATTGCACTTTGAAATCTAAAAAATTGGAATTTCTTATTATGTATTTTTTAACACCCGAACTTTATTTTCCTCCAGCTTCTGAAGCTTCACCCGAAGGTATTATTGCTGTGGGTGGTGATTTGTCTCCAGAACGACTTTTATTGGCCTATCAAAACGGAATTTTTCCTTGGTATGATGCTGATGAACCAAAACTTTGGTGGTGCCCAAACGAAAGAATGGTGTTGTTTTTCGAAAATTTACGAATTACGAAAAGTATGAGAAAAATACTGCTCAAAAAAGAATTTGAGGTTACTTTTAATACAAATTTTGAAGCTGTTATTACCAATTGTCAAAAATCACCAAGAAAAGACCAAAATGGAACTTGGATTTCGGATGAAATAATAGCTGCTTATTGTAAACTAAATGAATTAGGTTATGCAAAAAGCGTAGAAGTTTGGCAAAATAACGAATTAGTAGGCGGTTTATACGGAATTGATTTAGGCGATGTGTTTTGTGGTGAAAGTATGTTTTCAAAAGTGCCTAATGCGAGTAAAGTTGCGTTTATTCATTTAGCAAAACAATTAGAATTGGCTAACTATAAACTTTTAGATTGCCAAGTACATAATAATCATTTAGAAAGTTTGGGTTGTATAGAAATTGAAAGAGAAGAGTTTTTAGCGATTTTGAAAAGTTAGTTGTTACGCAGAGATTCGCAAAGGAACGCAGAGAATCGCAAAGGTTTCTTTATTTTGAGTACAGATTCTAACAAATTTACACAGATTTACTTCGCATCAAATTTCTTCAAACTTCTTACATATAACTCTTCCACTTTTTTTCGTGCCCATTCTGTTTTTCGTAAAAAAGTTAAACTAGAATTAATAGTCGGATTTTCATTAAAACATTTTATTTTTATCAATTCGCCAAGCGTATCAAAACCATAATACTCGACTAATTTTTCGAGTATTGCTTTTAACGTTATGCCGTGAAGTGGATCGTTGCTCATTTTCTGTATATTTTATTTTTTTATTCTAATTTTTTGTCATTCTGACGTAGGAAGAATCTCTTAAATCTCGTTATTTAAAAAATTCAAATTTGGATTGAATTCTTTAATTAAATCTTCCTTTTTAATCCTTGTCCAACCTTTTATTTGTTTTTCTCTATCAATTGCAAAATTAACATCTTCAAATCTTTCATAATAAATTAAAAAAAAACATTTATATTTTGCTGTAAACGCTTTGCTATTTGCTTCAGGATTGCAATAATAATATAATCTTTCTTTTAACTCATTAGTAACACCAGTATATAAAACTGTCTTTTTTTGATTCGTTAAGATGTAAACATAATAATTATGTGTCCCAAATGTTTTATACATACCTAAGATTTAAATAGATTCTTCCTACGTCAGAATGACAAAGATTGCGTTTATTTTTGTTAATCGATACAATTTACTTTAATCAAAATTAATTTTATGAACTGTTATATTTCTTTTCTCAAAGTATTTTATCAATTCTTTCCAAGTATTCTGTGTTAAACTACTTGCTTGATAAACTTTATTAGAATCTGTAGTTATTATTCTCAATCTTATTGAAGACCGAGAAGGCATATCAATCACAACTTCTTTAATATCTTCAAAATCATAAACGTGCTGTTGTAAAAGCCAAATACTGTTTTTTACAACAAGATATTTACTACTTACAACAAAATAATTCATTGTGTAACTAAATATACCAAAAAGAACTAAAGCTGTTACAATTCCAAAAAATGGCTTTTCAGGAGCGCTATGAAATAATGAAATATCTTTAAAAATCATAACTATAAATATGATTAAAAATGCATACATCATTATTCCATTTGCTGAAAAATAATGCTTGTTATTAAAAATTTCCTTATCAGTTAATTGACTTTCGTCTATAAATTTTTTCATAATTCAAATATAAAAGAGACGCTTTCAGCGTGACAAACTTGGCGTGTAAAACAAATTTCTAAATTCTGCGACGAAAACTGCGACTGCGACTGTTCACTGCGACTGATCACTAATTCCTCACCCAACAATCTGCAACGTGGTCGTTTACCATTCCTGTGGCTTGCATATGTGCATAAACAACGGTAGAACCTACAAATTTGAAACCGCGTTTTTTTAAGTCTTTGCTTAACTTATCCGAAATTTCTGATGTTGCAGGTACTTCACTTAATGTTTTTGGTTTGTTATCAATTGGTTTGTTGTCTACAAAAGCCCAAATATAGTTAGAAAAACTTCCGAATTCTTCTTGCACTTTTATAAAAGCTTGAGCATTTGTTACTGAAGCTTTAATTTTTAACTTGTTCCTAATTATTCCAGCATCTTCCGCTAAAACTTGCAATTTTTCATCGGTAAATTTAGCTACTTTTTGCACATCAAAACCTGCAAATACTTTTCTGAAATTATCTCGTTTTACTAAAACCGTATACCAACTTAGTCCCGCTTGAAACGTTTCTAATATTAAAAACTCAAATAATGTGGCATCATCATAAACAGGTCTTCCCCATTCGTTATCGTGATAGTCTTTGTATAAATCGGTTTTTTCGCACCAAGCACAACGTTTCTTAGTCATTTACTATTGGTTTTTCGTTGTTATGAATGTAGGTTTCAATTAAAAAATGACCAAAATAAATTAACGGTGTCAAGCAAATTGCAATGATTAATTTAAAAGAATATCCAGTTAAAGAATATTCTACATATTGTTTGGTATTCCAAATTCCTGGTAAATAAAAGGCAATTCCGCCTACAATGAAAGAATCAATTAATTGTGAAATGACTGTAGAACCTGTACTTCGTAACCAAATCATTTTTTCTCCGGTTTTCTTTTTAAAATAACTAAAAAGCGTGACGTCTAAAAACTGTGCGACTAAAAACGCAAGAATCGAACCTACAATAATTAAATTACTTTGTCCAAATACAGCCGTAAATTGAGCATTTGAAACGGGACTGATGCCTTTTGCTTCTGGAATTTTCATCGAAAAAAACAAAATTACAAAACAGTAGGCAATTAAACCTGCTGTGATGTAACTCAGCCTTTTCACACCTTGTTTTCCGAAATATTCATTAATTAAATCGGTAGTAATAAATACGATAGGCCAAGGTAAAATACCCATACTTAATACAAAAGGGCCAATTTGAATTAATTTTCCCCCAATAAGTTCTGCAGTTATGGCATTTGTAATAAAAATACCTGCCAAAATAATATATACTATTTCTTTTTTGGTTTTTAACATTTATTCGTCGTAATATTCCTCTTCTTCGTAACTTTCATCCGTTGGATTACTTGAAAAATTTACTCGCAAATGATTGTCATTTAGCGATTCATTAATCATAGTTTTCATTTTCTGATCAATTTCTTTATCATCAATAATTTTTTCAGCATCAAATCGTCTAAAAGCTTTCAGATTTAATTGATTTTTTTCATCATAAACAAAAGCAATAGCGGTTAACTTTTCAGTATTTTTACCATACGAATCAGCTTCTATATTAATTTTCTTATAAAAGAAATACGATATTTTTTTGTCGTTATGTGTAACTATTTTTTCATCTAATAACACAATAGAATCATTTTTTTTATCAAAATCTTCATAATAATGAATGGCATTCATCACAATACTATCTTTACTAAACGCAGCTAATTCTTCCGTTTGTTTGTTGTGATACAGCATTTGCATCGCCGTAAATTTTGTTTTTGGATTGCTAATTAATTTATCTAATACACGTTTATCCAGCTTTTTATTTCTTGCCAATTCACGATTAGCAATAGCCACATTTAAATCGTCAATATTTAATTTTTCTGCTTTCTCATACAATTGGCGCATATCTTTTTCATTTTTGTATGAATATAAAATAGATAAATAGCTATTTAAAGCTTCCACAGGCGCGACATTTTCATCATCATAATTATATTCGTCATCATCATCACTGGCTTCATCTTCAAATTTCCAACTTACCAATCGTTTGTATTCTAATTTCGCATTGGTAAGTAGCATTTTTTTGTATGATTTTAGTTTTTTTGATGATACTTTTTCAGAATTTAATAGCACTTGCACAAACTCAACTATTGGCTCGTGAAATTCATTAATACTATAATATTCTAAAATATTTGGATATAAAACTTGAGCATTTTCGAGGTCTGCCATAAATAAATTAAACAATCCAGAAATTACATATCTTTCTGAAATAGGTAAATCATAATCTAATAATTCGGCAATTTTTTTATATGCCACTTTGCTTTTTTGTAAAGCCAAAGCACGTAAAATTGAAAATTGTGTTTGTGTTGAAACGTCTTGTTTTTTATACGCTTGTTCTAAAAACGGAAGTACTTCTGAAGATTTTAAAGATCCAATGCTTTCAAATAATTCACCTTTAAAATCCATTTCTTCTTTTCTAAATTCGAAATTTTCTAACAGGTTTTTAATTTTTGAAAAATCAGATTCTTCAATCGTTAAATTGTTAAATGATTTTATTGCCGAATAGCGTATACTATCGTGTTCGCTATTTAAATCTTCTTCAAAAATGCTGAATTTATTTTCAAAAAAGGTTCTTGATGTTATGGAAGCATCATCTACTTTAAACGAATTGAATACTTTTTCAATAAAAGGATTATCGTTATTGTAATTTTTATCAACTAAAGTTGTGAGCGTATAATATTCGCCTTTTTTGAGCACAATTTTATATTTAATAGCTTGTGTGCTTTTAGGTTTTGTAGCCAAAACTTCGTAAACATAAAAATCATTA
Source organism: Flavobacterium sp. (assembly GCF_044360715.1). Classification (GTDB taxonomy): domain Bacteria; phylum Bacteroidota; class Bacteroidia; order Flavobacteriales; family Flavobacteriaceae; genus Flavobacterium. The sequence continues at coordinate 107,728 of NZ_JBIKJY010000002.1, forward strand.
ACTGGATCTTTAGTAAATTTTTCATTAACCAAATCTAACTTTTGATTCGATGTTAATGCCAATGTTTTATCCCAAGTAGTTGATTTGTAATCTAACGGATTAAATTTATCCTTATCATTTGTATCAATAGTGTTTGCTACAGAATTAAAGCTAACGGCTTCTGTTGCTACAGAATCGACTTCAACGGAACTGTCAGAATAATTAAATTCATTGCTGTCGGTATAATTTTTAAATTCAAAATCTACTGAAATGTTTTTCTTAATTTGATTAAAAAGCGAATCTAAAACGGCATAACTTTCGTACCTATGTGGTTGCGAATACGTAATTTGTATATTGCTTTTGTTTGGCGAAAAAATATCAAAAGATTTGTATTTTACTTCAAAATGATTGGTTTTATTATCTTCTTTATACCTGTTTTTTCTTTCAAATTTAAAATCTAAATATTCGTTTTCTTGTTTCGGAATTTCTACAGAAAAATGAGCTGTAGAATCTTTAAATGTTTTATAAACAATATCCTCTTTTGCTTTTGTAATTTCGAATGAGTTTAAAAAAGCATCTACCTTATTTTTTGAGGCATTTACAGTTCCCAATAAATAATATTTATTTCCCTTTAAGGCCGATTTTAGATATATATTTTTATCTTTTAATTTTGTTTGCGATGTAACTTCAAATTTATTTTTATCAAAGCTTGTTTGCATAGAATCCAACTCGTGAACCGCATAAAATTCATAATGCATTCTTTTCAATTCATATTCAGAATCCTCTAAATTTTCATAATCCATCATCGTACTTTCTATAACAAAATAATGTGCGTTTTCTTGCTCGTCAAAGGCATAAATTTCTGTATCTTCCAGTCTTTTATTGTCTTTTTTATTTCCTACTGTTGTGTAATAAGAAGGTAACGTAACTTTAAAATTTTGCTTGTTTGGTACTACTGTTGTCAACTCTTGTTTGTACGATTTAATTTTAATATTATTATACACCTCATCTTCATATTTTCTAACATAATCGCCTTCTCCACTCATAATTACAGAAATAATTTCAAGTGGTGTTATATAATATCTATAGCGTTCGTTTTTCCCTGTTTTAGTTTTGCTTTTGATATCATACACAAAATTATTTTTTTCTTGATATGTCTTTTTCTCTAAAATTTCACCTGGAATATTTTCAAAAAACAAACTATCAAGCGTTTTATGGTTGAATTTTTCGTCTTTTTTGCTAATAAAATCCTTCAGCAACATACGTTTTACATTAATATAGCCACCGTTTCCTAAATCTGGAGATTCTAAATTTTCGCCATTTTTTAAAACCAAAGGAAACAAAGGCAAAGAAATCATTTCATCCGCTGTTGTATTTATTTCAAAAACAGGCTTTACAAAATATTCTTCAATTTGTTTCTTTATTTTTTTTCCTTTTTCAGTATAATCAGAAAATATTGGCGTTACGGTATATCCTTTTCTTCGTAACATTTCAATCATTCCGTTTTTTCCAGGTAAATGTGCGGCACCAACTGCAGCAAACAGACTTCCTGTTTTCATAATAGAATCCATACTTGTAGACATAATTTCATTTCTATCAAAAAGCATGGCTTTGTTGTATAATTTTGGAGAGGAAAGCATGTTTAGCGTATCCAATAAATCTAAATCTTTTTCGCGATATGCATCTCTTAAAACCTCAGCATAAGAACGTTTTTTTAATAGTTTTAAAATAGCTTGTTTGTTTTCATCTACTTCACTTCTATCCATTTCCGCCTCGGCTTTTTCGATATTTAATGTAGTAGATTTAACGTTTTCTAACCCCAATGTCTTTTTACCATATTTTCTTCCGGTTCTATAAATGAACATATCTAAATAGGTTTCCTCTTGAAATTCTTGATTGGCTTGATTGGTTCGAGATAACAATCCAATTAAGTTGTAATTTGAACCTCTGAAAAGAGAATATAAATAGTCTTTTTCTATTGGTGAAGTATAGAAATTAGTGTAGAAATTTTTTCTTGTTTGAGTAGATTGATAAAATCCATACAAATCGTATAATTCTGTCCAAGTATTTGGTTCGCTTTCGTTAGCAATAAAATCTGAAGCCATTAATTTTTCAAAAAACGAATCAGACAAATGAAAAGAAACCTTGTCGGAAACATGCATCGTGCCATACATATAGGATTTTTTGGTTAATCCGTTACCAGAAATTTCCCAAAATAAACTTTGGTATTTTTTTTCTTGTGCAAATGTAGAAAGGGATAAAAATGTAAGTAAAAATAAAATCTTTTTCAAAGGGATAATTATTAAGTTAAGTTGTCCCAAATATAATAAATTGAAAAGATTTTTAATATGAATTTTTACAAAAAATAAAAACTATTTCCATTTAATAGATTCTATAATTTTTCTCATATCATTTTTAATATAATCCGCTGCTGGAAGTATAGAATCAAAATTTGGTTTAGAGTAAAAATACATACTTGCAGTAACAAAATTTTTAGTACTATCCGTAGCGTAAAATTGAGCATTTGTAGCGGCATTCCCACCTACTTGATAAAACATACCGTATACTTTACTATCTGGGTTTATGTAAGGTTGCTCTGCAATATCGTTTGCTTTTATAGCGTGTTCGTACGTTAATTTTTGAGCATCAATTAGTAATTTATCTAAGTTATTTTTAACAGGTTTGTACGTTAAATATACCGTTGCTTTCATTTTTGGATAATGAATTTCCAGTCCACAATTTGATGTGGCTTTCACCTCTGCCAATTCATTTTTATCGAAATCGAAACCGCAAGAATTTGAAAATTTCATATATTTTGCTTGTGGATATTCCAAGCTTAATTGTCCTGTTGGTTTGGGCATTTTATCATCTCCACAAGAAAGTAAAGAAAGACAAAGTAAGCTAAAAATAAGGCGGATTTTCATTTATGTTTGTTTAAGAAAAGTACAATCTATTTTCTATATTCTATTCTCTATAGAAGATTTAATCTAACGAATCAAAATCCACATCTTTTGAGCTTGGCGGATTTGAAGTTGGTGCTTTAGATAAATCTGAATCTTTTTTAGTATTTAAGAATGTAAATTCTGTAACTTGTATTTCGGTAGTATATTTTGTTGTGCCATCTTCAGCTGTCCATTGACGTGATTTTATTCTACCTTCGATATAAATTTTATCTCCTTTTGAAAGGTATTTTTCACATAACTCTGCTGCTTTATTTCGCACTACTATATTATGCCATTCTGTAGAAGTGATTTTTTCACCTGTAGATTTGTTAATATACACTTCATTTGTTGCTAATGGAAATCTTCCAATACAACTTTGAGCATCAAAATAATGCATTTTTACCTCGTCACCTAAGTGTCCGATTAAAATAACCTTGTTTAAAGTACCGTTCATGGCTTATATGTTTTTATCAAAAATACTAAATATTATTTATATACCAATTTTTTCTATAAAATTATGTAATACAATTGGAACAGGCAATTGTTTTAATTCAGAAAAAGTATAGCTGTTTTTCAATGTTTCTTCGGTTTCTACTCTATAAAATTTAATGTTTAAATGCTGATGCGATAACTTATGCAATACATCAAAAGCATCATAATATTGAAAATTTTTAATGTTATATATTTCTTTTAATTGAAGAAACAAATTCTGTTCATCCAATTCATTTTCAGATTCCACACAAGGAAATTCATATAAATTTCTCCAAATTCCGTTTTCAGTTCTCTTATTCATTATGTAATTTCCAGAAGCATCGTGAATTAAAACGTAATTCAAAAATCGCTTCGTTATTTTATTTTTTTTCAATTTTACCGGTAATTCCGAAACAATTTTGAGTTTATAAGCTTCACAACTGTCACTAAAAACACAATCTAAACAATTTGGACTTTTAGGCACACATTGTAACGCACCAAATTCCATTATTGCCTGATTGTGAAGATTAGGATTTGTTGAAGAAAGTAATTTTTGAGCCAGTTCTATAAAATATTTTTTTGATGAATTTTGAGAAATATCATAATCAACATTAAAAACACGCGACAATACTCTAAAAACATTGCCATCTACAACCGCAACCGCCTCGTTTGCAGAAAAAGAGGCAATAGCAGCAGCAGTATAAGTTCCAATTCCTTTTAGTTTTATTAATTCGTCGTAAGTAGTTGGGAAAATGCCATTATGTTTTTCTACAACTAATTTAGCAGTAAAATGTAAATTTCTGGCACGAGAATAGTATCCAAGTCCTTGCCAAAGCTTCAAAACTTGTTGTTCATCGGCATTTGCTAAATCATTTACTGTAGGAAAAGCAGTTACAAAATTTATGTAATACGGCAATCCTTGACTCACTCGTGTTTGCTGCAAAATAATTTCTGAAAGCCAAATTTTGTAGGCATCATTGGTATTTCGCCAAGGCAAGTCTCTATAATTTTGTTGATACCAACTGATTATTTTAGTTGAAAAATTCATATGAATAATTAAAGTTGTAAAAATAAATCATTTATCTGGTTAAATTTTAGTTCATTATGTTTGAATTTGTATTTTTTTAATTCATATATTTGCACACTCAAAAAAATACACATAAAATTTAACACGCAAGAAAATGACGAAAGCAGATATCGTAGCAAAAATTTCAGAAAAATTAGGTCTTGAAAAAGGTGACGTTCAAGCTACTGTAGAATCATTCATGGAAGAAGTAAAAAACTCATTAGAAACTGGTGATAATGTTTACTTAAGAGGATTTGGTAGTTTTATTGTTAAAACAAGAGCTGAAAAAACAGGAAGAAACATTTCAAAAAACACAACCATCAAAATACCAGCTCACAACATTCCAGCATTTAAACCTGCTAAAATATTTGTTGAAAGCGTTAAAGAAAAGACAGAAGTAACTGTATAATATTATTTATTAATCAAAAAAAACTACACATTATGCCAAGTGGTAAAAAAAGAAAAAGACATAAGGTAGCTACTCACAAGCGTAAAAAAAGAGCGAGAGCTAACCGTCACAAAAAGAAAAAGTAGTCTAATAACTACTTTTCTTTGTTTTAAAAAACAAGTTACGTTCATTGAATTTTAAATTATTTTATATATTGAAGTTTTCAAATATATCATAGTTTTATTGGGTATTTTACCTAAATTGTTTAATCCATCCTAGCAATAAGTTGCTAGTTGCTAGTTGTTTCGTACCTTTGGTATAAACAATCAACAACCGACAACAAAATGTTCGGATAAAAAAGATACAGCATGAACAAAGAATTAATCATTAGATCTGGTTCAGACGCAGTAGATTTTGCCTTATTAAAAGATGGAAAACTAATTGAATTACACAAAGAAAAAGAGGCTGGCGACAGCAATCAGTTTCAGGTTGGCGATATTTTTATTGCAAAAATAAGAAAGCCTGTTGCTGGACTAAACGCCGCATTTGTACATTTAGGCCATGAAAAAGATGCGTTTTTGCATTATCATGACTTAGGTCCAAACTTAGGTTCTTTGATGAAATTTATTAAACTTGTAAGCGCAGGTAAAATAAAAGATTATTCACTCAAAAATTTCCCTTTTGAACCAGAAATTAGCAAAGATGGCACTATAATGGACACATTAAGCGCCAATCAGTCAATTTTAGTTCAAGTAGTTAAAGAACCAATCTCCACAAAAGGACCTAGAATTAGTTCTGAGATTTCTTTAGCAGGAAGATATGTAGTTTTAGTTCCTTTTTCAGACCGTGTATCCATTTCGCAAAAAATTGGAGACCGAGCAGAAAAAGATCGTCTAAAAAAATTACTACAATCTATAAAACCAAAGGGATTTGGTGTTATTGTGAGAACAGTAGCCGAAGGCAGAAAAACAACTGAGATTGAAAAAGATGTAGAAACACTGTTAGACCGTTGGACTAGCATGTGCAAAAAACTACAAACCGCCCATCATCCCTCAAAAGTATTAGGAGAATTAACAAAATCTTCTTCGATGCTTAGAGATATTTTTAACGATACTTTTACGAGTATTCAAGTAGATGATGAAGATTTGTATTTAAAAACGAAGGAGTATTTGCAAGAAATAGCTCCGGATAAAGCGTCTATCGTAAAACACTATCAGTCGAAAGATTTACCTCTATTTGAGAAGTATAATATAGAAAGACAAATAAAAACCTCTTTTGGAAAATCAGTTTCTATGAGTAAAGGGGCCTATTTAATTATTGAACATACAGAAGCATTACACGTTATTGATGTAAATTCTGGCAATAGATCAAATAAAGCCACCAACCAAGAAGATACTGCCATGGAAGTAAATATGATTGCTGCAGCTGAAATTGCACGTCAATTACGACTAAGAGATATGGGAGGAATTATTGTTGTCGATTTTATAGATTTACAAAATCCAGACAATAGAAAAATATTATTCGATTTCTTACGAGAAGAAATGAGTGACGATAAGGCGAAGCATAAAATCTTGCCTCCTAGTAAATTTGGACTGGTTCAAATTACTAGACAAAGAGTTAGACCTGAAGTTAATATTGAAACAAACGAAGAAAACCCGAACGAAAACGGACAGGTTGAAGCAGCAATTTTAATTATTGACAAAATAGAAGCTAATCTTGAAAGCATTATTAAAGACCATAAAAAAGTAGTACTTAACGTACACCCATTTGTGGCCGCATACCTTACAAAAGGTTTTCCATCCTTACGTTCAAAATGGTTTTTTGAACATAAGAAATGGGTGAAAATTATACCTCGTGACGCTTACACGTACTTAGAATATCATTTCTTTGATAACCAAGGAAAAGAAATTCTATAAAAAACAAAACCGCTACTCGAAAGAATAGCGGTTTTTTTTATTTTCTTAATTTATATATCGAACTACTCCAACTCATATTCCAACCTAACCGTAATTCTTGCGGTTTTGTTTTTACTAAATGTATCATTGTTTCCACCGTAACTGTCTTCTTCCGTAGAACCTTGTCCTGTAATTTGGAAAACACCCATACTTGCCGTTTTTAGTTTTCCTAAATCGCCATCAGCGGTTTTTACAATTTTTTCAGCACGTTCGTAAGCGTCTTTTGTGGCTTTTTCAATAAGTTGGTGCTTTAAACTTGGTAAATCTGAGTAAGTATATTGAATGGAATTTGAAGACAATTCAATTCCAGAATTAATTAATTCCGAAGTTTTACTAGAAACAGCTTCAATTCGTTTCATTAAATCCGGGTTTTTCTTCGCAGAAAAAGTAATGGTCTGTGAGGCTTCATAGCCGTCAAAAACTTGTTCGTATTTCGTATTATACTGGTTTTCGACATCTTCTATTCGTACTTCTCTAAATTTTTTATTGAATTGCACTGCACCAAAACTGAACTCACTGGCTTTAAAACCTTTCCCTAAAAAGAAATTAGACACAATTTTCTGATCTGCAATCATTTTATTGTAGGCTTCTTTAATATCATAACTTCTAGTTGTAAAACTTCCACTCCACAAGATTTCATCAGAAACAAAGTCTTTCGTCCCTAAACCAATAACGGAAATCGAATCTAAATTTTCGTTTCGTTTTTTAAAAGCGGTACCTAATATAAATGCAGTTGCCACAATAGCAATTCCAATAATTGCCGAAGATTTCATTTTGTCTGTAATTTTCATAGTAATTGTTTAAAGGTTGATTTGGTTACTTTATTTTTAAAACATATATCAAACCACATGCCAAGATTTATCTCTTTTTCTGAAAAAAACTAGTCATTAATTCAGCACATTCCTTTTCTAAAATTCCAGAAACCACTTCTGTTTTTGGATGAATTTGTGTGCCTAATGTTTTATAACCTCTTTTTGAATCTGCTGCCCCAAATACAATTTTAGAAATCTGACTCCAATATAAGGCTCCTGCACACATCTGGCAAGGTTCTAAAGTAACATATAGCGTGCAACCTTTTAAATATTTTCCACCTAAAAAATTTGCTGCACTCGTAATGGCTTGCATTTCGGCATGTGCCGTTACATCATGTAAAAGCTCAGTTAAATTATGTGTTCTGGCAATTATTGTATCGTTTACCACAATAACAGCACCCACAGGAATTTCGTCTTTCTCAAAAGCAATTTCTGCTTCCTGAAGCGCTTTTTTCATAAAATATTCGTCGGTAAAAATAGTTTCCAAGTTTCTTACAATTATATATTAATCAAATTTACAAACATTATTGTATTTTTGCAGTACAAATGGAAAATTTACTTTCACATATTACGACACCAACCGATTTACGGAAACTTTCTGAAAATCAATTACCACAAGTGGCCACTGAACTTAGAGAGTATATTATTGATATAGTCTCCCAGAAAGAAGGTCATTTAGGGGCGAGTTTGGGCGTCATAGAATTAACCGTTGCCTTACATTATGTTTTTGATACGCCAAAAGATTTATTAGTTTGGGATGTAGGACATCAAGCATATGGGCATAAAATTTTAACGGAAAGACGCAAAATTTTCCATAAATATAGAGAAATTGATGGTATATCAGGTTTTCCAAAACGAAGTGAAAGTGTTTATGATACTTTTGGAGTAGGACATTCCTCCACTTCAATTTCTGCTGCTTTAGGTATGGCAATTGCTTCTAAAATTAATGGCGATACAGAAAAACAACATATTGCAGTTATTGGCGATGCTTCTATAGCCAGCGGAATGGCTTTTGAAGGATTAAATCATGCTGGAGTTACCGATGCGAATTTATTAGTCATTTTAAATGACAATGCCATGGGAATTGACCCAAGTGTTGGGGCATTAAAAGACTATTTAACCGCTGTTAAAGAAGGTAAAAACCCAAAAGATAACAACATTATAAAATCGTTAAATTTTGATTATTCGGGTCCAATTGACGGCCATGATTTACCTAAATTATTGTCAGAATTAAAACGTTTACAAAAAGTTAAAGGTCCGAAATTTTTACATATTATTACCACGAAAGGAAAAGGATTATCGTACGCTGAAGAAAATCAATTACAGTTTCATGCGCCTGGAAAATTTGATAAATTAACAGGTAAAATCATAAAATCGGAAAATGAAAATTTAGCCCCAAAATTTCAAGATGTTTTTGGGCATACCTTAGTGGAATTGGCTACAGAAAATAAAAAAATAGTAGGAATTACGCCTGCTATGCCATCAGGAAGTTCCTTAAAATATATGATGGAAGCGTTTCCAGAACGTGCTTTTGACGTAGGAATAGCCGAACAACATGCCGTAACCTTAGCTGCTGGAATGGCAACACAAGGTTTAACAGTATTTTGCAATATTTATTCTACTTTTTTACAACGGGCTTATGACCAAGTCATACATGATGTAGCGATACAGAATTTACCCGTAATTTTTTGTTTAGACCGAGCTGGATTTGTTGGCGAAGATGGTGCTACACATCACGGATTATTTGACTTGGCTTATCTAAATTGCATTCCGAATATAATGATTTACGCACCGTTGAATGAAATTGAATTACGCAATATTTTATACACTTCTTCGTTAGGATTAAACCATCCGATTGCGATTCGATATCCAAGAGGAAAAGGCGAAATTGTAGCATGGAAACAACCTTTTTCTAAGATTGAAATAGGAAAAATTAAAACTTTAAAAAAAGGAACTAAAATTGCTGTTTTATCTACAGGAACTATAGGAAATAACGTTTCAAAATCCATTGCGATTATTGAAAATTCTGAAGATTTTTCGCATTTTCATATAGGTTGGGTAAAGCCTTTAGATGAAGAAAAATTAATTAGCATTTTTAAAGAACATAAAATTATTATCACTGTTGAAGAAGGTGTTATTAATGGTGGATTAGGAAGCATAATAAATACTTTTGCCGCCAAAAACAATTTTAAAAACAAAATTATAAATCGTGGCGTGGCAGATGTTTTCATAGAACACGGCACCGTAAAACAACTATTAGAACAAACTAAATTAGATACATTAAGCTTAACCGAATTATTTACTGGAATTAATCATGAGTAGAAACCTTATACTTTTTATCGCACTTCTTTTTTTCGCAACCGAATCTTTTTCACAAATTGTGAGAACAGAAAAAATAGATACTACTTCAAATTGGAAAAAGGGAAATAAAGTAGGATTAGATTTTACACAAATTAGCTTTGTAAATTGGTCTGCAGGAGGAAATAATTCGATTTCTGGTTTGGCAAAAGGAAATTTCATTAGAAATTATACTCGTGATAATATGAAATGGAATAATGAACTTGTGGTACGTTATGGAATTAACAAACAAGAGGCACAAGATCTAAGAAAAACAGACGATCAAATTAATTTAAACTCCACAATTGGATACAGAAGAGATACCATAAACAAGTGGTTTTATGGTGCGAAATTTAGCTTTTTAACTCAATTTTCTAACGGATATAATTATCCAAATGTAAGCAAAGCCATTTCTAAACCATTTGGCCCCGCATATATTTTCTTGGGAATTGGTGCCGAATATACCCGAAAAGATTTAGGTTTAACGGTGTATTTATCTCCAATAACTAACAAAACAACTTTAGTTTTAGATAGTCGATTGGCAAACGAAGGCGCATTTGGGGTAGAAAAAGCCATTTATGATGAAACCGGAACGGAAATTATTAAAAAAGGAAAACTACATAGAACGGAACTAGGTGCTTTGGTTTCTAGTCAGTACAAAAGAAAAATAATGACAAATATCATTTTAGATACTCGAGCTACGTTGTACACCGATTATTTAAAAGATTTTGGAAATATTGATATCGATTGGCAAATTAGTATTGAAATGATTGTAAATAAATATATTAAAGCTAATATTGGTAGTCATCTAATTTATGATAACGATATTAAAAACAAACGAGAAGTTGCCGGTGTTCAAATCACAGAAGGCCCAAGAGTACAATTAAAACAAATATTAGGAATTGGTGTTGAATATAGTTTTTAAAATTTTAATTCTACCACAAATCCTTCATAGGTGCGAACATTAAAAACCGTACCGTCTTCAAAAATTAAGTATTGTCCTTTAATGCCCACAACTTTTCCTGAAAAATTAGGGGTTTTATCCAAATTTAAACTGGTTACTTTTAACGGATACGTTTGCACTGGAAAATCCATTTGATATAAATGGTCTTCTTCAATAAAATAAGGTTTAGTTTCCTCTGGTAACCATTGTTTTAATTTACTTTTTTCTTCAAATAAATTGGTGACAGGCACTTCATTTTTCAACATTTTTTGCCAATTGGTTTTGTCTGCAAAATGATTTTTTAAGGCTACCTCGGCAATTCCTGCTAAATATCGATTAGGCGTTTCTAAAACAGGAATGGCTTGCACTGCACCTTGGTCTATCCAACGAGTGGGCACTTGCGTGTTTCGGGTTACCCCTACTTTTACTTCGCTAGATAAAGCTAAATATACGATATGAGGTTGTAATTGCACCCGTTTTTCATACGCTAAATCTCTATCTTCAATACCTAAATGTGCCGTACTAAGTTCGGGTTTCATAATCCAATCTGCAGCCGCTGGAATAGTAGAAAAACAATCATAACAAAATCCTTGTCGCCATATTTTTTTGGCTTTCTTACAATTTAAACACTGATACCCTTTGTGCGTAATTTCTACATCTTTATTAATTAACTGATTAACATTAATGAAATTGGAATCAAAAATTAAATAATACTGAATGGGTGCGCCTATTTCGGTTTCCATCTTTGTTAATGTTCCTTCAAATGTTGTCATAAAGATTGTAATTGAAATAAAAATTATTATTTTTGGTAAAGTTATAAAAATACTGATACGCAAATGCCATTACCTTTAATAAATTCTATTGCCTCTTGGATTTTAAAAAAACGTATTCATCAAATTGAATTGTTTATGAAATATCCTATGGAGGTTCAGGAAGAAATTTTATTTGGTTTATTAAAATCGGCAGAAAATACCGTTCTCGGAAAAAAATACGACTATCAGAGCATTAAAAACTATCAAACATTTAACGAAAGAATTCCCGTTTCTACTTACGAAGATTTGGAACCGATTATCTCGCAAACCCGTCAAGGGGCACAAAATATTTTTTGGAATTCTTCTATAAAATATTTTGCAAAATCGAGCGGAACCACAAATGCTAAAAGCAAATTTATTCCCGTAAGTTCGGAAGCCTTAGAACACAATCATTACAAAGCCAGTAAAGATTTGCTGTGTATGTACTTAAATAATAACGAAAATTCGCAGTTATTTACTGGTAAAAGTTTGCGTTTGGGCGGTAGTAAAGAATTGTACGAAAACAACAATACTTTTTTTGGCGATTTATCTGCGATTTTAATTGACAATATGCCTATGTGGGCAGAATTTAGCTCTACACCCAGCAACAAAACCTCGTTAATGAGCAACTGGGAAACCAAATTACCCGCCATAATAAAAGAAAGTAGCTTAGAAAACGTAACTAGTTTAGCTGGCGTACCCAGTTGGATGATGGTGTTATTAAACAAAACACTTGAGGAAAATAAAAAAACAAATATTTTAGAAATTTGGCCCAATTTAGAAGTCTATTTTCATGGTGGGGTAAGTTTTGAACCCTACAAAGAACAATATAAAAACTTGTTTCCAAAAGACGATTTTAAATACTATGAAATTTATAATGCCTCGGAAGGATTTTTTGCCTTGCAAGACCGAAATGATTCTAACGAATTACTTTTAATGTTAGATTATGGTATTTTTTACGAATTTATTCCGATGGATACGTTTGGTAAAGAAAACCAAAAAGTAATTCCATTGAGTGATGTAGAAATTAATAAAAATTATGCTTTAGTTATTACTACAAATTCGGGTTTATGGCGTTATTTAATTGGCGATACGATACGATTTACTTCAATAAATCCTTTTAGAATAAAAGTTACAGGTAGAACCAAGCACCATATTAATGTTTTTGGTGAAGAATTAATGGTGGAAAACACCGATACGGCTTTAGCAAAAACATGTAAAACCTTACAGTGCGAAATTGTTGACTATACCGTGGCACCAATTTTTATGAAAGGAAAAGAAAAAGGCGGACATGAATGGCTAATTGAATTTAAAAAACACCCAGCAAGTAGCGCTGAATTTTCCGAACTTTTAGATAAAAATTTGCAACAAGTAAATTCCGACTACGAAGCCAAACGATTTAACAACATGACGTTAAACCCATTGGTATTAAATGTAGCTAGAGAAAATTTATTTTACGATTGGCTGAAAAAGAAAGATAAATTAGGCGGCCAACACAAAATTCCAAGACTATCTAATTTAAGAGACTATTTGGAAGAATTGAAAGCGATGTAAGGACTGCTTACTTTTTTACAAATTTTATTTTTTTAGGTAAAAACAGTACTTCCTTAATACGTTTATCTACTTCATTTTTACGTTCGTGTAATAAATCTTGAAAATCATAACTTGATACGTTGGCAATCATTTGTAAAAAGGTTTCTAACTTTTTTTCACGACGTTTTACAATGGCGGAATAATTTTCATTTTCATAATCTATAGTAAACATTTCATTAAACTCGTTTAGTGAGATAAACTGATTGGGATGCAATGCCATTTTATTTAAAATTTTGATATCATCATCCGAAAGATGCTTTACTTTTTTACCTTTAAAATATAATAATTCCGTTTCTTGCCAATACTGAAAAGGAATTGTTGGATTAAGATAATACGAAATATACCATCTTTTTTTATACAAAAACCAAAGAAACAGCAAAATAAATATACCTGCTATGCCATATAAATAATAAGGTCGTTCTTCATAATAAAAGGGCGCTTCGCTAATTGGGTTTTTTAAGATGTCATTAACATCACTAACAGTAAATCTATATTCACCCAACTTGTTATTTTTTGCACCAATAATTAAATATACTTTGTTTTTTACTTGTTTACTATTTATGACTTTAAAAATAAAATCTGATTTATATTCTTTGCACAAGTTATTTTTAAAGTCAATGAAGAATGTTTTTTTACAATATTCAATAAAAATTCCATTTTGTAAATTAATTTTCACAAGAAAATTATCTACACATTCACAATTGCCAAATACTTTCGAAATAAATCTTTTCCATTCTTTTGTTTTAACATTAAGTTTCCAAACAAATTTTTCATTATATGATTCTAATTGATTTTTATCGTTAAAATCATAACCTCCAAACAAAAATATATTTTCATTATTTGAAAAATTTATTGGACTAGCTAAGCATGGTGAATTTAAATTTGAATAATATTTTGACAAAACCCATTCATTAATTCTAAAATTATATTTAGTTAAAATATTTTTATGAGTGAACAAACCGTAACCACCAAAAAAATAAATTTCATCATTATAAACAAATGAAGCCGCTTCAAATTGGTTTTTATGTAAAAATGAGTTATCTATTCTCACTATACTGTCATTTCGATACTCCAAAACAACACCGCAACCTTCATGAACTAAATAGGTCTTATTTTTAATTGAGAAAGGTAAATACTCATTTAAATTGGCTGGATAATCATTATGCTTCAGTGGAATTTTAACTTTTTGATTTGTTTTATATACCAATGAATCATTTTCAATTAAAATAATTTGTTGTGTTTTTTCATCGAAAAAAAATAAAGGTTTTTGTTTAAAATAAATATCCTGTGCATGACATAAAAGATTTACAAACAAATAAAAAATGGTGAAAAGATATTGATTTTTCATATGATTATTTAAAGGTATAAAACTAAGGATTTGTAATTAATAACGATATACAAAAATAGTGGAAACTGCGGTTTCTTATATTTTAATATATTTTGAATTTGTATGTAAAGTAAATTTGAAATAAAAAACTATGAAAAAAACAATTACTTTACTTTTATTAACGCTAATTAATTTAGCGTTTACTCAAGTTCCAAATTATGTGCCAACAAACAATTTAAAGGGATGGTGGCCATTTAACGGAAATGCCAATGATGCAAGCGGGAATGGAAACAATGGAACCCCCAATGGAACTTCACTTACTGCAGATAGAAATGGTATTACAAATAGTGCTTATAACTTTGATGGCGTTAATGATAAGATTGGGTTAGGAAACTTTTTCAATTATACTACTTTTACTATATCATTGTGGGTAAAACCTGGTAATCAAAATGGTCATGCTGTAATTATTGACAACAATCATTCTGGATCTAATAATTGGGTTTTTCAAACTATTTCTAATTTTTCAAATAACGGATATAATTTTCAAAATTCAAATCTAGTACTATTGTCAACTAGTAATTGGAATCACGTAATTCTATCATATAGTTTAGGTTTTGTGAGAGTTTACTTAAATAGTAGCTTAGTTTCAGAAACGCAAATGAGTCTTAATTATAATTCAACACCTTCATTATTTTTGGGATACTGGCAGGTAGATAATGCAAGATTTTGGAAAGGAGATATGGACGACATCGGTATTTGGAATCGTGCATTAACACAAACAGAAATAACAGCTCTATACACTGGGGTGCTTTCATCGGAGTCGTTTACAAATACAAGTAGTTTTCAAATGTATCCAAATCCAGCAAATGATGTAGTGCAATTTAAATCTACAGAAATGATTGAGAAAATTTCCATTTATAATGCTTTAGGTCAGTTGGTACAAGAAAACAGAACAAATAGTCTGGAAGGCGCTATTTCTATTGAACATTTAGCACAAGGTAGCTATTTTGTTAAGGTTAATAATCAAAATACAAGTTATACTTTACTTAAAAAGTAAAACTACCGTAGTAAAAAATACATTTGAAAGGTTAAGTTATCAAAAAGATGTATATCTTTCCATAAAAAGATGTACATCTTTTACTTAAAAGTTGTACATCTTTTGTATAATACTTGTACATCTTTTAAAAAAGTAAACAATAGAAAATGATTTTAGTGTAAGGTTTATTTAAAATTATGGTGTAGGGTTTTTAAAAATATTGTTAGAAAATCACAATTACTTCATTCCCAGAAAACATAAAAGGTTCATAATATAACTTGTACAAGAAATAAAAAAAGCTCAAAAACATACATTTTTGAGCTTTATTTTTTAATGAGCTTAAAGTTTACGAAGCAATTTCTAATCGTTGTAATAAATTTTTGCTTAATGTATTTTCAGCATACGTTTTAGTTACTTGCAATACTTTGTCTTCCGAGCTTGGTAATTCGTACATCGCATCGGTTAAAATGGCTTCACATAAACTACGTAATCCACGAGCGCCTAATTTATATTCCAACGCTTTTTCCACAATAAAATCCAAAGCATCATCGTCTATGGTAAAGGCAACTTCATCCATTTCAAATAACTTTTTATATTGCTTAATTAAAGCGTTTTTTGGCTCTGTTAAAATGGCACGTAACGTCTTAGCATCCAACGGATCCATATGCGATAAAACCGGCATACGTCCAATAATTTCCGGTATTAAACCAAACTCTTTTACATCACGAGGAATAATATATTGCAATAAATTATCGGCATCTACTTTATCTAATTCTTTAGACGCACTAAATCCCATCGCTTGACGGTTTAAACGTTTAGAAATGATGCGTTCCACACCATCAAAAGCACCACCTGCAATAAATAATATGTTCTGGGTATTTACCTCAACAAACTTTTGGTCGGGATGTTTTCTACCGCCTTTTGGTGGCACGTTTACAATAGAACCTTCTAATAGTTTTAGTAATGCTTGTTGCACACCTTCTCCTGAAACATCTCTTGTGATTGAAGGATTGTCGCTTTTTCGAGCAATTTTATCAATTTCGTCAATAAAAACAATACCTCTTTCGGCTTTAGACA
The DNA here is from genome assembly GCF_044360715.1 of Flavobacterium sp. Taxonomy (GTDB): domain Bacteria; phylum Bacteroidota; class Bacteroidia; order Flavobacteriales; family Flavobacteriaceae; genus Flavobacterium. The sequence continues at coordinate 124,445 of NZ_JBIKJY010000002.1, forward strand.
CATCGTAATCTGCCGCTTGTAGCAAACGTGTTAAAATACTTTCCACATCTTCTCCTACATATCCTGCTTCAGTTAAAATAGTGGCATCTACAATCGCTAAAGGCACATTTAACATTTTCGCAATGGTTTTTGCTACTAATGTTTTTCCTGTTCCGGTTTGCCCTACAATTAAAATGTTACTCTTTTCAATTTCTACATCGTCGTCTGTAACTTTTTGAGACAATCTTTTGTAGTGATTATATACAGCAACGCTTAATACTTTTTTGGTTTGTTCTTGCCCAATTACATATTCATTTAAAAAGGCATTTATTTCTTTTGGTTTTCGCAATACCAAATCGCCAATTGCTTCAGAGTCTAATGTTCCTTTTAGCTCCTCTAAAACAATTCCGTGTGCTTGTTCAATACATTTTTCGCAAATATGCGAATCAATACCTGCGATTAATAAACTTGTTTCTGGCTTTTTTCTACCACAAAACGAACATTCTAATTCTTCTTTTGCCATTTTTTTGGGTCTAATGTCTAACGTCTAAAGTCGTAAAGTCTAAGCAGTGCTTTTGACATTATGACCTTTGACTTTCGACCAAATTTATCTTCTCAATACTTCATCAATCATTCCGTATTCTTTTGCTTCGTCGGCAATCATCCAATAGTCGCGTTCGCTATCTTTAAATACTTTTTCAATAGGTTGTTTTGAATGTGATGAAATAATTTGATACAATTCATCTTTCAATTTCAACATTTCTCTTAAGTTAATTTCCATATCAGTAGCCACTCCCGACGCACCTCCAGATGGTTGGTGAATCATCACACGTGAATGTGGTAATGCCGAACGTTTTCCTTCTGCACCTGCACATAATAAAACGGCACCCATTGATGCTGCCATTCCTGTACAAATTGTAGCTACATCTGGTTTAATGTATTGCATAGTATCGTAAATACCTAATCCTGCATATACACTTCCACCAGGTGAATTGATATAAATTTGAATGTCTTTAGAAGCATCTACACTTTCTAAAAACAATAATTGTGCTTGAATAATATTTGCCATGTAATCGTCAACACCTGTTCCCATGAAGATGATTCTATCCATCATTAAACGAGAAAACACGTCTAATTGAGAAATGTTTAATTGGCGTTCTTCAATAATATATGGTGTTAAACTGCCTACTAATTTATCGTAATACAAACTGTTTACTCCGTGTTTTTTTGTGGCAAATTTCTTAAATTCTTTTCCGTAGTTCATTTTAAATTGTATTTAAAAGGTTATGATTTTAAATAAAAACGTCAAACCAAAATGATTTGACGTTCAAATATACTAATTTTTGTGAATATTACATTTCGCCATAAGAGGCTTTAACAAAATCTTGGTAGTTTACTTCTTTTTCAGTAGCTTTTACACTTGTTTTGTATAAGTCAATCATTTTTAAACTCAAAACTTGGTCTGAAATACGTTTGATTTCTTCTTGATTCGACATTACTCTTGAAACAATTCCGTCCACTTCTGCATCTGTTGCATTAGCTTGACCAAATTGTGCCATTTGCTGTCTGATTAATCCTGAAGTAAAATCTTTTAATTCTTCAAATCTAACTTGTAAATTATGTTGAATAAAGATTTTAGATTCGATTAATTGGTAACGTAATCCTCTTTCTGATTTTGCAAATTCCGCTTCTGCTTGTTCAGGAGTTAAAGGTGTTTCGCCAATAGTTTGAATCCATTTTTTTAAGAAAGTTTCTGGTAAATCAAATTGAGTAGTTTCTAATAACGCTTCTGTTACATCATTTAAAAACTGTTGATCTGCTTGCTGCACGAATTGTTGTTCCGCATCTTCTTTAATTCTCGCTTTTAAACCCTCTAAAGTAGTTACTTCTCCGTTTGGAAATAATTTTGCGAATAATTCATCATTAATTTCCGCTTTTTCAATAGATTGAATGGCATCGATAGTAAAATTAACTTCGATATCTAAACCGTGAACGTCATCGTGAGACACTTTTAAATAATCCATTAATTTATGGTCGTCATTAAACAAACCTTTTGTTTTTAACGTAACAACATCGCCAACTTTTTTTCCAATAAATTGTTTACCCGTTTTAGCATCTGCAAAAATATCTAAACTAATTAAAGCTTGGTTGCTGATATTTTTTTCTTCGTTTGAAAACGTTCCGTTTATTTCAAAACCTTTTTTAACTTCAGTTTCCGTTAAAATTTTACCGTATTGCTTTTGAATTCTTTCAACTTGCTCGTTTAATAAAGTATCGTCTGCAATAATTTTATATCTCGTTACGCCAGCAGCTCTTGCTAAATCTACAGAGAATTCTGGTGCTAAACCTAATTCGTATTCAAAAACCAATTCGTCTGCTTTCCAATCAAAATTTTCATCTATACGAGGTAAAGCATTACCTAACAAGTCTAATTTTTCCTTTGCAATATAATCTTTTAAACCTTTATTAACCAAAGCAGTAACTTCTTCAATAATTGCTGGTTTTTCAAACTGTTTTCTCACCACATCCATTGGTGTTTTACCTTTTCTAAAACCTGGTAAAGTAGCTGTTTTTCTTTTTAGTTCTAAAAAATTCTCAATTTTTTCAGTATATTCATATTTACCAATTGTAATTTTTACAACGGCGTTTAATGCGTCAAGGTGTTCTTTTCTAATATTCATTTTTTTGATTTTTTGAAGTATAAATATGGGTTGCAAAATTATATAATTTTTGCAACCCATACAAGTTTTTAATTTACAGAATTTTACAAATAAATTATTGCTTTTTTTCTGTAAAAATTTTATTTAAAATATATTGACTTACCGATAATATCACACTAAAAAATAGCGCTTGAAGAAACGTCATTTGAATCCCATCAATACAATAATCGGCGATTTTTACAATACTAGCATTAATAACTAGTAAAAATAAACCCAAAGACATAATTGTCACTGGAATGGCAAGAATTTTTAATATCGGTTTTAAAAAGGTATTTAAAAATGATAAAGCAACAGCCATAAAAACAGCTGCCAAATAGTTGGTGATTTCAATTTTTAAAAAATACGAAATGATAAGTATTAATAGCGTTGAAATAAGTAGTTTGATAAGGTAATTTTTCATTTTTATACAATTGATTTATACATTTTTCTTTAAAGTGTAAATATAAAAAAATAGGCACCAAAATGATGCCTATTTAGAAATTATTTAAAAACTAGCTTAGTTCGTAGGTAAAATACTGATACCTGGGAAATAAGTAGGATTGTGTAATGGTAAATTTGATTTGTATTTTGCGTTTATCGTTTTAATAAATTCATTAGCAATAACTGCATAACCACGTGCATTTGGATGTACACCATCTAAAGAAAATAATATTTCACCTTCAGTTCCAGAAGGAGAAACAAAGTTTGGATTATTTGGAGGCAATAAATTTAACGGATTTTGACCAAAATAATAAGAAAAATAAATAGAATTGCCTGCAACTTGTAAGCCTGAAAGCGAAGCTAATTTATTCATAATTGCATTCATATCCGCCACAGCTAAATTTTTAGCATTTGCAATTGAAACAATTGATGCATTATATGCAGAAGTAGCATTAGAAATGGCAGTTAATTCAGAAGGTATTAATACCCATTGATCTGATAAAGGGAAAGTTACACCATTAACGTTAAAAGGAGCTGTAGCAGCTGGGTTAACTTGTCCAATTATTGAACTTGCTGATAATACAATTTTATCGTTTATTGTAGCTTGTCTTGCTTTTCCATATAATTGACCTAATGCTGTTGCAAAAGGCGCTAAAGTAGGGATGCCAGAAGCAGCGCCACTGATATTTGCACCTAAATCTGATAAATTTTCATCAACGATTAAAACTGGATTTTTAGTTCCTGCAGCAGTTGATAATGGAGCTATTCTTCCACCAGTAACAGCGGCTAAAAATTGATACAAGCCAATTGCTTGAGCATTTGTTGCTGTAGCTTCTGCTGGTAATGCATTATACTTTACTGTTGTAAAAAACGGAATTGAAGTTACACTTGGAATGGTACAAACCACACCTTTTGCTCCATTAGAAGTTAAACCTGTTTGACCTGTTTGACCTGTTAAAGGGTTTGTTCCTCCATTAATTAGAAAATTATAAACTGCAGCAAATGTAGTTGCATTTGTAATATCATTTGACCCATAAGTTGAAGGATTGGTATTACCTGCCGCGTTTTGATCTACACCAATTCCACCAGAAAGCGCATATGATAACACATCATTATTCCCAATCCAGTTGGTAAAAAATGTTGGGTTTTTTGTCATAGCGTCTGCCAAAACAGTACTATTTGGCGTTGTTGCATGACGAATAAAATAAGGATTCGCATTTGGTAAATTTGCAACATTTCCATAACCTGGTGCTAATAAATGAAATGATTTAGCACCTGGTACGCCCATATTGTTATGGGCCTTAGCTTGAGGTGTTAAGGTAATTGTTGATGTTCCTGCAATTGGCTCTGGTCTACTTTGAGAAGCATCAATCACTAATCTTGTACCAAATCCTGGAATTCCTGAAATACCTCCTAAATTATTCACGTCTTCTGCAAAAGAAGGTTGTGTAAATGCACCTCCACCTACTAAAGCGAATTGTTGTGCTAATAAATTAGGATAAGAATAAGTTTGTCCTACTCGAGAAACGGTTCCATCCATATAACCTGCAGTAAGTGAATTACCAACAGCTACATAAGATGTAAAATCTGCTTCACCAGAAGTGTAAGCGGCATTTACTTCATTTTCAAATTCTGGTTCACAACCAGCAAATCCAATTGCTAAAGCTGCTACTAGTATAAATTTATTTTTCATTTTTTATATTTTTTAAATTAGAAACCGTACGTTATACCAATACCTGGTGAAAATACTGAAGATTTATAAGTACCTCCGAAAGATGTTAATCCGGTAGTGGTAGTAGGATCGTTAAAATAATCGTAAGAATTATTAACTTCATCAAAGTGTAAGTATAAGAATGACATATCAATTCCTAATTTACTGTTTATTTGATAAGTAAATCCTCCTGTATAACCAACAGAATCATTTCGCGGTGTTTCTGGCGCGAAATATCCACTTTGAACTGGACTTTCATCTATATAATATCCACCTCTAACAGTAAACTTTTCAGAAGCTTTATATTGCGCTCCAAAACGATAAGTACTTGCGTCTTTATAATTTCTTGGATTTTCAGAAGTTGGTAAGCCGTTGTTAAATTGTACGTCTAAAGATTTATATACACTCCATTTTGCATAGTTGTAATCAAAAGCAAATAACCATTTATCAGAAGCTTTGTACGAAATACCTGTAGTAAATTCAGCTGGTAAAGGTAAATCGGCATTAAAAGTAGTATTAGTAAAAGAAGCTGCAGCAATTGCTGGTACATCTGCAAATTGTGCTGAACCACCTCTTGCTTCCATAATAATTTCAGAACGGTAATCCATACCTAAAGTTACTTTTTTAGACAATTTGAACATCATACCTACATTATATCCAGATGCGGAAATCCCAGTAGCATCTAAAGTAACATCTGTCCCACTTCCATTATTAGATAAAACTGGATTTGGCGTTAAATTTCTGTTGAAGTTTACACTTCCTTGTACAAAAATTGGACCCCCTCCAATACTAAATACATCTCCTACTTTGAACGAAACAGTTGGCTGAATAAAAATTGCCGCTAAATCAATGTTATTTACTAAATGTGCTCCTGCCCAGTCTTGATCCCAAGCTACAGAAGAACCATAAGGTGTATACACTGCTAAACCTGCAGAAACCCAGTCATTAATTTTGTAGGTTGCATATAAACTAAAAGGTGTTCCCAAATTGTCTGTTGCTGCCGTTTGATTAAACTGTGAACTTTGAAATCTTGTTTTAGCCAATAATGCATTTCCACCTACTGATAAGTTGAATTTTTTGTCTAAGAATGACATCCCTGCAGGGTTAAAAAACGCCACCTCTGCACTATTAACAACTGCTACTCCGGTATGTCCCATCGCTAGTTGTTTCTGACCTTGAATAGAAACTCTATACCCTCCTGCAAACATAGAAGCAGTGGCCAAGGTTAGTAATGATAAAGAAAATAATTTTCTCATAATTAAAATTTAGTTAGTATTTATTTATATAATTTATTCAAAATTAACATTATTTATGAAATTGACAATTTTTTTAATAAAAATATTATGCATACATAATATTCGTTATACAAATTTTTCAACTTCATAATAAAATGCAGTAGGATTTTCAGCATGTAACCAATGCCCTGCATTTTGTATTGTTTTTATAACAGCTAATGGGAAATGATGTAAAATTGTTTCAAAATCTGAATCTAAAATATAATCTGATTTTTCTCCTCGAAGGAATAATGCTGGCTTATCAAAATGATTTTCAAATGGAAGTGCCGTGCCGATTTCAGATATTTTCTCATTAAAAACAAGTAAATTAAATCGAAAATCTAATTCTTCTGGAGTTTTCCAATATAAATTTTTTAATAAAAACTGTTTCGTACCAAAATCTGAAATATATTTTGAAACAATTTCATCAACTTCACTTCTATTCGGTTTTTTTGAAAAATCAACGGCGTTTAACGCTTCTAAAATGTTTTGATGATGTGGTGCGTAATATTTCGGACCAATATCCGCAATAATTAATTTCTCAACATATTCTGGATATATTGTAGCGAATAACATAGCTATTTTTCCGCCCATTGAATGCCCTAACAATGTAATATATTGTAAATTGTGAAAATCTATATACGCTTTTACATCTTCCACCATGATTTCATAATTAAACTCGTCTGAATGAAAACTTTTACCATGATTTCGCATATCTAACAAATGAATTTGATAACCCAATTGCACAAATTGCAATCCCAACGTTTTCCAATTATCAGACATGCCTAAAAATCCATGAATAATTAAAAACGGCTTTCCTTCGCCTTCTATTTTTGAGTATAACATTTTATTTGGTTAAAAGTTTATTTGGTTAAAAGTTTAAATGGCATAGGAATTAGAGAATGAGAGAATGAGAGAATGAGAGAATTATTGCGAACATATAACAACTCACTTTTACTTTGTTACTTAGTTACTCTTCACTTTTTACTTTTTACTTTTTACTTTTTACTTCAACTTATTCAAATACATATTCACTACATTATCTAAACCAAGATATAAAGATTCCGAAATCAAGGCATGACCAATGGAAACTTCTAATAAATTTGGAATATTGTCTTTAAAAAATTTAATATTATCTAGGCTCAAATCGTGACCAGCATTTATTCCTAAATTCAATTCATTTGCTCTGATGGAAGCTTTTACAAATGGTTCAATTGCTGCTTGATTTCCTAAACTGTATTGATGAGCAAAACTTTCTGTATATAATTCAATTCTATCTGTACCCGTTTTTTTTGCACCTTCAACCATACTTTCATTGGCGTCAACAAATATAGATGTTCTAATGCCATTACGTTGAAATTCTTGGATGACTTCCGTAAGATAATCTTGATGTTTTATCGTGTCCCAACCTGCATTAGAAGTAATTGCCCCAATAGCATCGGGAACTAAAGTTACCTGATCGGGTTTGCATTCTAAAACTAAATCAATAAAATTATGTTGCGGATTACCTTCTATATTGTATTCTGTATGCACAACATTTTTTAAATTTCTTGCATCTTGATAGGTAATGTGTCTTTCATCTGGACGTGGATGAATGGTAATTCCATTGGCGCCAAATTTTTGAATATCTTTTGCGACTTGCAACAAATCAGGAACATTACCACCTCGTGCATTTCTTAAGGTTGCAATTTTATTAATATTAACCGATAACTTTGTCATAATTGAATTAAATTTGTACAAAATTACAAACAAAAATAGACTAATTTGTATTTTTTACTTAATTTGCAATAGTTTTGAACTTAGATACATGGATAAAATTACAGATTTTATAAACAATCAATATAAAGCGTTACAAGTTAGTGCTACGGTAGCTGATGCCTCAGATTTATTCTTGGATGTAAATTATTCTCATTTTCCAATTTTAGAACAAAATGTTTTTTTAGGATCAATAGCAAAAGAAGATGCAGATATTTTTTTAAGTACAGATAGCATAGATGTCCATAAATATAATTTAACTCGTTTTTATGTTCGAAACGATATGAATTGGTTTGATGTTTTAGAAGAATTTTCAAAAAATCACACCAATCTTTTACCTGTTTTAGACGATAAAAATAATTATTTAGGTTTTTATGAACTTGACGATGTGCTTCACTTTTTTAACGAAACCACATTTGTAAAAGAAGACGGAGGCACCATTGTTATTGAAAAAGAAACATCAGATTTTACATTTAGCCAAATTTGTCAAATTGTAGAAAGTAACAATGCTAAAATATTAGGCGTTTTTATCTCAAATAATTCAGTAACAAAAACTGAAATAACATTAAAAATTTCGCAAAGTAATTTTAACGAAATTATACAGACATTTAGAAGGTATAATTATACTATTTTATCTGAACACCAAGAAGATGCTTATCTTGCTGATTTAAAAGATCGCTCGGATTATTTAAACAAATACTTAAATATATAAAAATTCACAAATGAAAATAGCTGTATTTGGTCAATATTATCAAAACAATACCCATTCTATAGTAGAAAAAGTAGTGGCTTTTTTAGAGCAGAATAATATTGAAATTTGTTTTTATAAAATTTTTTACGACAAATTAATTGAAAATGAGGTGTCGTTATCCGAATATAGCACATTTGATTCTCACGAATGTTTGAAAGATAATTTTGATTATTTAATAAGTATTGGTGGCGATGGAACTATTTTACGAGCTGCCACTTTTGTAAGAAACTACAATTTACCAATTATAGGAATTAACTCAGGAAGATTGGGGTTTTTAGCAACTATTCAGGAAGAAAATATCGAAAAACTTTTAACACGTGTGGTGGCAAATGATTTTTCTATTTCGAAAAGAACTTTAGTTAGTTTACATGCACATCCTGAAAATATTGATTTAGAAGACATTAATTTTGCATTAAACGAAATTACGGTTTCCCGAAAAGATACCACTTCGATGATTACAATTGAAACCTATATTAATAATGAATATCTAAATTCGTATTGGGCAGATGGATTAATTATTTCCACTCCAACAGGATCTACAGGGTATTCGCTTAGTTGTGGTGGACCCGTAATTATGCCCACATCAAATTGTTTTGTAATTACACCTATTGCACCACATAATTTAACCGCTAGACCTTTAATAATTCCTGACGATTCTGAATTAACTTTAAAAATAAAAGGAAGAGAAGAACAATATTTGGTTTCTTTAGATTCGAGAATCACCTCGGTTTCAAACGAAACTACTTTAACTGTTAAAAAAACAGACTTTTTCATTTCAATTATTGAATTTCCAGAAGAAGGTTTCTTAAGAACCATCCGCAAAAAATTACTTTGGGGAGAAGACAAAAGGAATTAACACACGATTTTTCATTTTTTTGCGTTATAAAACCAAGTTAATCATCAAAAAAACTAGGTTTAAGATGGTTAGTACATCAATATTATTATATTTGCAAACTATTAAAAAAATGAAAAGATTTTTATTAAATATTTTAGGCATATTATTCTGCATCACTTCGTTCGGACAAATTCACGAATTAGGCGTTTTTGTAGGTGGTAGTAATTATATTGGAGACGTAGGAAATTCACACTATTTGTCACCAGATGATATGGCGTTTGGGGTTTTGTATAAGTGGAATAAAAGCACGAGACATTCTTGGCGCTTTTCATATAAAATGGCATCGATTACAGCAAAAGATATTGAAAGTAGTGCCCCTAATAGAAAATATAGAGGTTTTGATATTAAAAATAATATTAAAGAACTATCTGCAGGTTTAGAATTTAATTTTTTAGATTTCGATTTGCATCAGTCTGATTATGTATTTACACCCTATGTATATTCAGGAATTTCAGCATTTGTTTATGATGAAATTTTTATAATTGATAAGGAAGGTAAAACGGATTATCAAGATTATTCATTTGCGATACCTATGATTGTTGGAATAAAATCTAAACTATCTAATAATTTAGTAATTGGATTAGAAACAGGAGCCAGATATACATTTACAGATAATATAGACGGAAGTAATCCAAAAAATAAAAATTTGGAAGAATTAAAATTTGGTAATTTAAACAATAAAGATTGGTATATTTTTACTGGGTTTACTTTAACGTACACATTTGGTAAAAACCCCTGTTTTTGCGCACATGAATAAAATGGAAAAAGAAATAGATAAAAATAATTTACCAAAACATTTAGCCATCATTATGGACGGAAATGGTCGTTGGGCAAAAAAACAAGGAATGCTTCGCGTATTTGGTCACGAAAAAGGAACTAAATCCGTGAAACAAACTGTTGAAAATTGTGCCAAATTAGGTATTGAATTTCTAACACTTTATGCTTTTTCAACAGAAAATTGGAACCGACCAAAAATTGAAGTCGACACGCTAATGAAATTATTAGTTAGCGCTTTAAAAAAGGAATTAAAAACATTACAAAACAATAATATTAAACTTAATGCGATTGGTAATTTAGACAGTTTACCTTCGGGTGTAAGAAAAGAATTAGTCGAAGTTATTGAAAAAACACAAGCAAATAGTAGATTGACATTAACTCTAGCATTAAGTTATGGCGCAAGAGATGAAATCATAAATGCTGTTAAAATAATTTCTGAAAAAGTTAAAAATAATATAATTTCGGTAGATGCTATTGAAGAATCAATTATAAATCAGCATCTTTACACACAGAATATGCCAGATGTTGACTTAGTGATAAGAACAAGCGGCGAACACAGGATTAGTAATTTCCTTTTATGGCAAATTGCTTATGCTGAATTTTATTTTACAGACGTGCTTTGGCCAGACTTCAATGAAGAAGAACTGCATAAGGCATTATTAAGTTATCAAAAAAGAGAAAGAAGATTTGGAAAAACTAGCGAACAAATTAGATAAATTGACAATGTTTAAAAACAGAATATTATTTTTATTTACCCTATTATTTATAGGAAATACAATAAATGCACAAGAAACAACCTTAGAAAAAGGAAAAGAATATACACTTTCTGGCATAGAAGTAACAGGAAAAGTTTCTTTTAACGAACAAACGATTATAACATTTACTGGACTTGAAATTGGTAGTAAAATTAGAATTCCAGGAGATGAAATTAGTTTAGCCATTACCAAACTTTGGAAATTAGGCCTTTTTAATGACGTAAACTTTTATGTTAAAAAAATTGAAGGAGAAACTATTTTTCTTGAATTAGAATTATATGAACTACCTAAGCTTAATGATATAAAAATAAAAGGAGTTAAAAAAGGTAAAAGAGAGGATATTGTTAAAGAAACCGAATTAAGCAAAGGTAAAATTGTAAATGATAACTTACTTACAAATACCAAAAATTACATTGAAAATAAGTATAAAAAAGACGGATATTTTAACACCAAAGTTACTATAAATACTTTAGCAGATTCTACAAATACAAAAGTAGATATGGTGATTTTTATCGATAAAGGCGAAAAAGTAAAAATTAGTGCAATTAATTTTATTGGAAATGTACAATTAGTTGATAAAAAACTAAAAAAATCATTCAAAAACACTAAAGAAAAGAAAATATATAGAGTTTTTAAAGCTTCGAAATTTGTTAAAGACAAGTACAAAGAAGACCTCGGGACCCTAGTGTCAAAATATAAAGAAAAGGGATACAGAGATGCTAGAGTAGTTAACGAAAGTGTAACTTACAACAAAGAAACTAACAAAATTAATATTGATATTAATATTGAAGAAGGAAAAAAATATTACTTTGGTGATATTCGATTTTTAGGAAACACGGTGTATTCTGATCAGGCATTAAATTCTATTCTGGGAATTAAAAGAGGCGAAATTTATAATGGTGTTTTGTTAGAAAAAAGAATTGCCGATACTTCTTCACCAGATGCAGAAGATGTTACAAATTTATATCAAAATAATGGCTATTTATGGTCAAACATCAATCCTGTAGAAGTAAAAACAGAAAACGATACTATTGATTTTGAAATTAGAATTACTGAAGGTCCAATTGCATATTTTAATAATGTCACGGTTAAAGGAAACGACAAAACTAATGACAAAGTAATTTATAGAGAACTAAGAACCAGACCGGGTGAAAAATGGAATAAAGATTTGGTTATTCGTTCTGTTCGTGAATTAGGACAATTGGGTTTCTTTGATGCAGAAGCCATTCGTCCAGAACCCGTAAATATGGATCCAGCTGCTGGAACTGTAGATTTAGATTGGACTCTAGTAGAAAAAGGTTCAAGTCAAGTAGAATTACAAGGAGGTTACGGTGCTGGAGGATTCATAGGAACTTTAGGATTATCGTTTAATAATTTTTCTTTAAAAAATATTTTCAATAAAAAAGCCTATCAACCTTTACCAATGGGTGATGGTCAAAAAATGTCATTACGTTTGCAAGCCAGTCAAGGTTTCCAGGTATATAGCTTGTCATTTACTGAACCTTGGTTGGGTGGCAAAAAACCAATTAGTTTCTTTACATCCATTTCACACAGTAAACAATTTTTATTTGATTTTAGATCTAGAGATGTAACCAGAGATAAAAGTTTTAATATCTCTACATTAACTGTTGGTTACGGAAAAAGATTGAAAGTTCCAGATGATTATTTTAGTATATCTAATTCCGTTTCTTTTTCTTATTATGATTTAAATAATTATAATACAGGCTTATTTACTTTTGGAAATGGTGCTTCAAGAAACTTATCATTTAGTTCTACATTAACAAGAGATAGTAGAGGCTTAGATCCGATTTTCCCAGATAGAGGATCAACCTTCTCTGTTTCTACAAAATTTTCACTACCTTATTCTTTATTTAACGGGATAGATTATGCCAATTTAGAAAACAAAGAAGAATATAAATTAAGAAACAATACTGTTTTTCCAATTGATGCAAACGGAAACGTCTTACCAGTTTATGTTAATGAAACTGGAGGTAATACACTTAATTATACAGAAGCGGTTGCAGATCAAAGTTTAGTAGATCAAGAACGATTTAAATGGTTAGAATTTTACAAAGTGAAATTTAGTGGTGATTGGTATACTAAAATATACAAAAAATTCGTTGTCCGTACAAGAGCCGAATTTGGTTTCCTAGGTGCATACAATTCAGATAGAGGTGTAGTGCCTTTTGAAAGATTCTTTGTAGGTGGAGATGGTTTAGCAAATTTTGCATTAGACGGAAGAGAAGTAATTCAATTACGTGGATATCCAAACAATTCACTATCTTCGCAAAACGGAGGAACGGTGTATAATAAATATTCTATGGAATTAAGATACCCAATTACTATGAAACAATCAGCAAAAATATATGCTATGAGTTTTCTAGAGGCGGGTGCTGCCTTTGATAATTTTAAAACATTTGATCCCTTTAAAGTACAGCGTGCTGCCGGTTTCGGATTAAGAGTATTTATGCCTGCTTTTGGATTATTAGGTATTGATTTTGCTCACGGTTTCGACCCAATTCCTGGTGATACTATAAAAAGTGGTTGGCAAACCCACTTTATCATTGGACAACAATTTTAAGTTTTGGCACGATAGTTGAATTTAACATTTACATTTATGAAAAAATATTTTGTTTTACTTTTTAGTTTTGTTTTATTTGCAGTACAAGCGCAAAAAACAACGAAAATTGGTTATATAGATATGGATTATATTTTGGAAAAAGTTCCAGAATATGCCGAAGCTAAAAATCAATTGGAACAAAAAGCAGCTACTTGGAAACAAGAAATTGAAACCAAGAAAAATGAAATATCAAAATTAAAAGATGCTTTAGCTTCTGAAAAAGTGCTGTTAACTAAAGAATTAATTAACGATAAAGAAGAAGAGATAAACGTTCTTGAAAAAGAAATGCTGGATTATCAACAAAAACGATTTGGACCTCAAGGCGACTTAATGACCCAAAAATCTGCATTAGTAAAACCTATACAAGACCAGGTTTTTAATGTAGTACAAGATATTGCAGAACAAAGGAAATACGATTTTATTTTCGATAAATCTTCTGATTTAACGATGCTTTATACAGCTGAACGTTTTGATATTAGTGATTTTGTTTTAAAAGCTTTAGAAAGAGCGGGTAAAAAAGTTGAACTATCTAAAAAACAACAAAAAATTCAAGACACTAAAGACATAAGAGAATTTGATACTAAAGAAAATCCTGAAATATTAGAAAAAGAAAAAGCAGTACAGACTACAAAAGACGATAGAGAAAAAAAGTTACAAGAACGAAAGGATGCTATTGCTGCTAAGAAAAAGGAAGCAGATGACAAAAGAGCGGCCCTTTTAAAAGAAAGAGCAGAAGCACGTCAGAAATTATTAGATGATCAAAAAGCAAAAAGAGATGCTTTATTAAATAAGAAAAAAGAAAATAAATAAACATAAATAACCAAAACAAAAATTAAATAACCCTTATTAAATTAAATTAAAATGAAACAATTTAAAACTCTAATTATTGCAATAGTACTATTTTTTGGTGCACAAGTTGCCACAGCTCAAACTACTAAAGTTGGACATATTGATGTAAGTGCTTTAATGACTACTATGCCAGCTATGAAAGCTGCAGAAGCTCAATTAACAAAATTGAAAGAAGGCTATGATAATGAATACAAAAAATTAGTAGCAGAATACCAAACTAAAGCAGCTCAATACCAAAAAGAAGCAGAAACTGCTGGAGATTTATTAAATCAAACACGTTCTCAAGAAATGCAAGATATGGGAACAAGAATTCAAAAATATCAAGATGATGCATCAAAATCATTACAAGATAAACAAATTGAATTACAAAAACCAATATACGAAAAAGCACTTGCTGCAATAAAAAAAGTATCAGACGCTAAAGGTTTGTCTTATACTATTGACGCTACTTCTCCTGGAACTGTATTAAATATTGGTGCTGGAAGTATTGATATATTAGCTGATGTTAAAAAAGAATTAGGTTTCTAATAAAACTTAAAAAAATACTACAACTGCTCCATCTTATTTTTAGATTGAGCAGTTTTTTTTTACATTTGTTTTATGAGTAACAAAAACCCAATAGGACTTTTCGATTCTGGCGTAGGAGGCACATCAATCTGGAAAGAAGTACACGCACTTCTACCAAATGAAAGCACTATTTATTTGGCAGATAGTAAAAACGCGCCTTATGGTCAAAAAAGTCAGGATGAAATAATTGCCTTAAGTATCAAAAATACTGAGTTATTACTAAACAACAATTGTAAAATTATAATTGTAGCTTGTAATACCGCTACCACAAATGCAATTAAAGTATTAAGAGCAACTTATGACATCCCGTTTATTGGAATTGAACCCGCCATTAAACCTGCCGCATTACATACAAAAACTCAAAAAATTGGGATTTTAGCTACGCAAGGCACATTAAATAGTGCGCTTTTTCATCAAACTGTTGCTTTATATTCAGATGTAAAAGTAGTGGAGCAAATTGGTTACGAATTGGTTCAACTTATTGAAAGTGGAGCGATGCATTCTGAAAAAATGACTCAACTTTTAAAAGATTACTTACTGCCAATGGTTGCTGAAGGTATTGATTATCTGGTTTTGGGTTGTACACATTATCCTTATTTGATTCCACAAATAAAAAAAATAATTCCAAACCATATTAGAATAATTGATTCTGGAGAAGCAGTAGCCAAACAAACCAAACATATTTTGGAAGTAAATAACTTATATAACACTTCAAATGAAGTATTTCACTCCTTATTTATTAATAATACGCCAGATGTAATGCAAGATTTGATAGGCACATCATTTAAAGTTGATTATAAGATATTTTAGTCTTCTTTAAACCAACTAGAATACATTACGTAATTATTAGAAATTCGGTCAATTTCGCCTGCAAAATCACTTGTATTTAATGCTTTTACTTTTTTTGCTGGAATTCCTGCATATATAAAACCACTTTCAATATGCGTATTTTGTGTTACTACACTCCCCGCTCCTATTATCGAATTACTTTCAACCACACATCCATCCATAATGATGGCACCCATACCTACTAAAACATTATCATGAATGGTACATCCATGAACAATGGCATTATGTCCAATTGAAACATTATTCCCAATAATTGTTGGATGCTTTAAATAAGTACAATGTATAACTGCTCCGTCTTGAATATTTACTTTATTTCCTATTGAAATAAAATTAACATCACCCCTAACTACTGCATTAAACCAAACGCTACACTTTTCTCCGAATGAAACATCGCCTACAATGGTGGCATTTTCTGCCACATAACAATCCGCTGGAATCGCTGGCTTTTTACCTCTAACTTCTTTAATAATCATAAAAAAATATTTAAAAAAAATCCCGAAAAAATCGGGATTAATTATATTAATTTGAAACGGCTGGACAGTTACAGTCGTATGCTTTTGGTTTACAGAATAGGTTTAATCCAATTGTTAATTGATGATATCCTGCATTATCGAATTTAACATCGCCAATAACCTGGTTGTAAGAATAACCAAACATAAACTGTTTAAAGTTAACTCCTACAAATGGTGTAATATATTGTAATTTCTGAGTATTCACGACACCTCTTTCTTTCGTATATTGAGTTCCTTCAAAACTTGTTCTGTAAGAAAGTCCCCCCCAAATATTACCAAAATCCATTGCTTTGTATACTTTTGCGTTTAAATCAATAGCTTTTTCTCCAGTTTGCTCAGTCACTTGAAACATAAATGAAGGTTCTACTGAAATATTATCAGTATCTCCAAAATTCGCACCTGCACTCCATAAGTATTTTCTTAAGTTATCAGATTCAACTCCAGCTAAGTATAATTCTCTTCTATTAGCGATAAAATTTTTCACCGTTACATGTGTGAAAAAATCCATATAATGATAAGAGGCTCCAATATCTAAATTAAAATAAGAATCTTTTTGAGTAATTCCTCCATAAATTTGTGGATCAAAAACTTTAAATGCTGTCTCGTCTAACCTACTTTGAATAAAAGCAGTACTTAAACCGAAAGAAAGCATATTTAAATCTGCTTTTGTACGTGAAAATAATAAATGATGTGCATATGTTAATTTAGCACCAGATTGAGAATGGTATCCATTTCTATCATTAAAAGCAATCATTCCTACTCCAGATTTTCCGTCTTCATCTAAAGTGGTATTAAAACTCATTGTTTGTAAGGAGGGTGCCTCTTGCTGACCAAACCATTGTTGCCTTCCTGTAACTCTTAATTTAGCGCAGTTTGAAGCGCCAGCCATGGATGGATGTATCAAATAATAATTATCGGTTAAATAATCTGTATAAACAGCAATACCTTCTTGAGAATAGGCTGATTGAAAAAAAATTGTTAGGTTAAGTAGTAATAAATTTCTTAGTTTCATTGTAATTTTGTCTTATCTTTTTAACGAAAAATGGGCTTTAAATAATTTTTGTTGGTCGTTTTCTGTATAGTCTATTGTGAACCAATAATCCGTTGATGTTAAGTCTTCACCGTTGTATTTTCCGTTCCAACCTTCACCTAATGGATCAATTTGTTTCACTAGTTTTCCATAACGGTCAAATATATAAATTTTTGCGTTATATTTTGCTTCTAATCCAATAATTTTCCACGTATCATTGATTCCATCACCATTTGGTGTAAAATATTTCGGATAATCTATTACTAATACATCAATTGTTAGGTTCGTACAACCTTCTGTATCTTCTACCATTACTTCATGTGTACCGCCTTGAACACCTGTAAAAA
>NZ_JBIKJY010000042.1:0-6246 GCF_044360715.1 Flavobacterium sp.
TGTAAGTTTGAAATAATAAATTAAATATGTCATGTTAAACTTCGAGTTATACAATCCTACCAATTATATTTTTGGTAAAAATCAAATAGAAAAATTAGCGAATTTAATTCCAGCCCATGCAAAAGTCCTTTTAGCGTATGGTGGAGGAAGTATTTTTAAAAATGGCATTCATAAACAAGTTACGGAGCACTTAAAAGGTTTTGAAGTTATTGAATTTGGAGGTATCGAACCCAATCCACATTTTGAAACACTAATGAAAGCCGTAGAAATTATTCGTACTGAAAAAATCACTTTTATTTTAGCTGTAGGCGGTGGAAGTGTTATTGATGGGGTGAAATTTATTTCAGGTGCTGTTAATTATGAAGGAAATGCAGTTGATATTCTAAAAAACAGAATTTTATTTAAAGATATTTCAAAAGTAATTCCTTTTGGAACAGTATTAACATTACCTGCTACGGGTTCTGAAATGAATTCGGGAGCCGTAATTACTATTGAAGCTACACAAGAAAAACTAACATTAGGTGGAAGTGCTTTGTTTCCTCAATTTTCTATTTGCGATCCAACAGTAATTCATTCGTTACCTAAAAGACAACTTCAAAATGGCGTAGTTGATGCTTTTACACATGTATTAGAGCAATATTTAACGTATCCGCAAGAGGCAATGTTGCAAGACCGAATTTCAGAAGGTATATTACAAACATTAGTAGAAATAGGTCCGAAAGTTGTTGAAAATCCTACCGATTATAAATTAGCATCTAATTTTATGTGGTGCGCTACAATGGCATTAAATGGATTGATACAAAAAGGCGTTGCATCAGATTGGGCAACACATATGATTGGTCATGAATTAACGGCTTTGTACGGAATTGACCATGCAAGAACATTAGCGATTATAGGTCCGAATTTATATCGAGTGATGTTTGATTCTAAAAAAGAAAAATTAGCACAATTTGGTGAAAGAGTGTTCAATATAAAAGGAAATTCAACGGAAGAAATTGCTGAAAAAGCTATTGATAAATTGGTATCGTTCTTACAAGAAATGGGAATGGAAACGAAACTTTCTCAATCAACTACAAATTATTCCGATACCGCTAATTTTATTGTTAATCGTTTTGAAGAAAGAGGTTGGAAAGCTTTAGGCGAAAAACAAATTATTACATTAGAAAAAGTAAAAGAAATTGTTGAAATGAGTTATTAAAGGAAGTAAAAAGTAAAAAGTAAAAAGTAAAAAGTAAAAAGTAACATAGTAACAAAGTAGCAAAGTAATAAAGTGAAAAGTTAGAGAATCTATGTTTTCTATGTATTGCAAAGCTACTCAACTTATCATAACACTTTCTATGTACCTATGTGTTTAATTTTGGTGAAAAGTAAAAAAAAGCGTCCAAGAATTTCTCTTTGAGACGCTTTTTGCAAAAAAAACTACTAACTAAACTACTTTTATTATTTTTTAATCGATATAATATTATTTTCAATAGTCGTGCCAGAAAATACATCTTCACAAATAATTAACATTATTTAAGGTTTTTTAATATTGATTTCGTCATACATATTATTATTGAAATTGATATGACTATTGCATATTGCTATTCAAAAGTGTATTTTTGGAGTTCATAATTTTAGAACATGGAAAGCAATAAAAAATTTGCAGTTATTGGAGGCGGAAGTTGGGCAACAGCTATTGCCAAAATGTTATGTGAAAATCAAGAGAAAATAGCATGGTACATGCGAAGCACGTATGCTTTAGAACATTTGAAACAGCAAAAACACAATCCAAATTATCTAAGTTCGGTTGCTTTTGATACGAATAAATTGCAATTGACAAACGATATTAACGAAGCCATTCAATTTGCTGATGTGGTAATTTTTGCAATACCATCTGCGTTTTTAAGTGCGGAATTAGAAAAAATGACAGTATCTTTAGAAGGAAAAATAATTTTTTCAGCTATTAAAGGTATCGTTCCAGAAACAAGTTTAATTGTAGGCGAACACTTTCATAATATGTTTTCAATTCCTTACGAAAACATTGGAGTAATTACAGGTCCTTGTCATGCAGAAGAAGTAGCTTTAGAGCGATTGTCGTATTTAACAATTGCTTGTGCAGATGAAGAAAAAGCCAAATATGTTGCAAAAAATTTAGCGTCGTATTATATAAAGACTAAAACGTCTGATGATATTATAGGTACTGAGTACGCAGCTGTTTTGAAAAATATTTATTCTATTGCTGCGGGTATTGCTCATGGTTTGGGTTATGGAGATAACTTTCAAGCGGTTTTAATGAGTAACGCCATTCGTGAAATGAAAAAATTCATTAGAAAAGTTCATAAAATGAAACGTAATATAAACGATTCGGCTTATTTAGGCGATTTGTTAGTAACGGGATATTCCGTTTTTTCGAGAAACCGAATGTTTGGAAATATGATAGGGAAGGGTTATACCGTAAAATCTGCTCAAATGGAAATGAGTATGGTGGCAGAAGGTTATTACGCTGTAAAAAGTGCTTATACTCTTAATCAAGAATACAAAGCCAAAACGCCAATTATTGACGCGGTTTATCAAATTTTATACGAAGGTAAAGATGCGAAACAAGTTTTTGCTAAATTAACGGAGAAGTTGGATTAGTTAAAGTCAAAAGTCAAAAGTCAAAAGTCAAACGTTTCGTTTATTATTCTAATTAATATTTCTTTTATATGAATAAAATTTTTTATTTACTTATTTTATTTTATAGTTACAATTTGAGCGCACAAACTCAAGCTGAAATGAATAAATCTGCTTATGAAGATTTTAAGAAAGCTGATGCGGAACTGAATAGATATTATAAAAAAATAATTGATGTTTTAGATGTTAATGAAAAACAACTAATGGTTAAAGCCCAAAAAGATTGGTTGAAATTTCGAGATTCACATTGTAATTTTGAAATCGAACAATATAAAGGAGGAAGTATTTCACCATTAATTTTTTCAACTTGTTTAACAGAGAGAACAAATGCAAGAATTGAAGATTTTAAAACTATTTTACAAGACATGAATAAGTAAATTTCCGACACCCAATACCCTTCACCCAAAACCCAATACCTTTAATAAATGTACTTCATCAACGTTATTCTTCCTTTAAATCTTGATAAAACGTTTACGTATTCCGTGAATGTGGAAGAATACAAGTTTTTGCAACGAGGAATGCGCGTTACGGTTCCTTTTGGAAAAACAAAAGTGTATACGGCTTTAGTTGTAGAAAAGCATACCAATCCTCCTGTTTTGTATGAAGCTAAAGAAATCAGCCAAATTATTGATGAGGTTCCTATTGTAATTGAAATTCAACTTAAACATTGGCAATGGATTGCGTCGTATTATATGTGTGCAATTGGCGAAGTTTTTAAAGCAGCATTACCTTCCGGATTGATTTTAGAAAGTGAAACGATGATTTCTTCTTCGCATACAGAATCAGATAAAACATTGACAACAGATGAAGAATTTTTAGTTTTAGAAGCTTTAGAAAATAAATCATCCATTACGATTTCAGAAATTTCTCAGATTCTTAATAAGAAAAATGTAATTCCAATTGTTCAAAGCTTGTTAGCTAAAGGTTTGCTTACGATGCAAGATGAGGTGCAAGACAATTACAAACCAAAATTAGTAAAATATATTAAACTTCAAGAAGAATTTCTGCAACCAGAAAAATTGCAAGAATTACTTGAAATATTAGGTAAAGCAAAGAAGCAAAAAGAAATTGTTTTATCGTATTTTCAATTGCAAGCTACAGAGAAAAAGCCAATTGCTGCAAAATTGTTAATTGAAACTTCTGGGGTTAGCGCGGCGGTTATTAAATCATTAATAGATAAACAAATTTTTGAAGAATATTATATCAATACAGACCGTGTTTCCTTCGAAAAAGAGGAAAATTACGAAATACAATTAAGTGCATCGCAACAAATTGCTTTAGATAATATTCAGGATAAATTTACTCAATTTGATGTCAATTTATTTCACGGAGTAACCGCTTCAGGTAAAACGGAAGTCTATATTAAACTTATTGAAGCATTTTTACAACAAGACAAACAAGTATT
This sequence comes from Flavobacterium sp., assembly GCF_044360715.1. GTDB lineage: Bacteria > Bacteroidota > Bacteroidia > Flavobacteriales > Flavobacteriaceae > Flavobacterium. Next base: position 4,061 of record NZ_JBIKJY010000042.1, read on the forward strand.
GTTTTTATTACCAGAAATCGCTTTAACTACGCAATTAGTGCAACGATTATCCGCTTATTTTGGAAATCAAATTGCGGTTTTTCACTCTAAATATAATTCAAATGAACGTGTTGAGGTGTACAATCACGTGTTGCAAAACTCTGAAAAAGCAAAAGTCGTTTTAGGTGTTCGGAGTGCCTTGTTTTTGCCGTTTTCTAATTTAGGTTTAATTGTGGTTGATGAAGAACATGAAGCTACTTACAAACAACAAGACCCAGCGCCTCGATATCATGCCCGAGATGCGGCTATTGTTTTAGCAAAATTTCATAATTCAAAAGTGCTGTTAGGAAGTGCTACACCAAGTTTAGAATCGTATCATAATGCCAAAACCAATAAATATGGTTTAATTGAGTTGTTTGAACGATTCAATAATGTGGTCTTACCAGAAATTCATTTGATTGATTTAAAAGATAAATATTTCCGAAAACGAATGGATGGTCATTTTTCAGATGAATTATTGGAAAGAATGCACGAAACATTAGCAAATAAGGAACAAATAATGCTATTTCAAAATCGCAGAGGGTATTCGCCGTATATTGAATGCACCACTTGCGGTCACGTACCTCAATGCCCAAGTTGCGATGTGAGTTTAACCTATTACAAGTATAAAAATCATTTAAAATGTCATTATTGCGGACATAATATGGCGAAACCCACACATTGCCACCAATGTAATTCGTTAGATATTACGGCAAAGGGTTTTGGTACGGAGCAAGTAGAATTAGAATTGATAAAGCTATTTCCTGAGAAACGAATTGCGCGAATGGATCAAGACACCACTCGAGGAAAATTTGCTTTTGAAAAAATGATTGATGCCTTTAAAAACCAGGAAATTGATATTTTAGTTGGTACACAAATGTTAGCCAAAGGTTTAGATTTTGAAAACGTGACTTTAGTTGGAATTTTAAATGCAGATAATTTATTAAATCAGCCGTATTATCGCGCTTATGAACGGGCGTATCAAATGATGGTACAAGTAGCCGGGCGTTCAGGTAGAAAAGCCAAAAAGGGTAGTGTAGTGATTCAAACGTACAATCCAATGCATAATACAATTCAACAAGTAGTGAATAATAACTATACAGCGATGTTTAATGAGCAATTATACGAAAGACGTAATTTTCAATATCCACCGTATTTCCGTTTGTTACAAATAAAATTGAAACATCGTGATTACGAAAAACTTCGTGAAGGTGCTACATGGTTGTATAATGTGTTAAAGCAAAATGTAGCGGTACCTATATTAGGACCAGAAGAACCTGCAATTAATAGGATTCGAAATGAATATATTCGAACAATTCTTATTAAAATTCCAAATAACGCTAATCTTATTGGAACTAAAAAAATAATTAAAAAAGCATTAGTAAGTTTTGAAGCCACTTCACAATATCGAGCAATAAAAACAACAATTAATGTAGATTATTAATAATTTTCTAAAACACTAATAATTTCTTCTTTTTTATTTCTACTTAACGGAATTTTTTCTCCGTCTATTTCAACTTGTTTGCTATTAAATCGATCGACTTTATCTAAATTAATAATATACGATTTATGAATTCTAAGAAAGTTTTCTTTTGGTAATTCAATTTCAAAAGATTTCATTGTAGATAATACTAAGTGGGTGTCTTCGTATGTTACAACTTTGATGTAATCGCCAAAAGCTTCAATCCATTTTATATGTGAGGTATATACTTTTATTTTTTTAAGATTACTTTTGATAATTAGATGTGCCCCGTTTTCGTCATGAGTTTGGTCATGTTTTAAATGGTGCATTTCCATTGCTTTTTTTGTAGCAACTAAGAATCGTGCTTTTTTTATTGGTTTTTGTATAAAATCTAATGCAGAATAATCAAATGCTTTAACAGCATAATCCGCTTTTGAAGTAATAAATACAATTAGCGGTTTGATTTTTAAACCATCAATTAAATCAAAACCAGTAATATGAGGCATTTCAATGTCTAAAAAAATTAAATCAACAGTATTATTTGTAATATAATTCTTAGCTTCTAATGCGTTTGAAAAATCACCACCTAATACTAAGTTAGGATGTTCGGAGATTAATTTAGCAATAGTAATACGTTGAATAGAACTGTCATCAACAACAATAGTGTTTAATTTCATATGTTGGTATTTATTACATTTAAAATGAT
>NZ_JBIKJY010000016.1:0-51897 GCF_044360715.1 Flavobacterium sp.
CTTTCCGAACAGAGAAGTTAAGCCCAACTGCGCAGATGGTACTGCAGTTATGTGGGAGAGTATGTCGCCGCCTTCTTTTATTAAAGCCTTCAAGTTTTACTTGAAGGCTTTTTTTGTTATATAAACGTGATTCATAGCTTGTTTACAAGATTTATCTTATGAAAACCAAAGCGTTAGTGGGTGAAGTGGCATCCTTTTTTTAAAAAATAACACCAAAAAAGATATAACGGAACACACGACCTGAAAGGGAACGCACTAAAAATAATATAAAAGGTGTAATTTATGTAAAGAAAAGTTAATGTTTTGTATATTTTGGCAGAGAAATTTTAATGTCCTTTGATTTGATTATTTCAAATGGTTAAAAATTGAATACCTTTTAAAATTAAATCGTAATTATGAAGCACAAAAAAAGTCCCAATTGGGACTTTAAAAATTATATTCTCTTTAATTGTTGTTTCATCATTACAATTTGATCTTTCAACATATTGTGTTTGTCTAATTTTTTTGCTTCACTTAGCCATTTTTCTGCTTCAATTTTTCTTCTTTTTGAAGCAGCAATTCCTGCTAATTGAAGTTTGGCTAAAGCTAAGTCTTGATCCATACTTAAGCCAAGTTCAATTGCTTTTCTAAAGTATTTTTCTGCTTGATTTAGGTTAGTTTGCGAAACCATTAATCCATTTAAGTAATTATAATACCCTTGTTGTTTTTTAACCAAAGCTGTTTCTGGATTGCTAATTTTATCTAAATATTTTTTAGCGCCGTCAAAATTTTGTTTTCTTAACTGTAAAAATGATAAAATAATTAATTCATTTTTAAAATAGAATAAGATAAAAAGGGTTGATAATAGAATTAAAAATATTCCATTTCCAATATTACCACCAATAGTGAATAAGTAAATTGCAAATGAAATTAATCCTGCTGCTGTAATTAGTTTTATGTTTTTATTGAACATGATATTTAGTTTAGTTTGCAAAGGTAATAAAATCTATTAAAAATAATTTTAAAAAAGTATTTGTATTTGAAAAAAGTCTTTGTATATTTGCACTCGGTTTAAAGAAAGCCATATTATTAAAGAATTATATAGAATTTAAAAATACTAACAATGAGTAAGAGAACATTTCAACCATCAAAGAGAAAAAGAAGAAATAAGCACGGTTTCATGGACAGAATGTCATCTCCTAACGGAAGAAAGGTGCTTGCTCGTAGAAGAGCTAAAGGAAGACATAAATTAACAGTATCTTGTGAACCAAGACATAAGAAATAATGGTATTAGTTAATCGAAATATCAGGGTGTTACTATTTTAATAGTAACACCTTTTTTTTATATTTGCATTAAATTAAAATCTACAATAACACAACAATATGCCAAAAGACAATTCAATAAAATCGGTATTAATTATTGGTTCAGGACCAATAGTAATTGGACAAGCTTGCGAATTTGATTATGCAGGTTCTCAATCTGCACGCTCTTTAAAGGAGGAAGGAATTGAAGTTATTTTAATAAATTCAAATCCTGCTACCATCATGACAGACCCAACTATGGCTGATCATGTGTATTTAAAGCCATTGACTACTAAATCTATAATAGAAATTTTAAAAGCACATCCTCAAATTGATGCTGTTTTGCCAACGATGGGTGGTCAAACTGCTTTAAATTTATGTATTGAAGCCGATGAGAAAGGAATTTGGACGGATTTTGGTGTTAGATTAATTGGTGTAGATATAAATGCAATAAATATTACCGAAGATAGAGAGCAATTTAAAAATTTATTAAATAAAATTGGAATTCCTCAAGCGCCAGCTAAAACAGCAAACTCTTTCTTAAAAGGAAAAGAAATTGAGCAAGAATTTGGTTTTCCTTTAGTAATTCGTCCTTCATTTACTTTGGGAGGAACCGGTGCGGCTATTGTTTATAAAAGAGAAGATTTTGATGCGGCTTTAACTTACGGTTTAGAAGCGTCTCCAATTCATGAAGTTTTAATTGATAAAGCTTTAATGGGATGGAAAGAATATGAATTGGAATTATTGCGTGATAGTAACGATAATGTGGTAATTATCTGTACGATTGAAAATATGGACCCTATGGGTATTCATACTGGTGATTCCATAACTGTTGCGCCAGCGATGACGTTATCTGACACTACATTTCAACGAATGCGTGATATGGCCATTTTAATGATGCGTTCTATCGGAAATTTTGCAGGAGGTTGTAACGTGCAATTTGCTGTCTCACCTGATGAAAAAGAAGATATTGTTGCGATTGAAATTAATCCTCGCGTATCTCGTTCTTCTGCATTGGCATCAAAAGCTACTGGATATCCAATTGCAAAAATTGCATCGAAATTAGCTTTAGGTTATAATTTAGATGAATTGCAAAATCAAATTACGAAATCTACTTCGGCTTTATTTGAGCCAACTTTAGATTATGTGATTGTAAAAATACCACGTTGGAATTTTGATAAATTTGAGGGTGCAGATAGAACTTTAGGATTACAAATGAAATCTGTTGGAGAAGTAATGGGAATTGGACGTTCGTTTCAAGAAGCGCTTCATAAAGCTACTCAATCACTCGAAATTAAACGAAATGGTTTAGGAGCTGACGGAAAAGGGTATACCAATTACGAACAAATTATTGAAAAACTAACCTATGCAAGTTGGGACAGAGTTTTTGTGATTTATGACGCTATTGCGATGGGAATTCCATTGAGTAGAATTCACGAAATCACTAAAATAGATATGTGGTTTTTGAAGCAATATGAAGAATTATTTCATTTAGAAAAAGAAATTTCAAAATATAAAGTAGATTCTTTACCTAAAGAATTATTATTAGAAGCCAAACAGAAAGGATATGGTGACAGACAGATTGCTCATATGATGAAATGTTTGGAAAGTCAAGTTCATAAATTACGTGATGAAATGAATATTCAACGCGTTTATAAATTAGTGGACACTTGTGCCGCAGAATTTAAAGCACAAACGCCTTATTATTATTCTACTTTTGAAGCCGAAATTGAAAAAGCAGATGGTACGAGATACGTTCATAATGAAAGTATCGTAACTGATAAGAAAAAAGTAGTAGTCTTAGGTTCTGGACCAAATCGAATTGGACAAGGAATTGAGTTTGATTATTCTTGCGTACACGGTGTTTTGGCGGCTAAAGAATGTGGTTATGAAACGATTATGATTAACTGTAATCCAGAAACGGTTTCTACAGATTTTGATACGGCTGATAAATTGTATTTTGAACCTGTTTTTTGGGAACATATATACGATATTATTCAGCACGAAAAACCAGAAGGTGTGATTGTGCAATTAGGTGGACAAACTGCTTTAAAATTAGCTGAAAAATTATCGAAATACGGAATTAAAATTTTAGGAACTTCATTTGATGCGTTAGATTTAGCAGAAGATAGAGGAAGGTTCTCTGATTTATTGACGGAATTAAAAATACCATTTCCACAATTTGGAATTGCTGAAAGTGCTGAAGAAGCTTCGCAATTAGCAGATACATTAGATTTTCCTTTATTAGTCCGTCCTTCTTATGTGTTAGGTGGACAAGGAATGAAAATTGTAATCAATAAACAAGAATTGGAAGAACACGTTATTGATTTATTAAAATCGATACCAGGAAATAAACTTTTATTAGATCATTATTTAGATGGCGCTATTGAAGCTGAAGCGGATGCTATTTGTGATGCAGATGGAAATGTTTATATAATTGGAATTATGGAGCATATTGAGCCTTGTGGCGTCCATTCTGGTGATAGTAATGCTACGTTACCTCCTTTTAACTTGGGTGAGTTTGTAATGCAACAAATAAAAGATCATACAAATAAAATCGCAGTAGCTTTAAAAACGGTTGGATTAATTAATATTCAATTTGCGGTTAAAGACGATATTGTTTACATTATTGAAGCCAACCCGAGAGCATCTCGTACTGTACCTTTTATTGCAAAAGCGTATGGAGAACCTTATGTAAATTACGCAACAAAAGTAATGTTAGGAGAAAATAAAGTAACTGATTTCGCCTTTAATCCGAAATTAAAAGGATATGCGATTAAGCAACCGGTTTTCTCTTTTAGTAAATTTCCAAATGTAAATAAAGCCTTAGGTCCAGAAATGAAATCAACAGGTGAAAGCATTTTGTTTATTGATGATTTAAAAGATGATCAATTTTATGATTTATACGCAAGAAGAAAAATGTACTTAACGAAATAAATAAAAAAATCCCAATTGAAAAATTGGGATTTTTAGTTTTTACTATTTTCTAACTGGAATATTCTCTAAAATTTCCAATACAAATTTCCAATATTTTTGAGCGGATGCAATATTTGCTCTTTCATCTGGGCTGTGTGCGCCTTTTATTGTTGGCCCGAAAGAAATCATATCCATTTCTGGGTAATTGGTTCCTAAAATCCCACATTCTAAACCTGCGTGACAAGCTACAACTTGTGGTTTGGTTCCGTTTTGTTTCTCGTATATTGAAGTTAAAATATCTAATATTTCTGAGTTGGCATTTGGAGTCCAACCTGGATACGAACCTCCGAAAGTGACTTCACAACCCATTAATTCGAAAGCGGAACGTAAAGCGTTTGCTAAATCAAATTTTGAGGTTTCCACAGAAGATCGTGTCAAACATTGTACTGTTAATTTACCATTAGCAACTGTTATTTTTGCGATATTATTTGAAGTTTCTACTAAATTTTCAAAATCTGCACTCATTCTATACACGCCATTATGCGCTGCATAAATCGATCTAACCATATAAAACTGTGCCATTGGAGGCATAACTTTAGTAGGTGTTGTCGCTGATTTTTCAATTACAATTTCTAAATTGGGTTCTGTAGTTTTAAATTCAGCTTTTATTTCATTGATAATTTCTTGCATATCAAATGTAAATGCTTCATTGTAAATAGGAGCAATGGCTACTTCTGCTATACTTTCTCTTGGAATGGCATTACGTAAGCTTCCGCCATTAATAGTTGAAATTTGTAAACCAAAATCTTCAAAACCATTAAATAATAAGCGGTTCATAATTTTGTTTGCATTACCTAAACCTTTGTCGATATCCATACCTGAATGTCCGCCATTTAAACCTTTTACAGTAATGGTATAACCAACAGCATCGGCAGGAGTGTCTTCTTCATCGTATTCTGCAACTGCAGTAACGTCTACACCGCCTGCACAACCAATATCAATTTCATCGTCTTCTTCGGTGTCTAAATTTAAAAGGATTTCACCTTCTAATAAGCCACCTTTTAATCCCATTGCACCTGTCATACCAGTTTCTTCATCTATAGTAAACAAAGCTTCAATGGCAGGATGTGGAATTGTGGTGCTTTCTAAGATTGCCATAATTGTAGCAACACCTAATCCGTTATCGGCACCTAAAGTAGTTCCTTTGGCACGAACCCAGTCACCATCTACATACATTTCAATACCTTGTGTGTCGAAATCAAAATCGGTATCATTGTTTTTTTGATGCACCATATCTAAATGCGATTGCATTACAATGGTTTTACGATTTTCCATTCCGGTAGTTGCAGGTTTCTTTATAATTACATTTCCAACTTCGTCTTTAATGGTGTTTAAACCTAATTCTTGACCAAATTTCATCATAAAGGCAATAATGCGTTCTTCTTTTTTAGATGGACGTGGTACGGCATTTAAATCGGCAAATTTGTTCCAAAGCACTTTTGGTTCTAAATTTCTTACTTCTTGACTCATTTTATTTTTGTTCTGTTTATTTTTTAATGTTATTGTTCAAAATTCGTTATTCAATATTCAAAATTCGTTTTTTTTTGAATATTTAAACATAGTTTATAAATCGTAATATGAATTTGGATTTTTAGAAGTGTTAAATACAGAAATAATGTGAATTTTTTTGGTTTCTTCCGTAATGTAATAAAACACAATAAAAGGGAATTTTTTCAAAGGCAAACCTATATAATCTTTATATCTAATTTGAAAGTTTGAATTAATTATTATGGTTTCAATTGCGTTTTCTAAAGAAGTATAAAAAACTTCTCCCAAACCTTCTTTTTTTATATCATAATAGGAAACGGCTTCTTGAATATCATTGATAGCATTTTCTTCAAAGAAAACGGAATAACTCATTATTTTTTATTAAAAATTATCTTTGATTTCACTTCATTCCAAGGAATGTGATTTACTTCATTTGAGTTTTTTCGTCGAGTATCAAGTATATTTTTTATTTCAGATGTCATTTCGAAATCAGAAATAGTAGTATCATAATTAAACTTTTCTATTAATTGCATAAAAAAGTTTAAATCTTGATCAGGAATATTTAAAGTAACTTGTGTCATAAGATTAATAGCTATGAAACAAAATTATAAAAAATATTACTATTTATTAGTCTATTTGTAATAATTTTAGCAAATGAAAAAATATCTAAGTTTATTTTTATTCGTTCAAGTTATTCTGATTAATGTGCTTTCACTTTTTCCAGAAGTAGTAGAACGCTTTTACAGTAATGGCTTGTATTTGTATCTTTCTAAGATTAGTCGATTACTTTTAGGTTGGATTCCTTTTTCTGTAGGTGATATTTTCTATATTATTTTGATACTACTTGTTCTAAGATGGTTGTATAAAAATAGAATTGGTTTTTTGAAAAATTGGAAATCTAACGGTTTAACTATTTTGAATTTTATTTCGATTTTGTATTTTTTATTTCATTTTTTATGGGGATTGAATTATTACAGAATTCCATTGCATAAAAAAATAGGTATTGAAAAAGAATATACTAAAGAACAATTGCAAAATTTGACGTTAAAATTAATTGCCGAAACAAATCATTTGCAACTTCAAATAGAAAAATTACATTATAGGAAAGTGGTTTATAACTATTCAGAACAAAAAATGTATGAAATGGCTTTAAACGGATATGCTAATTTGCCTAAACCGTTGTCGCAAATTAAGTATCAACATAAAAGTATCAAATCCTCTATTTTTAGTTTGCCATTGAGTTATATGGGATTTGGAGGGTATTTAAATCCATTTACAAATGAAGCGCAGGTAAATAATTTAAAGCCGAAATACACTTCACCATTAACAATTTGTCACGAAATGGCACATCAAACCGGAATTGCCTCTGAAAGTGACTGTAATTTTATTGGATTTATTGCTGCTTCGCAAAATAAGGATGTTTATTTTAAATATTCCGCCTATGCTTTTGCTTTGAATTATTGTTTGTATAATTTAGAAGTAATGGAAGCAGGTAGTAGTAAAACGTATAAAGTATTTATTAATAAAGGTGTTTTGGAAAATTTTAACGAAAATAGAACCTTTTGGAAACACTATCATTCGTGGATTGATACTTTTTTTGAATACATTTACGACACATTTTTAAAAATGAATCAACAAAAAGATGGAATGGAAAGTTATAGTAAATTTGTAGGTTTATTAATTAATTACGATTTAAAACACCAGATAATTCATGCAAATTAACCCTTCAATTAACGGTTGGATTGAAAAATTTATTCAACAACATGCTGCTGATGTCGTTACATACGATACCGACGAGTCATTCTTTAGGGCTTCTCAAAAAAGTGGTTTGATTTATGGTTATGTTGTAAACTATCATCTAAAAACAGACATAGATGATGCGAAATGGGATGCTGAAGAAAAAATGAAAGTTGGTTTTTTAGCCACATTAATTGCTTTGTTTCAGTCTCAAAAGTTGAATTCAAAAAATGCTTTTTTAAATGAATTGTTGTCTTTTTACGATCAAATTTCAAGAGGAAAATTTAGTTTTTTAAATATGGTATTGCCGCAATCTAATTCATATCAAAAATTAGAGAGTATAATAAATGAACGTTTGCAAACAAATGATAATATTGTTACCAAAAATTTCACTCATATAGTAACCAATTCCATGTTGTATATTGATGTTTTGGCATTTGAATATTATCTTAAAAACAAATCGATTTCACTTGATTTTTTTAAGAATTTAGAACGAAAATGTTTGGCATTAATTATGTTTTCATTGAATGTGAAAAAACATAAATCGGAGTACGACTTAATGCTTCTAAAAATGTTTGAAAATTCGTTACGATATTCTAAGGTTTCTAAAATAAATAATCATGAAATTATTGATATTGTTTTTGAAGGGAATCGGTCTGAATTAGAAAGTTTATATCTATACGAAATTGCTCATATGACGTTGTTAAGCGATGGTGTTGTGTATGAAAACGAGCAAGTTTTTCTTTCAGAATTTGCTTTAAAATTAGGTTTAAATAAAATAAATCAAAACACTGGTTATGAATTAGTTGAATTTATAAATAAGAATAAAAATAATTTACCTTTTTATAATTTAAATCATCCGGTAAAGCAATTTTACACGAACACCCAAGATAATATTGCAAAGTTAGTAAGTAGGAATAAAACCCGTTTACTTAAAGAGCTTTCAGAGAGCAAAGAATTAGTAAAGTTATTAGGGAAATCAACTCAAAATGAATTAAGTTTTGAAGAAAAGAAAAAAGTAAAAAAACAGTTATTAGACATTTGCAAAAGCATTCCTTCGCTTACTATTTTTTTACTTCCGGGGGGTGGTTTATTATTGCCAATTTTAATAAAGTTTATCCCACAATTATTGCCTTCTGCTTTTAATGAAAATTTAAAAGATTAATAATTCGAAATCCAAGAAAAATATTCGTTTTTAATTTCTTCGTGGGCGGCATTTATGTGTTTTAGATAAGCATTTGCGACTGGACTAAATTTTTTCCCTTTTAACCAAATTAATCGCCAGCTAGAAACAATTGGTAATTTTTTTACTGGAATTATTTTAAGATCACCTTTGTCTAATTCATTTTTCAATCCTATTAGAGGCATTATCGAAAGTCCTAATCCTGCAATTACAGATTGTTTTACTGCTTCATTTGAAGTTAATTGGAGTTTCATATTTGGTTTAATTCCGTTTTGATCTAAATAATTTTCCATTGTAATTCTTGTTGCAGATCCAGCTTCCCTATATATAAGCGGGTAATTTGCAGCGTATTCAGCTAAATCATTTTTAGGATTACTATCTACATATTTATTACCTATTAAAAACAATTTGTTTTCTAAAATAATTTTCGATTCAACTTCTATATCTTTTGGAAGTATTGAAACTAAAGCAAAATCAATTTCATTATTTTTTAACGATTTTAACGTTTTTGTTTTGTTAGTCACATCCATCTCCAATTCTACTTCTTTATTATTTTTAATAAAATCACTCAAAAAATAGGGAATTACATATTTTCCTGTTGAAACTACTGATATTTTTAATCTTCCTGATAGTTGACCTTTGTAAGCTTGCGTTTTATAATTTATTGCATATACTTCATTAAGAATTGCTTCTGCTGCAGTTGCAATTTCTTTTCCAAAATCGGTAATATAAATTTGTCTTCCCACCATTTCTGTTAATGGAATATCAAATTGGTTTTGAAAATTTTTTAATTGTATTGAAACCGCTGGTTGAGTAAGAAATAATTCTTCGGCAGCTTTAGTAATACTTAAAGTCTCTGTTATTTTATAAAAAACCTGAAGTTGGTGTAAGGTATAATTCATAAATATATGTTATGGTTTGCATTACAAATATAAATAAAAATTTATGAATAAAAAATATCAATTTTGCAACATAAAATTATTTAACACAAAAATATAATGGAAAAAGAACAAGACTTTAAATTTATTGATGGTGTTTTTACTTTCGATGACGCTGACAAACTTTTAATTGCTTTGCTTAATTATAAAATCGATTATCATAATAGAGAAGATTTCAGTAACCATATCCGATTTAATCAAGAAATGGCACATTCAAAAGTTCGTATTCAAGAATTAATAGCAACTAAAGATGAAATTAAACAAGTTATTGCCAGTGCAAAAGAGAAAAATAAAAAATTGGTAATTAATAGTACGCTAACCATTCGTTTAGAAGAATAATATGTTTGAAGGTCGAAAAGTACTAATTGCTACAAAACATAAAAAAGAGCTTGTTATGACTCCTATTCTCGAGAAAGAACTTGCGATTAGTTGTTTTGTATCTGAACAATTTGACACGGATACTTTAGGAACATTTTCTGGTGAAATTGAACGTAAATATGATGCCTTAACCACACTAAGAAATAAATGTTTCCTTGCTGCTAATGCCTCAAAATCTGATTTAGTAATTGCAAGTGAAGGTTCTTTTGGAGCGCATCCATCTATTTTTTTTGCACAAGCTAATCAAGAATTAGTAATGCTAAAAGATTTTAGTAATGATCTTGAAATTATAGCAAAAGAAATTAGTTTGGAAACCAATTTTAATGGTCAAAAAATTTCTAATGAAACAGATTTACTGACTTTTTCCGAAAAAGTGAATTTTCCTTCTCATGCACTAATTTTAAAATCAGATGAAACTAACTTTTCAACTATTTTCAAAGGCATACAATCTAAAAACGAGTTGCTAGAAAAATTTCATAAATTAAATAATAAGAATGGTTTTGTACATGTAGAAACGGATATGAGAGCCATGTTCAATCCTACCCGTATGAAAGTAATTGAAAAAGCAACATGGCAGTTAATTGAAAAAATAAAATCACTTTGTCCTACATGTCAAACACCAGGTTTTGATATTGTAGATGCTGTTTCAGGTTTGCCGTGTGAGCTATGTAAAAATCCTACACGCTCCACTTTATATTATATGTATCAATGTAAAAAATGCCATTATAGTAATAAAAAAATGTTTCCAAGAGGTATTACTTATGAAGAGCCAACCTATTGTGATACGTGTAACCCATAATTTATGATTCAAATTTCAAAAGATTTAGATTTTGCGAAAAATCTGCTAGAAAACGATGAAGTAGTAGCTATTCCAACAGAAACGGTTTATGGTTTGGCAGGTAATATATTTAGTGAAAAGGCAATAAAAAAAATATTTGAAACCAAAAAAAGACCATTTTTTAATCCGTTAATCGTTCATGTGCATTCCTTAACTTGTTTAGAAGAGATATGTTCGGAAATTCCTTTAAAAGCGAAATTATTAGCAAATAATTTTTGGCCAGGTCCGCTAACGCTTGTATTAAAAAAACGAAATTCTATTTCTGATTTGGTTACTGGCGGAAAAGATACAGTTGCGGTTAGAATCCCTAATCATCCATTAACTTTAGATTTATTGTCTAAACTAAATTTTCCATTAGCAGCTCCAAGCGCAAATCCTTTCGGTTCAATTAGTCCTACTACAGCAGAACATGTTGCAAATTATTTTTCAAATACACTTCCATTGGTTTTAGATGGTGGTAATTGTGAGAATGGTATAGAGTCTACAATAATCGGATTTGAGAATGAAGAGCCAATTTTGTATAGACTAGGAGCTATTTCAAGAGAAGCGATTGAAAGCGTTATTGGTCCAATTTTACTTAAAAATAAAAACGAGAATGCTCCAGAGGCACCAGGAATGCTTACCAGGCATTATGCGCCCTTAACAAAAACTATATTAGTTAATGATGTAAAAAAAGAGATTGAAAAATATTCAACAAAAAAGATTGGATTGCTTTTATTTAATAATGTTACGATTGATAAAGAAGATGTAGTTGTTGAGATTCTATCAAAGAAAGGGAGTCTGAAGGAAGCTACAGCTAATTTATATGCGGCAATGCATCGTTTAGATACTCAAAATTTAGACCTAATTATTGCTCAAAAGTTTCCAGAAATCGATTTGGGAAACTCAATTAATGATCGTTTAGAACGAGCTACTAAAAACAAATAAAATGAATTTAGATTTACTATTTGAAAACCTTACGAACCCAGCGCTACTTTTTTTTATTTTAGGAATTGTAGCTGTAAAATTAAAAAGCGACTTAGAAATACCACCTAATTCTTCTAAGTTCATATCACTATATCTATTATTCTCTATCGGATTTAAAGGTGGCCAAGAATTAGCTCATAGCGAATTTACATTGGAAATTGTTTGGTCTGTTTTGTTCGGTGTAGTTATCGCATTGATTATTCCGATATATTCCTTCTTTATTTTGAGAAGAAAATTTAATGTTTTTGATGCCGGTGCAATAGCTGCCGCTTATGGTTCAGTAAGTGCGGTAACTTTTGTAACTGCTGCTTCTTTTTTAGAGATTCAACACATGACTTTTAGCGGGCATATGGTAGCTGTTATGGCATTAATGGAAGCACCAGCCATTATTGTGGGTGTCATATTAATACGAATGTTTGATAAGAAAAAAGAAACGAATACCTCACTTATATCTTTAATTAAGCATTCTTTTACCAATGGAAGCGTACTCTTAATTTTAGGTAGTTTAGTAATTGGTTTGTTGGCTAGTGAAGAACAGGCGATGGGAATAAAACCTTTTACAAATGATTTATTTAAAGGTTTTTTAGCCATATTTCTTTTAGATATGGGAATTGTAAGTGGTAAAAAATTAGGAGATTTTGTAAAAAGCGGCTGGTTTGCAGTATTTTTTGCTCTGTTTATTCCTTTGATTAATGGTTGTGTTGTAGCTTTATGCAGTCAAATAGTAACGGACGATATAGGCAATCGATTTATGTTAGCGGTTTTAGCAGCAAGCGCATCATATATTGCTGTGCCTGCTGCTATGAAAATTGCCGTGCCAAAAGCAAATCCAGGGTTGTTTTTACCTATGACATTAGCAGTAACATTTCCTTTAAATATTACGATAGGAATGCCTATTTACTTAACGCTAATTAAATGTTTGTAATTTTTTAGTTCGAAAACTTCAATTGATACACTTCATCTAATTCTTCATTAGAACTCATGTTTACGCCTAAATCGGTTACATAACCTGAATTTAAACCATAGGTCCAACCGTGAAGTGTAAGTTCTTGTCCATTTCTCCATGCATTTTGAACAATTGAAGTTTTCGCTAAATCAAATACTTGTTCTTGCGCGTTGACTTCAACAAATTTATTAAATCGTTCTTCTTCATCTTCAATAGTATTTAAATATGTTTCATGTAATCGATAAACATCTTTAATGTGACGGATCCAGTTATCTATTAATCCAATAGATTGATTACCCATAGCAGCTTTTACTCCACCACAACCATAATGTCCACAAACAATTACATGTTTTACTTTTAATACATTTACAGCATAATCTAATACGCTTAACATATTCATATCACTATGAATAACCATATTTGCAATATTTCTGTGCACAAAAACTTCACCTGGTTTTGCTCCAATAATTTCGTTAGCTGGCACACGACTGTCTGAACAGCCAATCCATAATAAAGGTGGTTGTTGTCCTTTAGCTAAATCTTTAAAATATTCTACATCAATTGCTAATTGATTTTCAACCCATTTTTTATTGTTGTCTAAAATCTTTTTGTAAAAATCATTACTCATTTTTCTATATTTTTATTTATTACTTCTTACTATTTCTACTTTTCGTTTCAAAGCATTGTATTTTTTTTCAAAAGTTACAGTGCTTTTAAAATATTCATTATTTTCTAAATTATATGCTTTTTTAAAACCTTCTAATTTCACATCAATATTTAATTCTTTTGCATTTACTTCTGCAAATTCTGTAATCAAAGTTAAAATATCGTGTGCAATATAAACAGTATTTGATGCATTAATGGTTACAAAAGCATTTTCTGGTATTTCAGATAATGTTGTTTTTATTGCCGCTTTGTTCAAAAACGAAACTTCCTGTGCTAAATCGATATGAATAATGTCGCCATCGTGATATTCTTCTTTTTTGAAATGGTAAGCACGTTTCATATTACCCTTTAAAACAAATATAACGCTAATAATCATTCCTAAAGCAACACCTTTTAATAAATCTGTAAAAACTACTGCACCAAAAGTAGCTATAAATGGAATAAATTGATATTTTCCTTTTTCCCAAAAATGCTTAATTGTTGCAGGATTAGCTAATTTATAACCTACTAATAACAAAACTGCTGCCAATGTAGCTAAAGGTATTTTATTTAATACTGTTGGAATTGCTAAAACACTTACTAGCAAAAGCACACCGTGAATTATTGCTGACATTTTTGATTTTGCTCCAGCAGTATTATTTGCTGTGGTTCTTACTACTACAGAAGTCATTGGTAAACCACCTAAAAGGGCACTCAAAATATTTCCAATTCCTTGCGCTTTTAATTCAACATTTGTATTGGTATATCTCTTTAACGCATCCATTCGGTCTGATGCTTCTATACATAATAAGGTTTCAATTGAGGCAACTACAGCAATAGTTATAGCAACAATCCAAACTTTTGAATTTGAGATGGCAGTAAAATCTGGTGTTACAATAATATTTTTGAATTCTTCTAAAGTAGTTGGTACAGGTAAACTAACCAAATGCTCTTTTACGATCGCTAAATTACTTCCAGATTGTATAAAAAATTCGTTTAGCAGAATACTTATAATAACCGCTACTAAAGCTGGTGGAATTAGTTTTATTTTCTTTAAAACATCAACTTTATTCCATAAAATCAATATTGCCAATGAAATCAGAGCTATTACAATTGAACCTAATTGAATATGATCAAATATATTGAAAATTTCAGAAAAAGTATTTTGTCCATCAGGTTGAAAAAAAGATTCATCACCTTCAAAATCTGGATCATAACCAAATGCGTGAGGAATTTGTTTCAATATTATAATTACTCCAATTCCAGCCAACATTCCTTCAATAACATTATTTGGGAAATAGTTAGAAATACTTCCAGCTTTAATAAATCCTAAAATCAACTGAATTAATCCAGCAATTAAAACAGCTAAAAGAAATGCGTTAAATGACCCTAAATCAGTTATTGCGGTTAAAACAATTGCTGTCAAACCTGCCGCTGGACCAGAAACACTTAAATGCGACTGACTTAAATATCCAACAATAATTCCGCCAACAATACCCGAAATAATTCCTGAAAATAAAGGTGCTCCACTTGCTAATGCAATACCGAGACATAATGGCAAAGCCACTAGAAAAACCACTAAACCTGAAGCGAAATCAGATTTAAGGTTTGAAAAAAGATTGATTTTTTTAGACATACCAAAATATAAATTTAATAAATTATTCTTCGATGTTGAAACAAACATCGATATGTGAAAACGTATTAAACTAATTCTGGAGGTGGAGAAAAAATTTCTTTAAATTGAATATTATGATTACTTAGAAAATGAAATAAATTTAATTCATCATCATTAATTGATGTTTTGAAATAAAATTTTTCTGAAAAAAATATTTTGTCAAAAAAATCCAGTTCATTTTTATCTAATTCTTTTTCTTCAGAATTATCTAGCTCTTTTTCAGATTTATCGATGTCACAAAATGAATAGCATTTTTCAACATCCTTTACAAACCAACTAAGTGTAGGCATCGTTAAAGATGATACGAAAATAAAAATTACTATTTGTGCTATGGTTTTCAATGTATTAAATAAATTTATGGCAAATATAAGCAATTATTATGCATTTTGTTTCAATTTTATAACAAAACATATTGCAGGTTAGTTACTTCTCAATTAAATTATTTATACTTTTGTAAGCAGAAAACTGATAAAATGACAACATCACAACTTATTGAACAAATTCGTCTAAAAAAATCATTTCTATGTATTGGCTTAGATGTTGATTTAACTAAAATCCCAGCACATTTATTAACAACAGAAGATCCAATTTTCGAATTTAATAAAGCGATCATTGATGCTACGCACGATGTATGTGTATCATATAAACCAAATACGGCATTTTATGAAGCTTATGGCATCAAAGGTTGGCAATCGTTACAGAAAACAATCGATTATATAAACAATAACTATCCCGATATTTTCACAATTGCCGATGCAAAACGCGGTGATATTGGAAATACATCAACAATGTATGCCAAAGCTTTTTTTGAAGATTTAAATTTTGATTCGGTTACAGTGGCGCCTTATATGGGAAAAGATTCTGTAGAACCTTTTTTGGCTTTTGAAAACAAACATACTATTATGTTAGCTTTAACGTCAAATGAAGGTGCTTTCGATTTTCAAACTTTAAATACTAACGGACAAGAATTATATAAAACGGTTTTAGAAACGTCTAAAAATTGGAAAAACAGTCAAAATTTAATGTATGTTGTAGGGGCTACAAAAGCAGAATATTTTACAGAGATTAGAAAAATTGTACCAAATAGTTTCTTATTGGTTCCAGGCGTTGGTGCTCAAGGCGGAAGTTTAGCCGAAGTTTGTAAATACGGAATGAATGAAAACGTTGGCTTGTTAATCAATTCTTCACGAGGTATTATTTATGCTTCAAACGGAACTGATTTTACTGAAAAGGCAAGGGAAGAAGCATTGAAGTTGCAACAAGAAATGGAAGTTATTTTAAGTAAAAAGTAAAAAGTAAAAAGTAACAAAGTTGCAAAGTTGCAAAGGGACAAAGTAAAAGCTAGTCAATCTATATTTTCTAGGCATAGCGAAGCTACCTAATTTACCAAAATCTTTTCTTTGTTTCTGTATGTTTAATTATAGTAGAAAATTAAAAACCAATACCCAAAACCCAACACCCAAAACCCATCACCATTAAAAATGAAACAATTCACAGACCAAATTGGCACTATTCACACCTTCGAAAATGCACCGAAAAGAATTATTTCTTTAGTGCCGTCACAAACGGAATTGCTTTATGATTTGGGTTTGGAAGATTCAATAGTTGGTATTACGAAGTTTTGTGTGCATCCGTTTCATTTTAAATCTACTAAAGAAATTATTGGCGGTACGAAAACCATCAAATTCGATAAAATAAAAGCGCTAAAACCAGATATTATCATTGCCAATAAAGAAGAAAACACCAAAGAAATTGTAGAGCAATTAAGAACTATTTGTCCAGTTTGGGTGACAGATATTGTTACAATTGCCGATAATAATAAAATGATTGAAGATTTCGGAAATCTGTTTAATAAAAGAACCAATGCACAAAAGTGGATTGATAAAATTAACTTCGGATATCAAAAACTCCAAACTCTTTTAGCTTCAAAATTTGAAGAAAATGCCAAACAAAAAGTAGCGTATTTTATTTGGGCCAACCCATATATGGTTGCTGCTGGCAATACATTTATTAATGAGATGCTAAAATTGAATGGATTAGAAAATATCTACGATAAAAATCCAAAATATGAAGGAAGATATCCAGAAGTGGTCATAAATAAAATTCGAATTCAAGGTGATCCTGATTTTGTGTTTTTATCTTCTGAACCTTTTCCTTTTACTGATGAGCATGCATTCGAATTAGGCAGACATACGCACCACGCAAAAACTATTTTTGTTGATGGTGAAATGTTTTCTTGGTATGGAAGTCGTTTAGTTAAAGCATTCGATTATTTCACTTTGTTGCAAGAAAAGCTTTACATTTACAAATAAAATGATAGCTTATACCACATACGAAAATAAAAACACGACTGAATGGGTAACGTTTGTCCATGGCGCAGGTGGTAGTTCTTCTATTTGGTTTAAACAGATAAAAGAATTTAAAGCGCATTTTAATGTTTTATTATTAGATCTTCGTGGTCATGGAAATTCAAAAGAGAAAATTACTAAAAAATATACATTTAAAGCCATTGCTAATGATGTTTTAGAAGTTCTCAATCATTTAAATATTCAAAAATCACATTTCATAGGAATTTCTTTAGGAACAATCGTAATCCGACAATTTGCAGAAATGTACGAAAACAGAGTACAGAGTATGATTATGGGCGGTGCTATTTTGAAAATGAATTTTCGTTCCCAAATTTTAATGCGATTGGGTAACATGTTCAAATATGTATTACCTTATTTGGTTTTGTATCGCTTTTTTGCATTTGTTATTATGCCAAATAAAAACCATAAGCAATCTCGTTTGTTATTTATCAATGAAGCAAAAAAACTCTATCAAAAAGAATTTATAAAATGGTTTAAGCTAACAGCCGAAATCAACCCAATTTTAAAATGGTTTCGTCAAGTGGAATTAGCAGTTCCTACTCTTTATGTAATGGGAAACGAAGATTACATGTTTTTACCTTCTGTGAGAAAAGTGGTAGAGAGTCACTACAAAACCTCAAAATTACTCGTTTTAGAAAACTGTGGTCATGTGGTAAACGTAGAAAAATGGGAATTATTTAATTCGGAAGTAATTCAATATATAAAAAATCAAAATAAGGTATAAAAAAAAACAACTGAAACCTGAATTTCAGTTGTTTCTTGACTAAAAACTAACCTTAAAAAACTATTTATTGTTTTGCAAATATCAGAATTTTAGTTAGTTAATACTGTTAAGATTTTGTTATACTTATTGTAGAACATGTTAAATTTCAAAAATAGTTACTTTAATCAAATCGAATTTAAAGATTTATATTAGTTCTAATTTTTGATTTTAGATACTTCACATTTTATAATTTCAAATAACACATTATTTTTAAATTTTTATTGATTTTTTACATCTATAAATTAGAAATAAAAATTATTAAATTCGTAAATTGCACCCTTAAAATCGATTAATATTTAAAAATGGAACCACAAATACCTTATATTCCTGTTAATAAAGTAAGAATTGTAACCGCAGCGTCACTTTTTGACGGACACGATGCAGCCATTAACATCATGCGAAGAATTATCCAAGCGACAGGTGTAGAGGTAATTCATCTTGGACATGATAGAAGTGTTGAAGAAGTTGTAAATACAGCCATTCAAGAAGATGCGAATGCGATTGCAATGACGTCTTATCAAGGAGGTCACAACGAGTATTTTAAATACATGTACGATTTGCTTAAGGAAAAAGGAGCTGGGCATATTAAAATATTTGGCGGAGGCGGAGGCGTTATCTTGCCTTCAGAAATTTCAGAATTACACGAATACGGCATCGAAAGAATTTATGCTCCAGATGATGGTCGTGCTATGGGATTACAAGGTATGATTAATGATTTGGTCAAACGTTCTGATTATCCAATTGGTGATAAATTAACTGGAGAATTATCCCATATAGAAGAAAAAAATCCAACTGCTATTGCAAGATTAATTTCGGCCGCTGAGAATTTTCCAGAAATTGCAAAATCGTTTTTTGACCAAATTCACCAAAAGAATGAAACGTCTAAAATTCCTGTTTTAGGAATTACCGGTACAGGTGGCGCAGGAAAATCATCTTTAGTAGATGAATTGGTTCGTCGTTTTTTAATCGATTTCCCAGAAAAAACAATCGGATTAATTTCGGTTGACCCATCAAAACGTAAAACAGGTGGCGCTTTATTGGGCGATAGAATTCGTATGAATGCAATTAACAATTCAAGAGTTTATATGCGTTCGTTGGCAACTCGTCAATCCAATTTAGCCTTGTCAAAATATGTGGCAGAAGCTATCGAAGTATTGAAAGCTGCTAAATACGATATCATTATTTTAGAAACGTCTGGAATTGGACAATCGGATACTGAAATTATAGAGCATTCAGATGTTTCGTTATACGTAATGACTCCCGAGTTTGGAGCAGCAACACAATTGGAAAAAATCGATATGTTGGATTTTGCGGATTTAGTGGCGCTGAATAAATTCGACAAACGTGGTGCTTTAGATGCGATTCGAGATGTCAAAAAACAATACCAACGCAATCATAATTTATGGGATGTAGATACAGATAAGATGCCTATTTTCGGCACAATTGCATCACAGTTTAACGATCCAGGAATGAACACGTTGTACAAATCCATTATGGATAAGATTGTAGAAAAAACAGGAGCTGAATTACAATCTACTTTTGAAATTACACGCGAAATGAGTGAGAAAATTTTCGTAATTCCACCACACAGAACGCGTTATTTATCTGAAATTGCAGAAAATAATAGAAAATACGATGAAACGGCACTTTCTCAAGTAGAAGTAGCTCAAAAATTATACGGAATTTTCAAAACTGTGGAATCGATATCGGAAACCAAACCAATGTTAACCAAAGCTGGAATTGACCATAATTTTGTCATTCCGAAGGAATCTCAAGTTTTTATGAATTTACTTTTAGATCAATTTGATAAAGTAAAAATGAACTTAGATCCTTACAACTGGGAAATCATTTTAACTTGGGACGAAAAAGTAAACAAATACAAAAATCCAGTTTATAGTTTTAAAGTTCGAGATAAAGAAATTAAAATCGCAACACATACCGAATCGCTTTCGCATTCGCAAATTCCAAAAGTAGCGTTACCAAAATACCAAGCTTGGGGCGATATTTTAAAATGGAATTTACAAGAAAATGTTCCAGGAGAATTTCCTTTTGCGTCTGGTTTATATCCATTTAAAAGAGAAGGCGAAGATCCAAGTAGAATGTTTGCTGGTGAAGGTGGTCCAGAACGAACGAATAAGCGTTTTCATTATGTGTCTGCAGGATTGCCAGCAAAACGATTATCAACAGCTTTTGATTCGGTGACTTTGTACGGAAATGACCCTCACATTCGTCCTGATATTTATGGAAAAATTGGAAATGCCGGAGTTTCGATTTGTTGTTTAGACGATGCGAAGAAATTGTATTCTGGTTTCGATTTGAGTCATCCAATGACTTCTGTATCTATGACGATTAATGGACCAGCACCAATGTTGTTGGGATTCTTTATGAATGCAGCTATCGATCAAAACTGTGAAAAATACATTATTGAAAATGGTTTACAAGCTGAAGTCGAAGCTAAAATCAACGAGATTTATAAGCAAAAAGGCGTAACGCGTCCGACGTATCAAGGCGATTTGCCAGAAGGGAATAATGGTTTAGGTTTGATGCTTTTAGGCGTTACAGGTGATCAAGTTTTACCTTTTGAGGTGTACCTAGATATAAAAATCAAAACTTTAGCACAAGTCCGTGGTACAGTTCAAGCCGATATTTTAAAAGAAGATCAAGCACAAAATACGTGTATTTTCTCTACAGAATTTGCTTTACGTTTAATGGGCGACGTACAAGACTATTTCATTAAAGAAAACGTTCGTAATTTTTATTCAGTTTCTATTTCAG
Source organism: Flavobacterium sp. (assembly GCF_044360715.1). GTDB lineage: Bacteria > Bacteroidota > Bacteroidia > Flavobacteriales > Flavobacteriaceae > Flavobacterium. Next base: position 20,959 of record NZ_JBIKJY010000016.1, read on the forward strand.
GATATCACATTGCTGAAGCGGGCGCGAACCCAATTACGCAATTGGCATTTACGTTAGCTAATGGTTTCACTTACGTGGAATACTATTTGAGTCGCGGAATGAACATCAATGATTTCGGTCCAAATTTATCGTTCTTTTTCTCTAACGGAGTGGATCCAGAATATGCAGTTATTGGTCGTGTAGCTCGAAAAATTTGGGCGAAAGCTATGAAAAACAAATATGGAGCGAATGAAAGAGCACAAATGTTGAAATACCACATTCAAACGTCTGGACGTTCGTTACATGCCCAAGAAATTGATTTTAATGATATTCGTACCACGCTACAAGCTTTGTATGCGATTTACGACAACTGTAACTCGTTACATACCAATGCTTATGACGAAGCGATTACCACACCAACCGAAGAATCAGTACGAAGAGCTATGGCGATTCAGTTGATTATTAATAAAGAATTAGGTTTAGCGAAAAACGAAAACCCAATTCAAGGTTCTTTCATTATTGAAGAATTAACTGATTTAGTTGAAGATGCTGTTTTACAAGAATTTGACCGAATCACAGAACGTGGCGGTGTATTGGGAGCAATGGAAACCATGTACCAACGTTCTAAAATTCAGGAAGAAAGCTTATATTATGAAACCCTGAAACATACAGGTGAATTTCCGATTATTGGTGTAAATACCTTCTTAAGTTCAAAAGGATCTCCAACGGTTATTCCTGCTGAGGTTATTCGTGCAACGGAAGAAGAGAAAGCCTATCAAATAGCAATGCTAACGAATCTGCAACAAGCAAATGCAGATACAGTTTCTAATCAAATTGAATTATTACAAAATGCGGCAATTAAAAACGAAAATATATTTGCCTTATTAATGGAAGCTACAAAAGTGTGTTCGTTAGGTCAAATTACTAGCGGATTATTTGAAGTAGGAGGACAGTACAGACGCAACATGTAAAATTTTAAGTTTTTTACATTTGTTAAATATAAAAACACCCAATTACAATTTTGTAATTGGGTGTTTTTTACTTCTACTCATTCGGTTCAATATGAATTAAGACATGTCCTAACTCTAATATTTTACTTCTTAAGGTGTCTTTTAGTTTATGAGCCAAATCGTGTCCTTCTTTAACGGAAATTTTTGCATCTACAATAGCATGTAAGTCAACATGATATTTCATTCCAGCTTTTCTGATAAAGCATTTCTCTGTACCGATAATTCCATCAACTTTTAACGATTCTTGACGAATATTTTCTACTAAATCATCATAACGATGTTCATCCATAATTTCACCAAGTGCAGGTCGGAAAATCATATAACTATTATATAGAATAAAAAAAGAAGCTAATAAAGCTGCCCAATCATCAGCAGATTCGTATCCTTTTCCTAAAATTAAAGCAATTGAAATTCCTATAAAAGCGGCAACCGAAGTTATCGCGTCACTTCTATGGTGCCAAGCATCTGCTTTTAAAGAAGAGCTATTGGTAATAATACTTTTTTTCATTACTTTTTGAAATGAGTATTCTTTCCATAAAATAATTAATGCCAATACGATTAGTGTCCACGATTTTGGTAAATCATGAGGCGTCCCAATATTTAATATACTTTCATAAGCAATAATTGTAGCAGAAGTAATTAAAAATCCTACTACAAGAAAAGTAATTAAAGGTTCGGCTCTTCCATGTCCATAGGGATGATTTTCATCTGCAGGTCGGTTAGAATATTTAATTCCAAATAAAACTAAAAACGAAGCAAAAATATCCGTTGTAGATTCAATTGCATCAGCTAATAATGCATAAGAATTTCCGAAAAAACCAGCCAATCCTTTAATAAGTGCTAAGCTTGTATTACCAATAATACTAAAATAGGTAGCTTTTATAGCGGTTTGCTCGTTTGTCATTTACTTGTTTTTGTTAAAAAGTTACGTTTACCTTATTAGTTTTTCCGTCTCTAATAAAAATAACTTCTTTCGTTTCACCGGAGTTAATTTTAGATAAACATTCCATATAACTATAAACTTCTTTTACTTCGCAATCACCAATTTTAGTAATTATATCTCCTTCTTTAATTCCGGCTTTTATCGCTGGACGGTCTTCAGTAACACCATCTACGTGTAAACCATCTCCATGCTCTGCATAATCAGGCATAATTCCAAGTGTTACTTTGTATTTTGCCATTTTCTTTTCGCTGTTTATTTTGGTTTTGGTAAATTCTATATTTTCTTTATCGGCCAATTCATTTGTGATTCTAAAAACATAATTTACAATATTGGTTACGCCATAATAATTAATTTTTTCTTCATCATCACTTGGTTTGTGATAGTCTTCATGCGTTCCTGTAAATAAAAACAGTACTGGAATATCTTTTAAGTAAAATGAAGTATGATCAGATGGTCCAATTCCGCCAGTTTCTTCTGTAACTCCAAATCCCGCGGGTTTGTTACGTTGAATTAATTCTGAGAAAATAGGAGAGGTGCCAGTTCCACCAACTACAAGACTTTTTTTGTCGTCTAATCTTCCAATCATATCCATATTAATCATTGTGATTACATTTGGATACAATGTTTTAATTGATTCAGCCATATACTTCGAACCAATTAAGCCATCTTCTTCACCAGAAAACAGAGCGAAAATGAAATTTACTTTTTCTTTTGTGTTGTTTTTTGCATAGATACGAGCCAAATCTAACACACCAGCAACACCAGAAGCATTGTCGTCTGCACCATTATGAATCATTCCTTTTGAAAAAGGTTTGGTAGAATTATTATGTTCGTTTCTTCCTAAGTGGTCATAATGTGCACCAATTACGATTGTTTTATTTGCGCCATTGTCCAAGTAAGCTACTACATTGTTTGAATTTAATAAATCTCCTACAACTGTTGAATCTGCATGTGGATTGGTTTTGTAGCGATATGAAAAAGGTTGTAAAAATGTTTTGTTGTATGGTTGTAAACCTAATTTTTTAAATTCACTTTCAATATATTTTGCTGCTGTTTTCTCAGCTTTACTTCCTGAAAGTCTTCCCTCTAAGGCATCAGAAGCTAAATACGAAATATGTTTTTTTAAATTTTTACTATCCGCATTTTCAACTTCATCTGTTTCTACCCAATCTGCAATAAAAACATTTGTTTCACGTGCTTTTTCTTGTTGGCGATTACTTGAAAATACTAATTTTTTTCCGTCAGGGGAAAATTGTGGAAACGCATTAAATTCACTTTCATAGGTAATTTGTTTCAATCCCGTACCATCGATATTAATCATATATAATTGAAAATCATATCCTTTAGTAGCGTGATGATTGGATGAAAAAATAATTTTTTTGTCTGATGGATGAAAAAAGGGCGCCCAATTGGCTTTACCTAATTTGGTGATTTGTTTTAAATCTGAGCCATCAATATTACAAGTATAAATTTCCATATTAGTTGGCATCACTAAATTTTCTGCCAATAAATCTTTGTATTCTTTAACGTCTTTTTCTGTGGTAGGACGAGAGGAACGAAAGACTAATTTTTTACTGTCGTGTGAAAAGAAACATCCGCCATCATATCCCAAACCAAACGTAATTTGTTTTAAATTACTTCCGTCAATATCCATAGTATAAATTTCTAAATCACCAGAACGAATACTTGTGAAGGCTATTTTTTTTCCGTCAGGAGAAACCACCGCTTCTGCATCATAACCCGGAGAATTAGTTAATTTTTTTACAATTTCACCAGATTTAGTTGCCATATAAATTTCAAATTCAGGATAAATGGCCCATAGGTATTTTCCGTCTTTTGGTTTTGGCGGAGCAGGGCAAGCTACATTCGCTTCATGCGTAGAGGCATAAATAATGTGTTTGCCATCTGGCATATAATATGAACAAGTGGTTCTTCCTTTACCTGTAGATACTAATTTCAGATTGTTAAAATCAGTTATAGGTTGCGTCAAATCTAACGAGTAAATTTGATCGCAAGGCACACCAAATTGAGTATTGGTAACTTGCATGGTTAAGTTTTTACTATCCGGACTAAAATATGCCTCAGCATTATCACCACCAAAAGTTAGTTTTTTTATATTTCTTAGATTTCTTTCTTGTCCTTGAACGGTTAATGAAAGAAATAGAAACGATAGAAATGCGTATTTATTTATTACCATTTTATTTTATATTTTATTTATTTTTTAAAGATTCTATCTGCTTTTGACTTTCGACTTTTAGCCATGTACAGTAACACCTTCACCATATTTAGCGATTACACTCGCTTCGTATGCTAACCATGCTTTCCAGCGTTTTTCTACATCGATATTTCCAGCGTATTTTCTGGCTAAGTTTATAAAAGTGGTATAATGAGCGGCTTCACTTTCCATTAAATCTCTATAAAACTGTGCTAATTCTTCGTCTTTTAAATTTTCAGAAAGTACTTTAAATCGTTCGCAACTTCTGGCTTCAATCATAGCTGCAAAAAGTAAACGTTCTATTAATCCGCCTTCACGACTTCCGTCTGAGGACTTTTTTAAAAATTTCATTAAATCGTTCACATAATCGTCTTTTCTTTCCCTTAAAAATTCATAACCACGTGCCTTAATAATATCATGAACCATTTGAAAATGTTGCATTTCTTCAATAGAAATCGCAGTCATTTCTGTAACCAAATCTTCTTTCTCTGCATTATTAATAATAAGCATTATGGCATTTGTGGCTGCTTTTTGTTCGCACCAAGCATGGTCACTTAAAATATCTTCTAAGTTTTCTTCTACTATATTTGCCCATCTTGGATCGGTGGGTAATTGCAATCGTAAAATAGACATAATTTTAAGGTTATGAGGTTTATAATGTTTATGAGTTTATTTGTTTAAGAGTTTAAAAGGTGTTGTGTTACGGTTACAATTCAAACTTAAATTTTGTTTTAAAAGAATAAAAGGTATTACAGATAAAATTTGTTTTAATATTTGACGATTATAAAAAAATAAATGGATTATTTTAACACAAAAATTTTTAAACTTATAGTCATTACTTTTTAAACAATTTTACTCAATACCTTTTAAACTAATAAACTGTTACACTTTTAAACTAAATTAAAAAACAAACATAGCTCTTTCGCCCATAAGTTCGTTAACTTCTTCAGCTACTTCTTCTATTATAGCTTCATTAGTGTAATTCATTAATACTTTATCAATTAAAGCAACAACGGTTTCCATATCTTCTTCAACTAATCCACGAGTTGTAATTGCTGGTGTTCCAACACGAATTCCTGAAGTTACGAATGGCGATTTATCGTCAAAAGGTACCATGTTTTTATTTACTGTTATTTCTGCTTTAACCAATGCGTTTTCTGCATCTTTACCAGAAATATTTTTGTTACGTAAATCAATCAACATCATGTGATTATCAGTTCCTCCAGAAATTAATTTATAACCTCTTTTGTTGAACGCTTCTGCCATAGCTTTTGCATTTTTTTGCATTTGTAAGGCATAACGGAAAAATTCATCTGTTAGCGCTTCACCAAATGCTACTGCTTTAGCGGCAATAATATGCATTAACGGACCTCCTTGATTTCCAGGGAAAACAGACATATCTAATATATGACTCATCATTCTAATATCGCCTTTTGGAGTAGTTAATCCCCAAGGGTTTTCAAAATCTTTTCCCATCATAATTAATCCACCACGAGGACCACGTAAAGTCTTATGTGTAGTAGTTGTTACTATATGACAGTGAGGAATTGGATCATTTAACAAGCCTTTTGCAATCAATCCAGAAGGATGTGAAATATCAGCTAATAATAATGCTCCAACTGAATCTGCAATTTCACGGAAACGTTTAAAATCCATATCACGAGAATAAGCCGATGCTCCTGCAATAATCATTTTAGGTTTTTCCTTAGTTGCAATTTCTTGTATTTTATCGTAATTTAATAATCCAGTTTCTTCTTCTACACCATAAAAACTTGCAGTATATAATTTACCTGAAAAATTTACTGGAGATCCATGGGTTAAATGCCCACCGTGGGCCAAATCGAATCCTAAAATTTTATCTCCTGGTTTTAAACATGCTGCAAAAACAGCTGTATTTGCCTGCGAACCAGAATGTGGTTGTACATTAGCATATTCAGCTCCAAATAATTCTTTTACTCGATCAATAGCAACTTGCTCTACAATATCTACTACTTCGCAACCACCATAATATCTTTTTCCAGGATATCCTTCTGCGTATTTATTGGTTAAACATGAACCAGCAGCTTCCATAACTTGGTCGCTCACAAAGTTTTCTGAAGCAATTAATTCAATTCCGTGAATTTGTCTGTCTTGCTCGTCTAAAATTAGGTCAAAAATAAGTTCGTCGCGTTGCATTTTTTAGTATAAATTTAAATTTTGTCAAAAATACAAAAAATGTTTGGTAAATTGAATCTATAGTTTAATTTTGATTGCTCAATTATCAACAAAATAATTTAAGGAATAGATATGCCAAATTTAGCTAATGACCCAAGTAGAAAATCTTGGTTAGATATTAAAAAAGATAGTGATTTTCCAATCCAAAACATCCCATTTGGAGTATTTATCACTAAAGAAGATGTAGTTACAATAGGGACCAGAATAGGTGATTACGCTATTGATATGGGAGCTTTACAACAATTAGGCTATTTTGACGGCATTGAACTTACTGATGATATGTTTATGCAAGATACGCTTAACGATTTTATTTCTGACGGAAGAAAAACTTGGCGTTTAGTACGAAATAGATTATCGGATATCTTTTTAGATACCAATCCGAAATTAAGAGATAACGATTCACATAAAAACATTGTTATTTTTAAAATAGATGATGTTGAAATGTTATTACCAGTTCAAATTGGTGATTATACGGATTTTTATTCAAGTAAAGAGCACGCTACTAATGTAGGAAAAATGTTTCGCGATCCAGAAAATGCATTATTACCAAACTGGTTGCATATTCCAGTAGGATATCACGGAAGAAGTTCAACGATTGTACCAAGTGGAATTCCAGTTCACAGACCATACGGACAAACGTTGCCAAATGGCGAAACACAACCTGTTTTTGGACCTTCAAGATTGGTAGATTTCGAATTAGAAACTGCTTTTATTACTACGGATGCAAATTTGATGGGAGAACCTGTTTCTGTAGCAGATGCAGAAGAATGTATTTTCGGAATGGTTTTATTTAACGACTGGTCGGCAAGAGATATTCAAAAATGGGAATATGTACCATTAGGGCCATTTTTAGCAAAAAACTTTGCATCATCAATATCACCTTGGATTGTTACTTTGGATGCTTTACAGCCCTTTAAATGCTCATCACCTGAACAACAACCAACACCATTGCCTTATTTACAACAAACCGGTAATCATTCTTACGATATTAATTTACAAGTAGCCATTCAGCCAGAAAATGCTGTTGAAACTATAGTGTCAAACTCTAATTTTAAATACATGTATTGGACTATGAGTCAGCAATTGGCACATCATACAATAAATGGTTGTAGAGTGAATTCTGGAGATATGATGGGAAGTGGTACGATTTCAGGACCAACACCAGATTCTTTCGGTTCAATGTTAGAATTGTCTTGGGGTGGACAAAATCCAATTAAAATGAATGATGGTTCAGAACGTAAATTTATTAATGATAACGACACGGTAATTATTAGAGGATATTGTCAAAATGACCAAATTAGAATTGGTTTTGGAGAAGTATCAAGCAAATTACTTCCAGCTATTGAATTGAAATTTTAAATTAAGCACGCTATTGTTTCCCAAATCTAAAAGTGTATATATGAAAAGAATTATTTTACTATTACTAACCTTGTTTTTGTTTTCCTGTGGAGTAAAAAAAACGCAGTCTATGTTAAGTAATGGCGACTATGATGGCGCTATTGAAAGAGCTTTAGATGGTTTAAGAACAAATAAAAATGCCAAAGGAAATCAAGATTATGTATATCTTTTGGAAGAAGCATTTGCCAAAGCGAAAGAACGTGATTTAAATAATTTATCATTATTGGTAAAAGAAAAAAATCCAGCAAATTTAGAGAAAATCTATAATTTGTATAATCAATTACACAATCGACAAGATAGAATAAGAGGTGTTTTACCTTTAATGTTATTGAAAGAAAACAGAAACGCTATTTTTCCTTTTAATGATTATTCTAACGAATTAATTGCGAGTAAATCTGATTTGTCTATTTATTTATATGATAATGCGAAAAAACTACTTGCTTCTAAAAATAAATTAGTCATTCGTGAAGCGTATGATGATTTAGCTTACTTAGATAAGTTAAATCCTAACTATAAAGATGTCCTTGATTTAATGGATCAAGCGAAATTTAAAGGAACTGATTTTGTATTTGTGTCGACTAAAAACGAAACAAATATGGTTATTCCATCTCGTTTACAAGATGATTTATTGGATTTTAGTACGTACGGAATTAATGATAAATGGACAGTATATCATAATAAAAAGCAAAGCGATATTTTTTATGATTTTTCATTGGTTGTAAATTTCAGAGAAATTAAAATTTCACCAGAACAAGTTAGAGAAAAACAATTTGTTAAAGAAAAACAAATTAAAGACGGAACAAAACCACTTTTAGATGACAAAGGTGTTCAAGTTAAAGATTCTGAAGGTAAACCGATGGTTGTAGATGTTATGAAAACAATTTCAGCAAGCATTTATGAATTTACCCAATTTAAATCTGTGCAAACCACTGCTAAAGTTGAATTTTACGATTTAAACACAAAACAATTAATTGATGCCTATCCGTTATCAAGTGAATTTGTTTTTAATTATATATATGCTAATTATAATGGAGATAAACGAGCTTGTGAACAAGATTATTTTCAATATTTTGACAGAAGAGCAGTACCGTTTCCAACAAACGAACAAATGGTTTATGATTCAGGTGAAGATTTAAAAGCAAAATTGAAATCTATAATTTCAGGCAACAGATTTAGAAGATAAATAATGAATAAAAAAATCGCTTTTAAAATTTTAAAAGCGATTTTTTTATTTTAAATTAAGTAAACTGCTTTAAATCTTCCGCAGAAATACTATCGTGTGATTCATTAAAAACCGCTTTTCCATTTCTGATCACTACTATTTGTGGCGATTGATGTACTACGTTATATCTGTTTGCAATTTCATTAGATAAATCTCTGTGATTTAACAAATCCAATAAATACCAATCAATTTTTTCTTCAGGATAATTAAATTCGGCATCAAATTGTTTTAGCGCCATTCTACTGATGCTACATCTTGTACTGTGTTTGAAAAGGACAACCGGTTTTGTTTGAGAAATTTCATCTATTTCATCAAATTGTTCCATTTTATCTAATGTGAAAAATTTGGCTGTCTCATTTACTTCTTCCTTTGAAGAATTTACATTTTCTTTAAAGATATTTTTGAAAAAACTCATATTTGTTTGTTTTATGGGACAATTTGTCTTTATAATTTACATTAACTTATTTTTACAAATATACTACAACTTAAGTCGATTTAAAATTTTATAAAATAATAGTATATTTGAAAATAATTTTCATCCATATTTTGAATAAAATTAATGAACCTACTCGAACTCTTTTCACAACACGACATTTCAATACTTATATTTATGGCTATTGCCTCGCTTTTTGCGGGTTTTATTGATGCAGTTGTAGGCGGTGGCGGATTAATACAATTCCCTGCATTTATGATTTTGTTCCCAAATTCAACAGTGCCAACTGCTTTTGGGACTAACAAAATAGCCGGGCTTTCAGGTACTTCTATAGCAGCTGTTCAATATGCAAAACGAGTAACGTTCAATTGGAAATTATTATTAATTACTGCTTTTAGCTCCTTTATTTTTTCTTTTATTGGTGCGAAATTGGTTACTCGAATCGATGTGAACATTCTGAAACCTTTTATCTTTTTTATGTTAATTGCAATTGCTATTTATACATTTAAAAAGAAAGATTTTGGTTCTTTTGCTACAAAAGTATTATCCTATAAAAAAAAGTATTTATTTGGATTTTTACTGGGTATTATTATTGGTTTTTATGATGGTTTTTTAGGTCCAGGAACAGGAAGTTTCTTGGTTTTAGGATTTGTAGCACTTTTGGGATTTGAGTTTTTAGAAGCTTCCGCATATGCAAAAGTAATTAATTGCATCACCAATATTTCTGCGCTTTACGTGTTTATTTCGCAAGGAAATTATATTTTAGAAATTGCAATTATTATGGCGATTTCCAATATATCAGGAAGTATAATTGGTACCAGAATGGCTATTTTAAAAGGCAATCAGTTTATTCGTAAATTATTTTTATTTGTTGTAGTCATAATGATTTTTCGTTATGGATATGATGTTTTTTTTAGTTAGATTTGTTTTTCATTATAAAAACCCCAAATTTATGAAGAACTTTATTATCCTTTTCGGTACGCTATTTCTATTTTCTTGTCAATCTACCAAGAAGTTTAATCAGCAATTAACACAACCTATTGCAGCAAAAAAGCTTCAAAAAGATGTAGATTATTCGTATAAAAAACTCAAACAATTACATCCAAAATTGTATTGGTACATTTCAAAAGAAAAATTAGATTATAAGTTTGATAGCTTAAAAAAATCCATTCAACAACCTATGACGGGTTTGGCTTTTTATAAAGAATTGAGCCAAGTGGTTAAAAATGTTGGACAAGGACATTTAAGCGTTTCACCAAGTTTACCAAAATCTACAAAAAAAGAAACAAAGGCACTAAATAAAAAAGGAAAATCACCTTTTTCACAATTTGATTTTGAATATATCGACAACAAATTAATAATTTTAAAAAATCGATCGCGTAATACTATTTTAGCGAATACTGAAGTTGTTTCCATAAATTCTGAAAAACCATCCGATTTAATTTCATTATTTTCTAAAAGAATAGCTTCGGACGGTTTTAATACAACCTTTATTAATAGATATTTAGGAAAATATTTCGGTGCGTTTTTTAATTTAGATAAAGGAAAAGTACAAGATAGTTTACATTTACTCCTAAAACTTGAAGGAAAGGATTCTCTTTTTGTTGTGAAACGAGACACATTCGGTTCAAATTCAAATCAAAAGAAGCCGAAATTATCAAAAAAAGAAAGAAAAGAAAAAGCCAAATTTAATAGTAAATACGGCTTTAATAGCGATACTAAAACATTTACCAGAGAATTAAAATTTTTGGATAAAGATAGTATCACTGCAATGATATCGATTAAACAGTTTTCAAATGGAAATTATCACGATTTTTACGAAGATGCTTTTAACATATTATCTGTAGCAAACACTAAAAATTTAATTATTGATTTGCGTAATAATGGTGGCGGAAGATTGAATGAAATTGCTGATTTATATAGTTATTTAACGCTGGAACCTTTTGTCTTTATTGATGATTACGAAGTAGTATCAAAAACCAGTTTTTTACATATGAATTATTTTAAAGGAAGTGGTTATGTTACTAAGTTTTTTAAGATTTTAGGCGCGCCTATTTTTTATCCTTTATTTTATTTTAAAACTAGAAAAGAAGCAAGTGGGACCTATTTAAGTAATCGACATTCTAAACAAAGAAAGCCAAAACCGAATAATTTTAAAGGAAAAATTTACGTGTTAATTAATGGTGGTAGTTTTTCGGCAGCAAGTATTATTTCTTCAAATTTAAAGTCAAATCAACGTGCTTTCTTTGTTGGTGAAGAAACTGGAGGTGCTTATAACGGAACGGTTGCTGCTCAAATGCCTTTGGTGCAATTGCCAAATAGTAAAGTGAATTTACGAATAGGTTTAGCTTTAGTAAGTGCCGCGGGTAAAACAAATATTGAAGGAAGAGGAATTTATCCAGATAAAGAAATTTTACCTACTTTAGAAGACAGAAAAAACAATATCGATCCAGAATTGAATTGGATTTTAGAGGATATTCGAAGAGAAAAAGAAGTAGAATTATTAATTAAACCCAAAAATAAATAGGTACAACACAGATTATAGAAATTATTAAAATTTTAGAAATCAATAAATCCTTAGCGAGCCTTACGAAAATCTTTGCGAACTTTGCGGTTAAATAAAATACAATATTTATCAAAATTAAAAAATATGCTTACCATAAATTTTCAACCCTTTCCAATTTTGGAATCAGAACGATTGGTTTTAAGAAGACTTAAAGACTCAGATGCTCCAGAAGTTTATAAAATAAGAAGTAGTCCAGAAAGAATGAAATTCGTGCCACGACCAATTCTACAAAATGAAGGTGAGGCTTTGGCGATGATTCAAATGATGAACTCTAAAATTGATGAAAATACCGATATTAATTGGGGTGTTTGCTTAAAAAATTCAGATAAACTAATTGGCTTTATGGGGTTTTATAGAGTACAACCAGAAAATTATCGTACCGAGATTGGATATATGATTTTACCAGAATATGATGGAAAAGGATATGTGTCTGAAGCTGTAAAAGCTATGCTGAATTATGCCTTTATTACTGTCGGATTTCACTCTGTTGAAGCAGTAATCGATCCAGATAATATAGGTTCAGAGAAAGTTTTAGTTAAAAACGGATTTAGAAAGGAAGCCCATTTTATTGAAAATGAATACTTTGATGGAAGGTTTTGGGATTCGGTACATTACGGATTATTAAAAAAAGAATTTAAAAAATGATAGTTACAATTTCAAACACAACTTTAACAGCAACCATTAATACACTGGGTGCCGAATTAATTTCATTAGTTAAAAACAATAAAAATTACATCTGGAATATCGATGAAACGTATTGGGATAAAACCTCACCGGTATTGTTCCCTATAGTTGGTCGTTTAAAAAATGATAGTTATTCATTTAATGGTAAAACGTATCAATTACCACGTCACGGATTTGCCAGAAATATGGAATTTTCATTCGATAAAAAAAGTGATTATCAAGTTATTTTTGAACTTAATGAAACCGAAGAAACAAAAGCAATTTATCCTTTTAGTTTTAAGTTATTAATGGCATATACATTAATGGAAAACGAATTAGTTATTGAATACTTTGTAAGAAATCAATCGGATGAAGTACTTCCTTTTTCTATTGGAGCACATCCTGCCTTTGCAATTTCAGATAAATTTGAAAATTATTCATTAGAATTTAATGCAGCAGATACTTTTGAAACGCACCATTTAGAAAATGAAAGTTTTATTGGAAAAACAACTTTGGTTGATACAAAAAACAATGCTATTGCTTTAAATTATGCTTTATTCGAAAAAGATGCATTGGTTTTTAAACAATTAAATTCAAATGAAGTTACTTTAAAAAATAATGACAAAGCGATTTTAAAAGTAAATTACGATCATTTTCCATATTTAGGAATTTGGACCAAACAAAATGCTCCATATTTATGTATTGAGCCTTGGTGTGGTTTAGCAGATGCCATAAATCACAACGGAAAATTAGAAGAAAAAGAAGGAATGAATCATTTACCAGCTGGTGAAGATTTTTTAAGAGCCATCCGAATTGAAATTTTAGAATAAGTATTAAATTCTGGGTTTATTCAGCCCTCTGTCATATAAAATAATACTTCCAGCTACAGAAACATTTAAACTTTTTTCCGATTTAAATTTTACTAAATGGTGGCATTTTTCCATAGCTTTTTTAGTCATTCCATGATCTTCTGCGCCTAATAAGTATACACATCGTTGTGGATGATGAAAGGTTTCTAAATCTACTGCGGCATCATCAAGTTCAACGCCAACTAATCTTGCGCCTTTAGGTAAGTTTTCGTAAAATGCTTCAAAAGTATCATAATGAAAATATGGAATCGCTTTTACTGCGTTGTGTGTATCGCAAGCTTGTTTAGCATACCGTTTTCCAATGGTGAAAATAAAACTCGCACCAAAATTCTGAGCCGAACGCCAAAGCATTCCTAAGTTTTCAGGTGTTTTACCGTTTTGTATGCCTATTCCAAAAAATTCGTTTATAAAATTATCGTTCATATTGGGATATGTAAAATATACAGCAGATTATACGTCTATGATTTGAAGTCTATAATCTATTTAAATTATCCTTTGTAATTCTCTTTTATTGGAAAGGGTAATTTTTTTGCCATGTAAAGAAATCCAACCTTCTTTGTTAAATTCAGATAGTAATCGAATGCAACTTTCAGTAGCTGTACCAATCATTCCAGCTATTTCTTCACGAGATAATTGAATTTTTAAACTTCCATCTTCGTGAATGCCAAAGTCGGTTTCTAATTTAAGTAAGGTTTCTGCCAAACGTTGTTTTACTGTTTTTTGTGCCAAATTCACCATATTATCATCGGCATCTTTTAAATCGCCACAAACCGATTTCATCATATTTAATGAAAACTGATTATTTTCGTTAAAAAACTGTAAAATTTCTTGTTTTGGAATAAAACAAACTTGCATATCTTCCACAGCAACCGCACTTAAATTAGTAGATTCTTCACTAATTAACGAACGTTGTCCTAAAAGTTCCCCTTTTTTTACGAGTTTCACAATTTGATCTTTTCCGTTATCGCTAAGTTTTGATAATTTACAAATGCCGTCTTTTATACAATAAATACCATTTAAGGCATCGCCTTCGTCAAAAACTGTTTCTCCTTTTTTTACGGTGTACGACGTTTTACAATCGGCAATTTTCAATAACTCATCTTTATTTAATGCCTTAATAGCACTAAATTCTCTAACAATGCATTGTTCACATTTCCCCATAAAATCACAATTAATTGAAGTCGGTACAAATTTACAAATTGTATGACAAATATCATATTTTACTTATGAACAATATTTCACCTTTGTATCAGGTAAAATGAGCATTATTATGGGCAATAAAAATTGTTTTCATTGTGGTAAGGAATATACTGCAAAAGAAGAAATACAATTTGACGAAAAATCATTCTGTTGTGTGGGATGCAAAACAGTATATGAAATATTTAGTCAAAATGATTTAACATGTTATTACGATTTTCAATCGGCTCCTGGAGCCACACCACAAGAAATTAAAGGTAAATATGATTTTTTAGATGATGAAAAAATTCAATCCAAATTATTGGAATTTCAAGAAAATACAATTTATATTGTTTCCTTATACATACCACATATTCACTGTAGTTCATGTATTTGGATTTTGGAAAATTTACAAAAACTTCAAAAGGGAATAAGTACTTCTCAGGTTAATTTTACACAAAAAAAGGTTCGAATTACCTATAATTCAGAACAAACCAATCTAAAAGACATCGTTTATTTATTGTCATCCATTGGTTATGAGCCTTATATAAGTTTAGAAAATTACGAAACAGACACCAAACAAATTGATAGAAGTTTAATTTATAAATTAGGAATTGCATTTTTCTGTTTTGGAAACATTATGCTTTTATCGTTTCCAGAATATTTTGAAGTAGATGAATTTTGGATAAATAAATATCGAAATTTCTTCAGAACGCTAATTTTCTTTTTATCCTTACCTTCTTTTTTATATTCGGCAAGTGGCTATTACATTTCTGCATATAAAAGTATCAAATCTAAAATGTTAAATATCGATATTCCAATTGCTTTAGGAATAATTGTAATGTTTGTTCGAAGTGTAATTGATATTACTTTTGATTACGGTCAAGGTTATTTTGATAGTTTAACAGGATTGGTTTTCTTTATGTTGTTAGGAAAATTATTTCAACAAAAAACATATGATTTTTTATCATTTGAACGCGATTTTAAATCTTATTTTCCAATTGCTGTTACGAAAATTAATCAAAATGGAGAAGAGGAACCTTGCCAAATTTATGATGTAGAAAAAGGTGATAGATTAATTATCAGAAATCAAGAATTAATTCCAGTTGATGGAATATTAATTTCACCAAAAACAGCTTTAGATTATAGTTTTGTTACTGGTGAAGCCATTCCAATTGAAAAAAAATCGGGCGATAAAGTTTTTGCAGGCGGCAAACAAATGGGCGGTATAATTGAAATGGAAGTGTTGTTTTCCGTTTCGCAAAGCTATTTAACGCAATTGTGGAGTAATGATGTCTTTCAAAAAAAAATAGAACAGAAACACAAATCGATTACAGACAAAGTAAGTCAGTATTTCACACCAGCTTTACTTTTGTTAGCTTTTGGATCCTTAATTTTTTGGCTGTTTATAAATGCGTATTTAGCGTTTAATGTTTTCACTGCAGTGCTAATTGTAGCGTGTCCGTGTGCTTTGGCTTTAACCGCACCTTTTACCTTAGGTAATGTGTTACGAATTATGGGAAATCATAAATTGTATTTAAAAAACGCTCAAGTTATTGAACAAATGGCAAAAGTAGATACGATTGTTTTTGATAAAACAGGAACGATTACCTCATCTTTAAAATCGAATATTGAATATGTGGGTGAAACATTATCGCAAGTAGAATTTGCCAAAATTAAAAGTATTGTCAGAAATTCAAATCATCCTTTAAGTCGAAAATTATACGAATTTTTACCGCAATCTCAATTAGCTGAACTTACTAATTATGAAGAAATTGTGGGTAAAGGAATGTTGGCTGAAGTTGAAAATAGTATATATAAAATAGGTTCTCTTCACTTAATGAATTTAAAATTAGAAATTGAAAAAGATAAAAATACTAAAGTACATATTGAAATTGGATCTCAATATAAAGGGTATTTTGCCTTCAACCATCAATATAGAGAAGGGTTAAATACATTGTTCAATCAGTTGGATAAAAATAACTTCAAAACTGTCATTTTATCGGGTGATAATGATGGCGAAAAGGACTATTTAAAATCTGTTTTACCTCAAAATACTACATTGGTATTCCATCAAAAACCAGAGCAAAAATTAGATTACATTCAAAAACTTCAAATCGAAGGTAAAAATGTAATGATGGTAGGAGATGGGTTAAATGATGCTGGTGCTTTAGCACAAAGTAATATTGGAATAGCGCTTTCAGAAAATGTAAACGTCTTTTCTCCCGCTTGTGATGGTATCATGGATGCTTCGCAATTTCAAAATTTGTTTTATTATATTCAGTATTCTAAAAACGCAATGAAAACCATTTATATGAGTTTTGGTCTTTCGTTACTATATAACTCAGTAGGATTAGCTTTTGCTTTAACAGGTAAATTATCTCCTTTGTTTGCGGCCATTATTATGCCTATGAGCGCTATTACGATTGTGAGCTTTGTAACCATATTGAGTAAATTTTACGGTAAAAAAATCAAATCGTAATTCGTAAATAAAAATAAATTCAATATATGATAAATATCATATTTAGTTACATCTCGCTAATCTAAATTTGTTTAAAACTTATAGAGGTATGAGTATCATATATTTTCTTATAACCATTAGCATCTTAATAGCCATTGTGTTTTTAATCACATTCATATTAGCCGTAAAAAACGGTCAGTTTGATGATGATTACACGCCATCGGTTCGTATGCTTTTTGACGATGAATTAAAAAAAACTAAAACTAAATAAACATTAATTATGGAAATGCAACAATTTCGTTATGATAATAAAATCGTTCGTAATTTTATTTATGCATCGCTACTTTTTGGAGTAGTCGGAATGTCAGTAGGACTACTTGTGGCTTTATTTTATCTTTTTCCAAATTTAACAGACGGTATTCCGTGGTTAAGTTATGGTAGATTAAGACCTTTACATACCAATGCAGTAATTTTTGCGTTTGTTGGTAATGCCGTTTTTGCAGGAGTATATTACTCTTTACAACGTTTGCTAAAAGCCAGAATGTATAGCGACTTTTTAAGTCAGGTTAACTTTTGGGGTTGGCAACTTATTATTTTAGGTGCTGCTATAACGTTACCAATGGGAATTACTACATCAAAAGAATATGCCGAATTAGAATGGCCATTTGATATAGCAATTGCCTTAGTTTGGGTAGCGTTTGGTATTAATATGATTGGAACTATTATTAAGCGAAGAGAGCGCCATATTTATGTAGCGATTTGGTTTTACATCGCCACTTTTGTTGCCGTTGCTTTGTTACATATTGTAAACAGTATTGCAATACCTGTTTCTTTAACAAAAAGTTATTCTGTTTATGCAGGTGTTCAAGATGCTCTGGTGCAATGGTGGTATGGTCATAATGCAGTAGCATTTTTCTTAACTACACCGTTTTTAGGATTAATGTATTATTATTTACCTAAAGCGGCTAACAGACCAGTATATTCATATAGATTGTCAATTATCCACTTTTGGTCGTTAATTTTCTTATACATTTGGGCAGGTCCGCACCATTTATTGTATTCTACATTACCAGATTGGGCGCAAAATTTAGGAGTAGTATTTTCAATTATGCTGATTGCTCCATCTTGGGGAGGTATGATTAATGGATTACTAACTTTAAGAGGTGCTTGGGATAAAGTAAGAACAGATGCCGTTTTAAAATTCTTCGTAGTTGGGGTAACCGGTTATGGAATGGCCACTTTTGAAGGACCTATGTTATCACTTAAAAACGTAAATGCGATTGCTCACTTTACGGACTGGATTGTCGCACACGTTCACGTTGGCGCATTAGCTTGGAATGGTTTCATGACATTTGGTATGATTTATTGGATTATACCAAGAATTACTAAAACAAAATTATATTCAGAAAAATTAGCCAATTTTCATTTTTGGATTGGAACATTAGGTATCATTTTATATGCTTTACCTATGTATGTGGCTGGTTTTGTACAATCATTAATGTGGAAACAATTTAATGAAGACGGCACATTAGTATATGGCCAATTTATGGATACTGTAGTGGAGATTATGCCAATGTACGCTATGCGTGCAGTAGGTGGTGTGTTATACTTAACAGGTGTTTTAGTTGGAGTATATAATGTAATTAAAACAGTAAAAGCAGGTTCTGCAGTTACAGATGAAGAAGCAGAAGCAGTTGCGCTACCAGTAATCGCATCAAGTCGATTGAGAAATGAAAAATTACACGCTTGGTTAGAACGTAAACCAGTTCAATTTACCATTTTAACAGTTTTGGCAGTTTCTATAGGTGGATTAATTCAAATTGTCCCTATGTTAATTGTGAAATCAAATATCGCAACGATAACAAGCGTTAAACCTTATACTCCATTGGAATTAGAAGGTAGAGATTTATATATCAGAGAAGGTTGTAATAATTGTCACTCACAACTGGTTCGCCCATTTAGAAGTGAAGTAAAACGTTATGGTGAATATTCTAAATCTGGAGAATATGTATATGATCATCCATTTTTATGGGGTTCAAAAAGAACTGGTCCAGATTTAATGCGAGTAGGTGGTAAATATCCTCATAGTTGGCACTTTAGCCATATGTGGAATCCACAAGCTACAACAACAGGTTCTATAATGCCAGCTTATAAATGGATGTTTGATAATAAGAAAATGAAACATGACGACATTCAGAAAAAAATGAGTGTTATGAAAACGTTAGGTGTACCTTATACAGATGCCGAAATTGCTAATGCATTTATAAGTATTGAAAAACAAGCTGTAGAAATTGAAAAAGGTTTAGAAACAGATCCAAATTTCTCTAAATCATATGCAGCTAGTAAAGAAAAAGCAAAACTTACAGGCGAACCTTTCGTACAAATGAAAGATAGAGAAATTGTAGCCTTAATTGCATACTTGCAACGTTTAGGAACGGATATTAAAGTAAAAAAATAAGGATATGTTAAAATTTGTAAAACACAACATGGAAGGTATTAATGGAGTAGAGATTTATCCTATAATATCATTAGTAATTTTCTTTACCATATTTATTTCTTACTTAATATATGCTTTATCGTATAGTAAAGAGCAAGTGAAAATTATGAGTGAATTACCTTTTAACGAGAAATAAAACAACAAGATTATGAGAAAATATATTCCAGTATACATTAGGTTTCCGTTTTTTTACCTAATTGTTTTTGCCTTATCAGAATATTTTATTGATTCTGGAGACCGTCCAGCTTTTGTAAAATATCCAATAGTGCCATTAATGCATTTGTTATTGATATTCATTTTTATTGTCATTGAAGTAATATTAAATGCAGTAGACAATGTTTCTTACCAATTGCTTACAGATGAAGCAAAAGCGCAATTTGATATTGAAAAAGCAAAACCATTTACACAATCTGAGTTTTATAAAAAATGGTTGTTTAAAATTTCGGCTTTAAAACCAATTGAAGATGAAAAAGACATTCAATTAGATCATGATTATGATGGAATTAAAGAACTAGATAATGGTTTACCACCGTGGTTTACGGGATTGTTTTATGCTACAATTGTGTTTGCTTTGGTGTATTTAGTTCGTTTTCATATAGTTGGAGATTATACGCAAGACCAAGAATATGTAATGGATAACACTTTAGCGGAGAAACAAGTAGAAGAATATAATAAAACAGCTCCAGATTTAATGAATGTTGATAAAGTAACATTACTTACTGAGCCAGCTGCTCTTGCAGAAGGAAAAGCCATTTTCACAACCAATTGTGTGCTTTGTCATAAAGCTGATGGAGGTGGGGCAATTGGTCCTAATTTAACAGATACAAGTTGGATTTTAGGTGGTGGAATTAAAAATTTATTTAAAACTATTACCGAAGGTGGTCGACCAGGAAAAGGAATGGTAGCCTGGAAAGAAAGTTTAAAACCAACCGAAATACAAAAAGTGGCTAGTTATGTATTGTCTCTTCAAGGCACAAAACCTGCTGGAGGAAAAGCACCTGAAGGGGAAGTATGGAAAGAAGAAGGTGCTGCTGCAACTGCAAAAGTTGAGGTGGTAGATACGATTGCAAAAAAATAAATACTAACAATTTGGGTATGCTTTATTGTATACCCATATTTGTTACAGCAGTAATGCAAAATATAACAAAAGATGTCAAATATTGAAGACGATAGTTTCCGTGATTCCATTGGAACTATAAACGAAAAAGGAAAAAGAAAATTTATTTTTCCAAAAAAACCTCAAGGAAAATATTACGAAAGAAGAAAATTAGTAAGTTATGCATTATTGGCATTTTTACTTTCTAGCCCTTTTATTAAAATAAATGGCAATCAGTTCTTATTGTTTAATGTATTGGATCGTAGATTCAATATTTTTGGAATGCCATTTTGGCCACAAGATTTTTATTTGGTGGTGATTTTAATGATTACCGGAGTGGTTGGGTTAACCTTATTTACTGTAGCTTTTGGTCGTATATTTTGTGGTTGGTTTTGTCCGCAAACTATTTTTATGGAAATGGTTTTCAGACGAATTGAATATTGGATAGATGGCGATAGAGGTGCTCAAATAAAATTAGAAAGTCAAGAATGGAACGCAGAAAAAATCAGAAAACGTGTATTAAAATGGTTTGTGTTTTTAATTATTTCCTTTGGTATTGCCAATGTGTTTTTAGCATATTTAGTTGGAAGTGATACACTTGAAGCAATGATTGTTGAAGGGCCGCTAAGTAATGTAAAAACCTTAATTGTGTTATCCATTTTTACAGGAATTTTCTATTTTGTTTTTACTTGGTTTAGAGAACAAGTTTGTATTATAGCTTGTCCGTACGGAAGGTTGCAGGGTGTTCTTTTAGACAACAAATCCATTGTTGTAGCTTACGATTATGTTCGTGGTGAAAGTGAAAATGGAAGAGCTAAATTTAAGAAAAATGAAGACCGAAAAGAACAAAAAATTGGTGATTGTATTGATTGTCATCAATGTGTAAATGTTTGTCCAACAGGAATTGATATTCGTCACGGAACACAATTAGAATGTACCAACTGTACCGCTTGTATGGATGAGTGCGATTTGATGATGGAGAAAGTCAACTTACCAATAGGATTAATACGTTACGCAAGTGAAGTAGAAATTACTAAAAAGGAAACGTTTAAATTAACCACCAGAATGAAAGGGTATATTGCCGTTTTAGTAATTTTAACTACAGTTATGATTTCAATGATTTTATTGCGAACAGAAGTAGATACTAAAATATTAAGATTATCCGGTCAGTTGTATGAAGAAAAAGGGAAAAACATCAGTAATGTATATACCTATAGAATTATTAATAAAACAAATGACAATTTAAAAAACATAACATTTAAGTTAATTCATCCAAAACAGGGTACCCTTAAGTTAGTAGGAAATTCAATTTTACATGTTGAAAAAGCAGATGCTGCAACAGGAACATTATTTGTTGAAATTCCATTGGTAATATTAGAATCAGATAATACAAAGATTAATATAGAAGTACATCAAGGAAATAAATTAATTGAAACAATTACTACAAATTTTTTAGGTCCAAGAACATTTAATTAAAACAACAACAAATATGAAATTTAATTGGGGAACAGGAGTAATTATTGGTTTTGGAAGTTTTATGACTTTTATATTGTTTTTTGTGTTTTTGGTACAATCAAATTCAAAATACGATAATGAGTTAGTTGCTAGTGATTATTACAAGCAGGAAGGGAAAGTACAAAGCGATATTGAAAGCCAAAATCTTTCAAATGCTTTAAAAACTAAATTAAAAGTAGCAAAAACTTCTGAAGGGATACAAATTTATTTTCCTACAGATATAGATTATAAAAAAATAAAAGGAACTATTTCCCTATACAGACCGTCAAATCAAAAGTTGGATTTTGAAATGAAAATTTCTTTATCAAGTCCAATAATGCTCATACCTAATCATAAATTGATTGGCGGTCTTTGGGAAATATCTATAAATTGGAAAGTAGATGAGGTTGCTTATTTAAATAAGGAGACGATTTATTTTTAATTTACGATTTGAATTATAAAAAAAATGCTTTATTCTGCGCTAATATTTGGGTTTATAAGTAGTTTGCACTGCGTAGGTATGTGTGGGCCAATTGCTATGATGCTCCCAATAGATCAAAATAATTCATTTAAAAAATGGATCCAAATTGCTACTTATCAACTGGGTAGAGTAGTGGCTTATGCTTCTTTAGGTTTGCTATTTGGTGTTTTAGGTTCTGGTTTTTTCTTTGCAGGATTTCAACAACAGCTTTCTATAGTTGTTGGAATTTTTATGATTATTGTTGCCATTGTTCCAGAGAAAAAATTTGCAGCATATAATTTTTCTAAGCCTATTTATAGTATTATCAGTAAAGTAAAATCTCAATTGGGTTCACAATTTAAAAACAAAACGTTTAAATCGTTATTTTTAATTGGACTCTTTAATGGGTATTTACCTTGTGGAATGGTGTATGTGGCATTATTTGGCGCAATGGCTATGAATCATGTTTTCTTAGGAAGTTTGTATATGATTTTATTCGGATTAGGTACCATTCCACTAATGGCTGTTGTTGTAAATTTTTTTAAAAGTAATTCGTTTACTTTTTACGCTAAATTTCAAAAAGCAATTCCTGTTCTTATGATTTTCATGGGAATATTATTTATTGTAAGAGGTTTTGGATTAAATATTCCTTATTTTTCTCCAAGTTCTATGAATTTGCATATTCAGTCAGAAGTGAATTGCCATTAATTTTTAAACCGTCATTGAAAATAATTCTGTTTGTGGCACCGTTCTTTTTAATCTTAAATCGAAAGCCATACAAATATTTCTTACAAATGCTTTTCCTAAATCGGTAACAATTAGTTTTTTGTTCTCAATATAAAGCAATCCATCTAATTGCATTTCGTATAAAGAATCCAATACGTCATAAATTTCTGTAAAATAAGTAGATTCATCTTCCCAATTGGTTTCAAAATGGCACATTAAGTTTAATATATGCTGACGAATTACTACATCTTCGGAAGTTAAATGATGTCCTCTAAATACAGGTAAATTATTGCCATTAATTTTTTGATAATACGTTTCTAACGATTTTTCATTTTGTGCAAAACTATTCCAACTATCACTAATAGATGACACACCTAAACCAATCATTAGTCCCGTTTTCGAAGCGGTGTATCCCATAAAATTTCGATGTAGTGTTTTGCTTTTAAATGCCAAATACATTTCGTCTGTAGGCAGAGTAAAATGATCCATGCCGATTTCAACGTAACCCATTTCAAGTAACATTTTCTTACCTAACTCATATAATTGTCTTTTCGTATCATTTTGCGGAATGTCTTCATCTTGAAATCCACGTTGCCCGTTTCCTTTTAACCAAGGCACGTGCGCATAACTATAAAATGAAATTCTATCAGGTAAAAGCGATTTTGTTTTTAATATTGTGTCTTCAATATCCTGAATTGTTTGAAAAGGTAATCCGTAAATTAAATCGTGACCTATAGAAGTATAGCCAATTTCTTTCGCTAACAAAGTTACTTTTGATACATTATGAAAAGATTGCACTCTATGAATTGCTGCTTGAACTTTTGGGCTATAATCTTGTACGCCAAAACTTACTCTTCGTAATCCTAAATTATATAATGTTTGCAAATGTTCTTTTGTAGTATTATTGGGATGTCCTTCAAAACTAAAAATATAGCTTTCTGCTTTGTTTGCTGTTTCAAATATGCCTTCAAGTAATAAAGTTAAATTTTCTGTAGAAAAAAAAGTTGGCGTTCCGCCTCCCAAATGAATTTCTTTTATATTCGGCTTTCTTGAAAATAAATTGCAATACAAGCGCCATTCTTTTATTACGGCTTGAATATAAGGCAATTCTACTTCGTGACGTTTCGTAATTCGTTTGTTACAACCACAAAAAGTGCATAAACTTTCACAAAAAGGCAAATGAATATATAGACTTATTCCTTCTTTTTGATTAGAAATTTTAAACGTTTCTGTTAGATTTTGAATCCATTTTTTTTCTAAAAACGCTTCTTCTTCCCAAAATGGAACTGTTGGATAACTGGTATATCTGGGACCAGGCACATTATATTTTTGTATCAATGACGACATAACTTTATGAATTTATCACAAAATTATGGGTATTCACGCTAAATATTTATGATAAATATCATACGAAGAAAGTAATGTTAATTTGAAATAAAAATAGATTTAGAAATCCAATTAGGTGTAAGAACAAATTAATTCTTTAATTAACGTTCTAATTTGAGGTTCGGCATTTTTGGCAGCTTTTAGTACTTCTTCATGTGATACGCTTTCCATATTTTCTTCATTTCCCATATCGGTAATAACAGAAATTCCAAACGTTTCCAAATCCATATGTCGTGCAACTATTACTTCAGGAACGGTACTCATACCTACACAATCGCCACCAATATTTTTTATCATTTTATATTCGGAAAGTGTTTCATACGTTGGACCTTGTAGTGCAACGTATACACCTTCTTCTACTTGTATGTTTTTTGCATTAGCAATTTCCTTAACTTTTGCAATCATGTGATGGCTGTATGGCTCACTCATATTTACAAATCTTGGTCCTAATCGTTCATCGTTTATTCCTTGTAAAGGATGTTCAGGCATCATATTAATATGATTTGTAATTAAAACAATTGAGCCTACTTTAAATTTTGAATTTACGCCTCCGGAAGCATTAGAAACAATTAATTTAGAAACTCCCAAATATTTCATTACCCGAATTGGAAATGTAACTTCTTTCATCGTATGTCCTTCGTAATAATGAAAACGGCCTTGCATTGCGATTACTTTCTTAGTTCCAATAGTTCCAAAAAGTAAAGCACCTTTATGGCCAGCAACAGTTGAGGTTGGAAAATTTGGTATCTCCGAATAAGGTATGGAGAATTCAATAGCAATATCTTCGGCAAAACCCCCTAAACCAGAGCCTAAAACCACTCCGTATTCTGGTGTGAAATTTGTTTTTGCTTTGATGAATTCACACGTTTCGTATATTTGATTTAACATATTTTGAAGTATTTAGTTACTCAAATATACGAAAATTATAGTGTTTTTGATTAAAAAGTCTACGCGATTTTGTAGGAATCATTCTACAAAAAAGTTTCATTTAATATATTTATATTTGACAAATGTTTTTGCACCCAAATTGCATATTATAAAATCTCCCCAATTTTATAATAAAAATAGAAACATTTATGTTAGATTTTTTCAGCATAGTTTTGTTAAAAGACTTCAAGAATGCTTGAAGTCTTTTTTTTTGTTTTATAGTTTGAACCTAAATGGGTTTACAGCACCTCGTCTTTTCGTAAAAATAAAAATTAAAATAAAAATTCAACTCTAAATTGAAAAAACAAACAACATATTTATAAATTTATTTTTAAAAGGGTAAGTTTATAATAAAAAGTTCAAAAAATGCCGTTTCAATAATTTGATAGGTAAAATAAACGGCAACTAATAAGACCACAAACAAAATTAATGCAAATGTACCAGCGCCTTCTCCACCTGCTCTGAAGAGTGCCGAAAATAACAAAGGATAAACAACAAAAAGAACTAGTAATCCCAAAATAGATATAACTACAATTCCCATACTATCTGCCCAATTTAAAGTAAAAAAACTAATTTCATTACTATCAGTTAATTGAGAAGAAAAGTACACTTCTTTTATACTACTATTTTTTTCAAAATAGATTCCTTTTCTCCAATTGGAGTTTTCGTAATTGTCATCCATTAACAATTCGTCACCTTTTTCAAGTTGACTTATTACATCATACTTTCTTCCTGGACCAGCTCTTAAGTTTAGTTTTTTAGTTAAAATAGTAGATAATTTTATATTGTTTGAAATAGTTTTTTCATTCAAATCCCAATCAAATGTTACATATTCTTTACCATTCGCTTTTTTAATAAAAAGAGTATCTACAATCTTAGTACCTGATACCAAGTTGCCTTTTTTTGTAAAATAATTTAATAATTCTTCATTGCTATTACTACAATTCAGAGATACTTTGTAGCTTTCATCATTTAATTTTTCAATTGTTTGAATATCAAAAGACAGCAATTCATTTTCGCTTAAAAATCGTTGTTCAAACGTAAATAGGTTTTTATGGTCTTTAGGCCAAATATATTTTGAAGCCGCAGAAGTTTCACCTGAGTTTAATCTGTTAAAGGTTTTCTTTATATTTCTTTCGTTAGAATCACAGGAAACCAATACTAGTGAAAATAATGTCAGGTAAATTAAATTTTTCATTCTTGATTTTTTTACAAAAAGACCAATTCTTCTTTTTATTTATATGAATTGTAATACATGATTAATTGATTGCGGATTTAATATGTCTAATTAAAATGGCTTCGGTATATTTATCTAATCTTCCATATTGCCATGAGCCACATAAAATTGTAGGTATTTTTTTATTGTTTATTTCTGAATAATAAATTCCCTTTTCGCTATCTGTTTTTGAATTTTGAAGAATGATTTGTCTATAATATTCTGCTGCCATAGCATTTGGTATAATAATAACTTTTGGATTCAAATTGGCTATATGAGATTTTAAAATATTTAATTGTTCTAAACCAAATTCATTTAAATCACCATCATTGTTCTCAACCATTCTCTTTACAGCTTTTGAGTCAGTTTCTCTCATCAGGAACAAATCACAATGTTCAAATCCATCCTCACCAAGTTTCTTTGAAAAATTATGAAGTGTGTTAAAATATTTTCCATAATAAAAATCGTTTGAAGGATCTTTAGAATCAGTATTAATTTTTGTAAAATATTTTATTTCTTCATTTTCAATATCAGAATTAAAGGAATAATTAATGAATTTTTCATGAGTTTCTTCTCTCTTTTGAAAGGCTGGATTCAAACCAATAAATAAAATTTTGTCTTTTGTTTCTGGAACGGATAAATAACTTGGTACACGTTTCATTATTTCCTTATGGTAATCATCAAATATTAAATTATATTTATTCCATAATTCCGTAATTTGAGTGTTTAAATAATAATGTCCCATATTAAATAGTATTAAACGAATTTATTTTATTTGCATTTAAATTTATAGTCATTATCAGGTTGACAATAATGTCTAATGTCTCCACAATTGTTGCAAACTGGTTTAAATGAATAATCAAATCCAATTTTATTTTGAACTCTTCGTAAAGTATATTTGTGGCCTAATTCTCTTTGACAATCAAATTTTCTCCATGTTTCACCACCTCCACAATATTTACAATAATGAATTCCGTTTGAAACAGAATATTCATGGGTTTTATTTTTTTCCAATTCCGCTTTTTCCTTTGCTAATTGCTTTTCTTTATCTGCTTTTTCTTTTGCAATTTGTTTCTCCTTATCTGCAAGTTCCTTAGCTATTTGTTTTTCTTTAACATTCTTTTCTTTATTAAGATTAAAAATTATTGACTTTAATTCTTTATATCTTGTGTCAAATTCTTTTAAATCCATTTTACCAAACATGTCTTGTAGCTCAGATTTATACTTGATAAGTGCTAAATAATTTTCTTCCCAAGTATCATACAGATTATTTTTTTCTAAAGAATTAAAAAAAGCTTTAAGTAAGGGCTTAACACTTCTTTCATATATTTCTCCATCTTCTTTTTCCATTTCAATAAGATCGAGCAAGTCTTCATCATTTAAAAATTCTGGTACGCTAATTTCATTTATCAAATCGTACGCTAGGTTAGCAACATCATCCCTAATATTTAATTTAATAAAGAAAGGTATATTCAATGAATCGGTTATTTTTGAAATAAACTCAGCTTCATCGTCACCTATGTTACTTTCTTTTAATCCTTCATTTTCTTTCCAAGCAACAGCACATGCAGAAAATCAGCTAATAATTTTTGTTATTGGATCTTTATCATTTAGTTGCGATAAATGACCGCCTAAAGTTGTAAAAGTATTATAAGAATTGTTAAATCGATCATTATCCATTTTGAAAAATTTACGAATGGATCTAACAATGTTTTTTTCATTTTCAGTCATAGGTTGTGTTGCATTTCCACAGGCCCAAGCTGATCTCACAATTAATTCATCTAATTTTAAATTTGCCATTATTTTATTTTATAAACATTAATACTTCAAATTTAAATTAATAATTATTATATTTAGCCCAAATTATGCCCATGTATGTATAACGATTATTCTCAATTACTGATTGATGTTCAAAAAAAGTCAAATATTACGGTCACTTCACTTCGAGATGTTAAGTTTTTGAAAGAAGAAATAGATACGAATATTGATAATTCTATTGGCTTTAATACGCTTAGAAGGTTATTTGGATTTTTAGATAAAACAGTACCTTCTGTGACTACCTTAAATACCTTATCGTTGTATCTTGGTTTTTCATCTTTTTCTAGTTATAAAAATAATCAAGCTAATTATAGCGAATGGTATTTTCAGCAAACTTTGTTACGCATGCAACGCCAAAGTAAAATAGGAACAGAGGAAATAAATAAAATAAACATTGGTTTATTAGACGAAAAAAACATTGTTTATTTGGCTTATTTTTTATCATTTCATGTTGAGAAAAATAATTTAGAAATACTAGATGTTATTTTTAAGCATGTCGATTTTAAACACATAACAGGTACGCAGTTTCATAAATTTTCTACAACTATTTCATTGAGTCTGTCTAATATTCCAGAAAAAAAGGCTTTGCCCATTTATGAATCATTAATTCATTACGATACGTTTAGAAATAATATTCCGCTTTTGTATATAGATTACACCAATTTAAATTCAAGATATTATAAGATCCTTAAGATTATTGAAAGAAATGCGGCAAATGATTCTGATATATTTTTCGTGTCTTTAATGAAGTTTTATAAACGTTTTTATTCTGAAAATACTGATTATCAAGATATAGAAATTTTTAAGCCTATAGGATTTTCTGATTTCTATTCTGTATTAAAAGGAAGGTATTACGGATATTGTATTTTGAAATCAAAAAGCGTTAGTAAAACATTAAAAAACGATATTTTAAAGGAATGTACTACAATCCGAGTGAGTTTTTTCTTAGAAGAAATAATTCCTGCATTACTAATTAAAAATGAATATGAGTTTTTAAAATTGATATTAGATACGTATTACGAAGAACTTTTTGAGTCGGATGTATGGTCATCTACTACAACAAGTGCTATTTATTTAATTGGTTTGTCAAATAGTAACTGGCATGCAAAATCCTATTCTAGAGCCAAACGAAATTTAGAGTTAGTGCAATTGGAATTAGTTGAAATAGGCTATTATGATTACTTATCTTTGCTTTATTATTATACCAAATTAAAAATTAGTTTTTCAGAAAAAGCAATTGAAATAAATCGTAATGCCCTGAAAAATATAAAACTTCATGTTAAAAAAACAGGATTTAAATTATTTCTTTCATTAGCTAAAGAATTTAGTTTGAAATAAACGCTTAAACTTGAACTAACTTGAACTGTAGCTTTCATTTATATTTTATAGTTTTATAAAAAAATAGAAATATGTATTACGATAAGATTTTGCTAGATAAAATATTTAACAAAACAGGCATTTATATCACTAATAAAAACGAGTGTAAATTATTAAGTCAGATTATTGCTAGTGAGAAAAAAGGATACTTATCGGAATCTACTTTATATCGTTTTTTTCTTAGTCCAAATGGCAAACACAAGCCGTATAAAAATACTTTAAATATATTGGCTCAATTCTGCGGATATGTTTCTTGGGACAATTTTGTGAATTATTGTGATAGCGTGCATTTATTTACTGATGCTAATTTCTTAAATAAGACCTTCGATACAATTATTACTGATTTTGTAAATCATGCGAAATTTAACACTTTAATTGATGTTTTTGATAGTGTGTCAAACGAAAATTATAAAACAAAAGAATATGTTGGACTTCGGACTTTTATATCTTTTCAAAAAACCACATCGTTTTCAACTTTTGTTAAAAAATATGGGCAGCATGATTTTGTAAGAAATATTCTTTTAGAATCTTTATACGATCCTTTTCATCGAATTCAAGGCTATACAGATAGTTTTCAACATTATTTAGAATTAACAAATCCAAATGATACTAATTATTTGCAAGATTATATTTTTGCGAATGCAGTTTTGTTTCGTTATTTTTATTTTAATGATATTCTAAAAGCTAAAGAAATTGGTAAAAAACTTTATGGCTTACCTATTAGTTCCAATGATCTTGATACAATTTATATATTTCCAAAAGCGCGATATGTAGCATATAAAATGTGGTATTT
>NZ_JBIKJY010000003.1:0-117632 GCF_044360715.1 Flavobacterium sp.
TAAATATAACAGAATAAAAAAAATAAAATACAAAAATTTGTTAAGATTATTAATTGTTAAACTAAAATAAAATTTAAAATTATTATACTTTTGCAAAAAACAAATAACAATGTATAGAAGTCATAATTGTGGTGAACTTAATGCTACACATATTAATCAAGAAGTTACCTTAGCGGGTTGGGTTCAAAAAACACGTGATAAAGGTTTTATGATTTGGATTGATTTGCGTGATCGATATGGAATTACGCAATTAATTTTAGACGAAACCAGAACGAATAAAGCCATTTTTGAAGCTGCAAAATCTTTAGGTCGTGAATTTGTGGTTCAAGTAAAAGGAACTGTAATTGAAAGAGAATCTAAAAATAAAAATATTCCAACAGGTGACATTGAAATTTTAGTTTCTGAAATGACAATCTTGAATGAATCGTTAACACCACCATTTACAATTGAAGATGAAACGGACGGCGGTGAAGATATCCGAATGAAATACCGTTATTTAGATATTCGTAGAAATCCTGTAAAAAACAGTTTATTATTCCGTCATAAAGTAGCGCAAGAAGTACGAAATTATTTATCGAATGAAGGCTTTTGCGAAGTTGAAACACCCTATTTAATAAAATCTACTCCAGAAGGTGCTCGTGATTTCGTAGTGCCAAGTAGAATGAATGAAGGACAATTTTATGCACTTCCACAATCGCCACAAACTTTCAAACAATTGTTAATGGTAGGTGGAATGGATAAGTATTTTCAAATTGTAAAATGCTTTCGTGATGAAGATTTACGAGCAGATAGACAACCTGAATTTACACAAATTGACTGCGAAATGGCCTTCGTAGAACAAGAAGATATTTTAAATCAATTTGAAGGATTAACACGCCATTTACTTAAAGAAGTAAAAGGCGTTGAAATAGATAAATTCCCTCGTATTACCTACGATTATGCTATGAAAACGTATGGAAATGACAAACCAGATATTCGTTTTGGAATGGAATTTGGCGAGTTAAACGAAGTAACCAAACATAAAGATTTTCCTGTATTTAATGCCGCAGAATTTGTAGTGGGTATCGCAGCACCAGGTTGTGCAGCTTACACCAGAAAAGAAATCGACGCGTTAATTGACTGGGTAAAACGTCCTCAAATTGGTGCAACCGGAATGATTTATTGTAAATATGAATTAGACGGAAGTTTAAAATCATCTGTAGATAAGTTTTTTGATCAAGATGATTTAAAAAAATGGGCAGACATTACTGGAGCGAAACCAGGAGATATGATTTTTGTTTTATGTGGAAATACCGACAAAACAAGAACCCAACTTTCTGCTTTACGTATGGAATTAGCGACTCGTTTAGGATTAAGAAATCCAGATGAATTTGCACCACTTTGGGTATTAGATTTCCCATTATTAGAATGGGATGAAGACAGCGAAAGATACCACGCGATGCACCACCCATTTACTTCTCCAAAACCAGAAGATATGCATTTAATTACAACCGAACCTGGTAAAATTAGAGCCAATGCGTATGATATGGTTTTAAACGGAAACGAAATTGGTGGAGGTTCTATTCGTATACACGATAGAAATTTACAAGAACGAATGTTTGAATTATTAGGATTTACTAAAGAAGAAGCGGAAAATCAATTTGGATTTCTAATGAATGCCTTTCAATTTGGTGCACCACCACACGGCGGATTGGCCTTTGGATTAGACAGATTAGTAGCTATACTTGGCGGTCAAGAAACTATTAGAGATTTTATTGCCTTCCCGAAAAATAATTCTGGAAGAGATGTGATGATTGACGCACCTTCATTAATTGACGAAAAACAATTGGAAGAATTACACATAAAATTAAATATTGCAAAATAAAAACACAATTTTCTTGCTTGTGTAAAATAAATGTATATATTTGCTCATTATTAATAATTAAATACGCATATAATGCAAACAGGAACAGTAAAATTCTTCAATGAAACTAAAGGTTTTGGTTTCATCACTAACGAAGATACAGGTAAGGACATTTTTGTTCACGCTACAGGAATCAAGGTTGAAAACTTAAACGAAGGAGACCGTGTTAGTTATGAAGAAGAAGAAGGAAGAAAAGGAATTGTAGCAACAAACGTTGTAATATTAAACGATTAATTTATTACCCTCTAAAAACGCTCCCGATAACGGAGCGTTTTTTTATGCTTTATTTTCTTATTTAGAATGATTATAAATGTAATCATTTTAATAAAATTGGCATTCTTAATGTGGTTTAAATTTTGATAATACCGCAATACAAATTAATTTTGTGGCTATTTTAAAAAAAACATTAAAATGCAAAATTCTCAAATAGATTTTATACCTATTCTAATGCAAGTACTTCTTGCTGTAGGGTTTGTTGCTTTAACAATTTTTGGCTCAAGTTTATTAGGCCCAAAAAGATCATCTGCAAACAAAGATAAAAGTTTCGAATGTGGAATTGAATCTGTTGGAAACGCACGTATTCCAT
The DNA here is from genome assembly GCF_044360715.1 of Flavobacterium sp. Taxonomy (GTDB): domain Bacteria; phylum Bacteroidota; class Bacteroidia; order Flavobacteriales; family Flavobacteriaceae; genus Flavobacterium. The sequence continues at coordinate 2,490 of NZ_JBIKJY010000003.1, forward strand.
TTTCTGTAAAATATTTCTTAGTCGCTATTTTATTCGTTTTGTTTGACGTGGAAGTAATTTTCATGTACCCTTGGGCTGTAAATTTTAAAGAATTAGGCACTGAGGGACTAATTAAGATGATTGTTTTTATGACTTTATTACTAATCGGTTTCTTCTATGTAATTAAGAAGAAAGCATTAGTTTGGGAATAACAAATTAAAATGTATGGAAAAGAATAAAGTAAATATGGTTGATGCTCCAGAAGGACATGCAGGTGAAGGTTTCTTCGCAACGAAATTAGACCAAGTTGTTGGTTTGGCTCGTGCCAATTCATTATGGCCATTACCATTTGCTACTTCATGCTGTGGTATCGAATTTATGGCAACAATGGCATCTCATTATGATTTGGCTCGTTTTGGATCGGAACGTGTGAGTTTTTCTCCTCGTCAGGCAGATATGCTTCTTGTAATGGGAACTATTTCTAAAAAAATGGCGCCAATTTTACGTCAAGTTTACGAACAAATGTCAGAACCTCGTTGGGTTATTGCTGTTGGAGCTTGTGCATCATCAGGTGGTATTTTTGACACCTATTCTGTTTTACAAGGTATTGATAAAGTAATTCCTGTAGACGTTTATGTACCGGGTTGTCCTCCACGTCCAGAACAAATAGTAGATGGCGTAATGCAACTACAAGAATTAGTAAAAAGTGAATCTCAAAGAAGAAGACATTCTGCAGAATATAAAGAATTGTTAGCTTCCTATAATATAGAATAATAATGGCTTTAGAATCAGTAGATATACAAAGTAAACTTCAAGAAACTTTTGGAGACCACGTAAAGTATTTTAGAACAGAATACGATATGTTTGTTTTGGAAGCCGATGTAGATGTTGTATACAACGTAATAAAATTCTTAAAAGAAGAACCTTCTTTAAACTTTAATTTTCTAACCGATCTTTGTGGTGTGCATTATCCAGATAGCGATGTAAACGAGCAATTTTGTGTGGTATATCATTTACATAATTGGTACGAAAACAAAAGAATACGAGTAAAAACATTTTTAAACGGATCAAAACCTGAAGTTAAATCGGTTGTTTCATTATTTAATTGTGCCAATTGGATGGAACGCGAAACATTTGATTTCTATGGAATTATTTTTGAAGGTCATCCAAATTTAGTTCGAATTTTGAATATGGATGAAATGACTTCTTTCCCAATGAGAAAAGAATTTCCAATGGAAGATTCAGGAAGAACAGACAAAGACGACCGTTTCTTTGGTAGAACCATTAATAATTTATCAATTTAAGATGGGAACAGTAGCATTACCTGCAGATCATAGATATTATAAATACATTGAGGAGCGTCATAATGAAGACGGAAGCGAATTAGCTATCTTAAACTTAGGACCTACTCACCCTGCCACTCACGGAATTTTTCAAAACATCCTATTAATGGATGGTGAACGAATTTTAGACGCAGAACCAACAATTGGTTATATCCATAGAGCATTTGAAAAAATTGCTGAAAATCGTCCGTTTTATCAAATTACACCACTTACAGACCGAATGAATTATTGTTCATCGCCAATTAACAATATGGCTTGGTGGATGACTTTAGAAAAATTATTAAATATCGAAGTTCCAAAACGTGCACAATATTTACGTGTCATTGTAATGGAATTAGCGCGTATTACAGACCATTTAATTTGCAACTCCATTTTAGGTGTAGATACAGGTGCATATACCGGATTCCTTTATGTATTTCAATTCCGTGAAAAAGTATATGAAATTTACGAAGAAATTTGTGGCGCACGTTTAACTACAAATATGGGAAGAATTGGTGGTTTTGAAAGAGATTGGTCGCCAAGAGCTTTTGAATTATTAGAAACCTTTTTAAAAGATTTCCCAGTAGCTTGGAAAGAATTTGAAGATTTATTTACAAGAAATAGAATCTTTATTGACAGAACGGTAAACGTTGGAGCAATAACTCCAGAAATGGCAATGGATTACGGATTTACAGGTCCGAATTTAAGAGCCGCTGGCGTTGATTACGATGTTCGTGTCGCGCAACCGTATTCTTCATATGAAGATTTTGAATTTAAAGTTCCTGTTGGAAAATCAGGTGATACGTACGACAGATTTTGCGTAAGAAACGCCGAAGTTTGGGAGAGTTTAAGCATTATCCGTCAGGCTTTAGAAAAAATGCCCGAAGGAAATGTATTCCACGCGGATGTTCCAGATTATTACCTTCCTCCAAAAGAAGACGTATACCATAATATGGAAGCCTTAATTTATCACTTTAAAATTGTAATGGGTGAAGTACCTGTTCCAGTTGCAGAAGTATACCAGCCTGTTGAAGGTGGTAATGGTGAGTTAGGTTTTTATTTAATTACAGACGGAAGTAGAACACCATACAGATTACATTTCAGAAGACCAAGTTTTATATATTATCAAGCTTACCCTGAAATGATTAAAGGAGCAATGTTGTCTGATGCTATTGTAATCTTATCAAGTTTAAATGTAATTGCTGGCGAATTAGACGCTTAATATTGTATAATGTATATTGAAAAAAATGTATAATGAAAAAAGTATAGTGTAAACAAAATACAATTTACATTATACAATATACAAAAAAGAAAAATGGAAATATCAAATATCAAACAAGAGATACACATAACTGAAGCGTTAATGACTCGTATTAACGAACTAATCAGTCATTATCCTGCAGATAAAAAGAAATCGGCATTACTACCCGTTTTACATGAAGTACAAGATGCTCATGACAATTGGTTAAGTGTAGAATTACAACAAAAAGTAGCTGAAATTTTAGAAATTCTTCCAATTGAAGTGTATGAAGTAGTAACTTTCTATACGATGTTTAACACAAAACCTGTGGCTAAATATATGTTCGAATTTTGCAGAACATCTTGTTGCGCTACTCGTGGTGTAGAAGATTTAATGGATTACGCTTGTTCAAAACTTGGCGTGAAAGAAGGAGAAATTACTTCAGACGGTTTATTTCAAGTAGTTGGTGTAGAATGTTTAGGCGCTTGTGGATATGCTCCAATGTTGCAATTAGGCGATTTTTATCACGAAAAACTTACAAAAGATACTTTTAATACGTTAATTGAAGATTGCAAAGCTGAAAAAATAACTTTACACGATAAATAATATCATGGGAAAGAAAATATTATTAGACAAAATAAATATTCCAGGAATTAAAACCTATGAGGTTTACCGTGAAAATGGCGGTTATAAATCAGTAGAAAAAGCGTTAACCATGCAACCAGACGATATTACTGAAGAAGTAAAAGCTTCAGGACTTCGTGGTCGAGGTGGTGCTGGTTTCCCAGTAGGGATGAAATGGAGTTTTATCGATAAAAAATCAGGAAAACCACGTCATTTAGTTTGCAATGCAGACGAATCGGAACCAGGTACTTTCAAAGACCGTTTCTTAATGGAATATATTCCTCACCTTTTAATAGAAGGAATGATTACTTCAAGTTTTGCACTTGGCGCGAATCTTTCTTACATATACATTAGAGGAGAATATATGTGGGTATACAAAATTTTAGAAAAAGCTATCAAAGAAGCTTATGCTGCAGGTTGGTTAGGTAAAAATATTAAAGGTTCTGGTTTCGATTTAGATTTATATGTTCACGTTGGTGCGGGAGCATATATTTGTGGAGAAGAAACAGCTTTAATCGAATCTTTAGAAGGCAAAAGAGGTAATCCTCGTATCAAACCACCATTTCCTGCAATTTCAGGATTATGGGCGAACCCAACTGTGGTAAATAATGTAGAATCAATCGCTGCTGTGCCTTGGATTGTAATGAATTCTGGTGCTGAATATGCAAAAATTGGTTTAGAACGATCTACTGGGACCAAATTAATTTCTGCTTCTGGACATATTAAAAATCCAGGTGTATATGAAATTGAAATGGGAATTACAGTAGAAGAATTTATGAATTCAGACGAATACTGTGGTGGTATGATTGATGACAGACCTTTAAAGGCTTTAGTTCCTGGAGGTTCTTCGGTGCCGATTTTACCCGCACATTTAATATATAAAACTGCCGCAGGAACAGACCGATTAATGACCTACGAATCCTTATCAGATGGAGGTTTCGCAACAGGTTCAATGTTAGGTTCTGGAGGTTTTATCGTATATAATGACACTACTTGTATTGTTAGAAATACATGGAATTTTTCACGATTCTATCACCATGAAAGTTGCGGACAATGTACACCTTGTCGTGAAGGAACGGGTTGGTTAGAAAAAATATTATGGAGAATTGAAAATGGTCAAGGTCGTGAAGAAGACATCGACTTACTATGGAACATTCAATCAAAAATTGAAGGAAACACCATTTGCCCATTAGGCGATGCAGCTTCTTGGCCAGTAGCAGCAGCTATTCGTCATTTCAGAGAAGAATTTGAATATCACGTAAGATTCCCAGAAAAAATTAAAGATAGAAACCATTTCGTGAACGAACCTTTTGAAAAAGTTCGTCATTTAATTGGAAAACAAACTGTTTAATAAAAAACTCAAATATGATTCTATTAAGAATCAAACAATTATAACATGAAAGTAACCATAGACGGACAAAGCGTTGAAGTAGAACCAGGAACAACTATCCTGCAAGCTGCACGTATGATTGGAGGCGATTTAGTGCCACCAGCCATGTGTTATTATTCTAAATTAAAAGGAAGCGGTGGAAAATGTCGTTGCTGTTTAGTAGAAGTGGCAAAAGGTAGCGAAGCTGATCCAAGACCTATGCCAAAATTAATGGCATCTTGTGTTACAGGATGTATGGATGGTATGGAAGTGAATAGTAAAAATTCAGATAGAGTAACAGAAGCAAGAAAATCTGTAACCGAATTTTTATTAATCAACCACCCTTTAGATTGTCCAGTCTGTGACCAAGCCGGAGAATGTAATTTACAAGATTTAAGTTTCGAACACGGAAAATCAGAAACACGTTTCATTGAAGAAAAAAGAACTTTTGAACCAGAAAACATAGGCGATAAAATTCAATTACACATGAACCGTTGTATTCTATGTCAACGTTGTACGACTTTAGCGGATCAATTAACAGATAAAAGAGTTCACGGTGTTTTAAATCGTGGAGACCATGCACAAATTTCAACTTGTGTTTCTGCTGCGATTGATAATGAATTTTCTGGTAACATGATTGATGTTTGTCCTGTTGGCGCTTTAACAGACAAAACATTCCGTTTCAAAAGTAGAGTTTGGTTTAACAAGCCTTTCAATGCGCACAGAGAATGTACTACTTGTTGCGGAAAAACTACAGTTTGGATGTTCGGAAACGAAATTCAAAGAGTAACTGGAAGAAAAGACCAATATGGCGAAGTAGCAGAATTTATATGTAATACCTGTCGTTTCGATAAAAAAGAAGTGTCAGATTGGACAATTGAAGGTCCGAAAAAATTTGCAAAAGATTCTGTTATCAACCAAAACAATTATACTCGTACTTTGGAAAAAGTAAATATAGATACAGAAAAAAACATATTATTAGGCCGCGATGAAGATCGTACTAAAATTAGTATGTCAGGTGTTCCATTAAAAAATACAAATAACTAATGGATAGTGCATTTATCATAGAAAAAAGTGTCATCATAGTTGTTGTTTTTGCATTAACAATGCTAATGGCTATGTATTCCACTTGGGCAGAACGTAAAGTAGCTGCTTTTTTACAAGACCGTGTGGGTCCAAACCGTGCAGGTTGGGGTGGATTATTACAACCGCTTGCCGATGGTGCCAAATTATTTACCAAAGAAGAATTTTTTCCAAACACACCAAATAGATTTCTATTTATTTTAGGACCTGCAATAGCAATGAGTACGGCATTAATTACAAGTGCAGTTATTCCTTGGGGAGATAAAATTCATGTTTTTGGTAGAGATGTTATCCTTCAAGCTACGGATATTGATGTCTCCATTTTGTATGTTTTTGGTGTGCTGTCAATTGGTGTTTATGGAATTATGATTGGTGCTTGGGCATCCAACAACAAATATTCGTTAATGTCTGCGGTTCGTGCTTCCTCTCAAATGATTTCTTATGAAGTGGCGATGGGATTAGCAATGATTTCCATTTTAATGATGTCGGGTTCTTTATCTTTAAAAGACATTACTGTAATGCAAGCCAACGACGGATGGAATATTTTCTATCAGCCTTTAGCTTTCTTAATTTTCTTAATTTGTTCATTTGCAGAAACCAACAGAACACCCTTCGATTTAGCAGAATGTGAATCAGAATTAATTGGTGGTTATCATACCGAATATTCTTCTATGAAAATGGGATTCTATTTATTTGCTGAATATGCAAATATGTTTATTTCATCAACTATTTTAGCTGTGGTGTTTTTAGGAGGTTACCATTTTCCAGGAATGGCTTGGGTAAATGAAAACTGGGGAATAAATATTGGTGCCTTATTAGGATTTTTAACTTTATTCGCAAAAATATGTTTCTTCATCTTTTTCTACATGTGGGTAAGATGGACGATTCCACGTTTCCGATACGATCAATTAATGCATTTAGGTTGGAAAATATTAATACCGTTGGCTGTGATAAATATTGTTATTACAGGAATAGTAATGGTTTTATTTAATTAATAAGAAAATGTCAATACAACAAATATCATTATCAGGAAGAAAAATGGAAGTTTCCAATAAGGAAATGACATTCTTAGAACGTATTTACGTTTGGACGATTCTGAAAGGTTTATGGACCACTCTTAAACATTTGTTTAGAAGAAAAGTGACCATAAAATATCCAGAAGAAGTGCGCGAAATGAGTCCAATTGCTCGTTTGCAACATATGCTAATGCGCGACGACCAAGGTAGAGAAAGATGTACCGCTTGCGGATTATGTGCCTTATCTTGTCCTGCAGAAGCCATCACAATGAAAGCTGCAGAAAGAAAAGTAGAAGAAAAGCATTTGTATAGAGAAGAAAAATATGCCGAAATATATGAAATAAATATGTTGCGTTGTATTTTCTGTGGTTTATGTGAAGAAGCGTGCCCTAAAGAAGCCATTTACTTAACAAAATCTAAAAAAATTGTCAATTCTGGTTACGAAAGAGAAGATTTCATCTACGGAAAAGACAAACTGGTGATGCCTTTAGAAATGGCAATCAAAAACACGCAAACTAATACCGTAAATTAATTATGTTAGAAATCGTTTTTTATATATTATCAGCAGTAACATTAGGAACTGCATTTTTAACTGTTTTCAGCAAAAATGCGATTCATAGTGCTATTTATTTAGTAATATGCTTTTTTTCATTAGCAGGACATTACTTACTTTTTAATGCGCAATTTTTAGCTATCGTTCATATTATTGTATATGCAGGTGCTATTATGGTATTACTGTTATTTACCTTAATGCTCATGAATTTAGATAAAGAAGACGAGTCTTCAAAGCCACTATATGCAAAACTTGCAGCCGTTTTTTCAGCTGGAATTTTAGGATTGGTTTTAATTGCAGCGCTTCGTAAAGCACAACCAGAAAATATAGAATATGTAAATTCAGGTATAGATTACCAATCTATTAAAGTTTTAGGTAATGTATTATTAAACGAATATCAAGTTCCATTCGAATTTGCATCTGTTTTATTACTTGTATCTATGATTGGTGCCGTTTTAATTTCTAAAAAAGAAGAAAAAATTTAATTATGAACATATTAGAACACGTTGGTATTGGAAACTACATTACACTTTCAGCATTGCTGTTTTGTATTGGTGCGTTTGGACTTCTATACAGAAGAAATGCCATAATCATGTTTATGTCTATTGAAATTATGTTAAATGCTGTCAACTTACTTTTAGTTGCTTTTTCTTCGTATCATGAAGATCCATCTGGGCAAGTTTTTGTATTTTTCACTATGGCCGTTGCCGCTGCTGAAGTTGCTGTAGGATTAGCCATATTAGTTTCTGTATTCAGAAATATTGGAAATATTGACATCGATAATTTAAAAAATCTAAAAGGATAATTCTAAATGAATACTACAATATTACTCTTATTATTTGCACCGTTAGTTGGTTTTTTAATCAACACATGCTTCGGTAAATCATTAGGAAAAACAATTTCTGGTGTACTAGGAACAACAGCAATTGTTGTGTCTTTTTTATGTGCGATTTGTTTATTCTCTCAAATTAATGCTAATGGGAAATCATTTACTTTTCATTTGGCAGATTGGTTTTCAATTGGAAACATTAAAATAAATTTTTCTTTCTTATTCGATCAATTATCTGTTTTATGGTTATTGTTCGTAACAGGAATTGGAGCATTAATTCATTTGTATTCTATCAGCTACATGCATGAAGATGAAAATATGCATAAATTTTTCTCCTATTTAAATTTGTTTGTATTCTTTATGATTGCTTTAGTGGCTGGAAGTAACTTATTAATTATGTTTATTGGTTGGGAAGGCGTTGGTTTATGTTCGTACTTACTAATCGGATTTTGGTATAAAAACCAAGATTATAATGATGCTGCGAAAAAAGCATTTATTATGAACCGTATTGGAGATTTAGGTTTCTTAATTGGAATATTTATCTTAGGATTCCATTTTCAAACTTTAGAATTTTTAGAAATAAAAGCCTTATTAGGAAAAGATGTAATCACTCCTAGCCTTTTATCAATAGCAGCTTTATGTTTATTTATTGGAGCTTGTGGGAAATCAGCACAATTACCTTTAGCGACTTGGTTACCAGATGCGATGGCTGGACCAACACCTGTTTCTGCATTAATTCACGCAGCAACGATGGTAACAGCTGGTATTTTTATGATAACCAGAATGAATTTCTTATTCGATTTAACACCAGAAATTCAAAACGTAATTGCAATCGTTGGAGCTATTACAGCTATAGTAGCAGCATCAATTGGTTTGGTACAAAACGATATTAAAAAAGTTTTAGCGTATTCAACAGTATCCCAATTGGGTTTAATGTTTTTAGCATTAGGATTAGGCGCTTATGAAGTAGCCGTATTCCACGTAATTACTCACGCTTTCTTTAAAGCTTGTTTATTCTTAGGTTCAGGTTCTGTAATTCACGCGTTACACGGAGAACAAGATATGAGAAATATGGGTGGTTTAAGAAAAGTAATGCCAATTACTTTTTGGACAATGATGATATCAACTTTAGCTATTTCAGGTATTTTTCCCTTCTCTGGATTTTGGTCTAAAGACGAAATTTTAATGACGGCTTTTCACAGTAACATTCCATTATGGGTTGTTGGTTCGATTGCTTCTATTATGACTGCTTTTTATATGTTCCGTTTGATGTATTTATCTTTCTTCAACGAATTTAGAGGAACTGAGGAACAAAAACATCATTTACACGAAAGTCCTGCATTAATTACTATTCCATTAGTAATTTTGGCAACATTGGCTGCAATCGGTGGAGCCATTAGCTTACCAGGACATAGTTGGTTAAATCATTATTTAGCGCCGTTATTCGCACATAAATCACACGAAGCACATACTTTAGGAACTACAGAATATACGTTAATGGCAGTGGCTACTATTGGAGCCTTATTAGGAATTGCAATAGCTTATTCTAAATATCTTAAGAAAAAAGAAATTCCAGTTGCAGATTCTGAAGTTCAAGGATTACACAAAGTTTTATCGAACAAATATTATTTAGATGAAATTTATATGGCAACAATTGTGAAACCAATCTATATGATTTCCAATTTTGCTAAAAAATATGTGGAGAAATTTATTTCAAAAGCAGTTATTGGTTTAGGTGGTGCTACATATGCATTATCTATTAAAGGGAAGAAAATTCAAAATGGTAATATTGGGGTGTATTTATTTGCATTCATTTTCGGAATGGTTGGGTTTTTAGTTTATGTATTTATAATTCGAGATGTAAAATAATGGATAGTAGTATCGTTTTAATTGTATTATTAGTTGGCGCAATTGTCACCTATTTATCAGGAAACAAGTTCGCCCCTAAAATAGCTTTAGTTTCAAGTATTGCTGCTTTCGGAGTAACGCTATTAAGTTTAAATACTTATCAGGCAGGTGAAAATTTAGATGTAAATGTACCTTGGATTGCTCAACTAAACATAAACTTCGCCTTACACGTTGATGGTTTATCTTTAGTTATGTTATTGTTAACCACTGGATTATTACCCTTAATTATCTTATCTGGATTTATTACAAAATTTGAAAATTCAAGATCTATTTATGCATTAATGCTATTTATGGGATTTGCTATGGCAGGAACATTTTTAGCATCTGATGGAATTTTATATTACATCTTTTGGGAAATTGCATTAATTCCAATTTATTTTATCGCCTTAAATTGGGGTAATGGCGATTTGGAAGAACGTAAAAAAGCCATTTTAAAATTCTTTATTTATACGTTTGCAGGATCCTTATTTATGCTTTTAGCATTCATTTATTTGTACACAAAAGGTGGTAGTTTTGATATCAATAAATTATATGCATTACAACTAACAACTTTAGAAAAAACATATATTTTCGTTGCTTTCTTTTTAGCATATGCTATTAAAATTCCATTGATTCCTTTTCATACTTGGCAGGCAAATACGTATAGCAAAGCGCCTGCTGTTGGTACGATGTTATTGTCTGGGATTATGTTAAAAATGGGATTATATAGTGTACTAAGATGGCAATTGCCATTAACGGATGAAGTAGCTAAGGCTCATGTGCCATATATAGTAGCATTATCAATTGCCGGAATTATTTATGGTGCGATTGTAACATTAAAGCAAAAAGACATTAAGAAATTTTTAGCGTATTCCTCTTTATCACACGTTGGTTTAATTGCTGCTGGTTTATATTCTTTAACTTTTGAAGGATTTCAAGGTGCAGTTTTACAAATGCTTTCTCACGGAATTGTAATTGTTGGATTATTTTATGTTGTAGAATTAATTTATAACCGATACAACACATACGAAATTAAAGAAATGGGCGGAATCAGAATTCAAGATACCTATTTTGCATCGTTGTTTATGATTATAATGTTAGCCTCTGTTGCGTTACCAACTACTTTTAATTTTATTGGCGAATTTAATTTACTTTACAGTTTATTTAAAGTAAATATATGGTACGCTGTAGTTGCAGGTACAACAATTATTTTAGGCGCATTTTATATGTTACGAATGTTTCAAAAAGTAATGTTAGGATCAGAAACAAAATCATTTCAAAGAATAACAAAACAAGAAAGCATTGTATTAGTAATAATTGTAGGTTTAACAATTTTCTTCGGATTATTTCCACAACCAATTATCGATTTAATTACGCCAAGTTTACAATCAATTTTAACTCAAATTAAATAATAATCATCATAAAATGACTACATTAATTGCTATAATAGGAATCGGAATATTTTGTTTATTAGCAGAAATAATGAATCTAAAAAAGATTATTATTCCTGTATCAATAATCGCCTTAATGGCATTATTTGGTGTAAACTTAATTGAAGAATTACCTGAAATATCAGGTTACGAATCTATGATAATTTCAGATAAATTTGCAAAAGCATTTTCAAGTTTATTTATTTTATTAACGGCTTTGCTTATTTTAATGAGTGCGCCGAGCTACAAAAACAGTTCAAAATTATCAGATTTTATTTCGATAAAAATATTTATGCTTTCTGGCGCAGTAGCAATGGTAAGTTTTAGCAATTTAGCTATGTTTTTCTTAGGAATCGAAGTATTATCTATTGGATTATATGTATTAGCAGGAAGTGATAGATTAAACATAAAAAGTAATGAAGCCGGTATGAAATACTTTTTAATGGGTTCTTTTGCTTCAGGTATTTTATTATTTGGAATTACGATGTTATACGGTGCAACTGGTACTTTTGATATCGGAACGTTATACGAAGCATCAATTTCTGCAAGTACAGAATTTTGGTTTTACATTGGGGTGATTTTAATTACAATTGGAATGTTATTTAAAGTAGCCGCTACACCAATGCATTTCTGGGCTCCAGATGTTTATGAAGGTGCTCCAACTCAAGTAACGGCAATAATGAGTACGTTAGCTAAAGTTGCCGCTATGGCTTCCTTCTTTAAGTTAATTACAATATTAAACAGCCAAATGCTTTACAGTTATACACAAGTGATAGTTGTGGTTGTAATTGCAACTATGTTATTTGGTAACGTAATGGCACTTCGTCAGAAAAAAATAAAAAGAGTTATTGCTTATTCAGGTATTTCACATACTGGATTTATGCTTTTAACTTTATTAAACATAAATGCCGCAGAAAACAATTTATTATTTTACGCAGCATCGTATGCAATAGCTGGATTAGCAGCATTTTCAGTAATTTTATTTGTTACTAAAAATGAAGATAATGATTTCATAGACAACTTTAATGGCTTAGGTAAAAAACATCCATTAATGGCTTTTATTATTACCATTGCTTTATTATCAATGGCTGGAATTCCAATTTTAGCAGGGTTTTTTGCTAAGTTTTTCTTACTAAATCAAATAATCTCAAGTGGCTTTATTGGATTGGCAATTGTTGCTATTATTAATTCAATGATAGCTGTGTACTACTATTTTAAAATAGTAATTGCTATGTATACAAAAGAACCTACATATGGTAAAGAATACGCCAATCATTCAGAATATTATATAGTTGGAATAGTAGCTACAGTATTATTAATTCTGATAGGAATTTTCCCAGATTCGATACTGAATTTAATATAAGAAATAAGAGAGTCCAAATTTACATTTGGACTTATTTTGTTACAACTCCATTAAAACAGAAACAGCATTTCCGCCAAATCCAACGGCATTTACCAATATTCTATTTAATTTCTTAGTCGTGTTTTGATTTTTATAAAAAGGCGTTTCAATAAAATGTTGGTTTTGAAGCATTAATATGGCCAATTCAATACTCAATAAGCCTGACGTAGCAAACGTATGCCCTACTTTCCATTTATTTGAAGTTAATAACGGTAATTTTTTGCCAAACACTTTTTTTATGGCTTCAAACTCCGTTTTATCACCTTGCATAGTTCCTGGTGCGTGCATAACGATAGCATCAATATCATCAAAAGCATAGCTTCCAATAGCCATTTTCATCGATTTTTGAAAACATTCTGCTTCAGTTGAAATAGAAGTGCTACTTGATAAAATTTCTGTGGCAAAGCCAATTCCTGTAATTTTTGCAATTGCTTTTTCTGAATTAAGTGATAACGATAAACAAGCTGCCGCTTCACCCAAAACCATAGTGTTTGAAGTTTTTTCAAAATCCAAACATCTATTGGCTAAAGCATTATCTTCATTAGAATACACTTTTAAGGCCGTCATTTGACTTAACGTAAATGGTGTTAAAGGTGCTTCACTTGCCCCCACTAAAAACTGATTACACATTCCTGATTGCAACCAAGCAATTCCGTTTAACAATGCGTGTAAACCTGTAGAGCAAGTTATTGAATGCGATATTTCCGGACCATCTGTTTGTAAATCGTGCGACACCCAACTAGAAATATTTCCTAAAGTTGTAGCTGGTGATGTAAAAGTAGAAACTACGCCATTAGTTATAAAATCGGTATGATACTTTTCAAATAATGTGGTAGCGCCACGAGAAGACCCAAAATTAATTCCAATATTTTTATTCGAAAAATTACTGTTTTCAAAGCATTTTCTGGCAACCAAAATCGCCATTATTACCGATTTATCTAAATGTTTGTATTTCGAATCTGAATTTATAATAGTATTTAAAAAAATAATTTCTTTATCTGAAAATTTAGAAACCCAATATTCTTTTTTATTGGCTGTCAGCTTTTGAAACAACGAATTTTTATGCAAATAATTATCCCAAATTTCGGCAGATGTAATTCCTAATGCAGATATAGAAGCAATTGAATGTATATAAACGGGTTGTTTTAGCATTGAATTTCGTTTAAAGCTTGTTCGATAGTGGTATAAATTTGATGTAAACTTTCTTCTGAAATAATGTAAGATGGTAAAATATAAATCACATTACCAACTGGTCGCAAAATAATACCTTTCTCAATAAAATGATTATAAAATTCATTGCGTAAAGTACTATAATACGATTGTTTTTCAGAAACCTGAATTTCTAAACCAAAAATAACCCCTAAAACACGAGTCGATTTTACTTTAGTATGCTTAGAAATATATTTTTCAAACTCAAGATGCGAAGCGTTAATCCTATTGATATTTTCAAATGTTTCTGGCTTTTCTAATAAAGAAATACTCGCTAATGCAGCTGCACAACCTGTTGGATTTGCCGTAAATGTATGTCCGTGTAATAATGCTTGATTCACGTTATCGGTCATAAAACCATTAAAAATGTCTTGTGTAAAAGTAGTAATCGCCATTGGAATTGTACCACCCGTAAGCGCTTTACTCAAACACATCATATCAGGTTGATTTTTCAAATAATCACAGGCAAATAATTTACCTGTTTTTCCAAAACCTGTCATTACTTCATCTGCAATGGTGAAAACATCATTATTCTTACAAACTGAAATCAACTTGTCTAATTCAGCAGCTTCGTACATAACCATTCCAGCAGCACCTAAAACCAAAGGTTCGAAAATAAAAGCAGCGACTTCATTTTCAGAAATTGCCTTTTCTAATGCTAATTTTGAAATTTCTTCATTGCCTTTTGTAGGAACTGGAATTCGAACTACATTAATTAATGCCTCTTGAAACGCTTCTGTAAACAAGCCAATGCCACTTACTGCCATAGCTCCGAAAGTATCTCCGTGAAAAGCATCTTCAAAAGCAATGATGGTATTTTTTTTTATTCCTTTATTATAATGATATTGAAATGCAGCTTTTATAGCCACTTCCACAGCTGTAGAACCATTATCAGAATAAAAGAACTTTCTTTGATTAGAAGGTAAAATTTCAACTAATTTCTCAGCTAATTCTACCACAACGTTATGCGTAAAACCACCAAACAAAACGTGTTCTAATGTAGTAAGTTGTTTGTAAATAGCATCCGCAATAAACGTGTTACTATGCCCAAACGGATTGACCCACCAAGACGCAATAGCATCGATATATTGCTTCCCGTTTTCATCCCATAAAAATTCGTCTTTCCCTTTTACTATGGCAGGAAAATGCGAATTTATTTTATGTTGTGTATACGGATGCCAGTTATATAAACTATCTTTTTCTGAAAGCGTCATTGTTTTAGAGAAAATAGAAAATAGAGAATATATAATCTCGTAAATTCTAAAATTATAGTGCAAAGATAAAGGCTATTTCTATAATCTATTCTATTTTTTGAAGATTTTCTCGAAACAAATCCGCGTAATATTTAATTACATTTTGATCGAAATACGGTTCGTTGTCAATTCTTCCTATCATAGGGACATTTGTTTTTTCTAAAATAATGCTTTCTGTAGCTTTATTTTCATCACCAGAAAAAATAATTCCAGCTACATTTAACTTTCTAGATTTTAGAATTTCAATGGTCATTAGGGTGTGATTGATACTTCCTAAATAATGACGAGAAACCACAATTACTTTGTAATCAGGTTGAATTAAATCAATAACACAATCTGAGCTATTTAATGGGACTAAAATTCCACCTGCGCCTTCAACTACCAAATGTTTTGAATTCTGAGCTTTGTTGAAGGATGGCTCCTTAATTTGTTTTAAATCAATTGTAATTCCATCTATTTCAGCAGCATAATGCGGACTTGCAGGTGTCTGTAAAGCATACGCGTTTTTATGAAAAGTTGTAGTTGTATTTGATACATATTTTTCTACTTTACTTGTATCCGAATTATCTAAATCGCCCGCTTGTATGGGTTTCCAATAATCGGCTTCTAAAGCTTCTACAATAATTGATGAAGCAATTGTTTTGCCTACATCGGTTCCGATTCCAGTTATAAATAATTTCATATTTTTGATTTGTGTTTTATATTTAAAAATTTGATACACAGATTTGACAGATTAAACGGATTTCAAATTTTGTTTTTTATCGTTAGTTAAAATAATTCTTTCAAATTCTACTTCTTCACCAAAATTTAAAAGCAAACCTACTTCTATTTCTGTAGATTTTAAATAATTATAAAGCTGACTTGAATGAGCCGACATTAATAATTGAGCTGATTTTAATTCAACAATTACTTTTTCTTCAACTATTAAATCTGCAAAATATTCACCAACTAATCTATTCTTATAAAAAACTTTAATTTGTTTTTGAGCTTCTACATTTAATCCGAGTTCAAGCAATTCAAAATACATTGCATTTTGATATACACGTTCTAAAAAACCATATCCTAATGAATTATACACATTATAATAAGCTTTTAAAACTTTTTCTGTTATACTTTTATGTAGTAATTTATTCATAAAAATCCGTTTAATCCGTCAAATCTGTGTATCTAAAAACTAAAATTCAAAGTTACAGCTTTCGCACTTATATTTTTGTTTCGAAAATAACGGCATTGATAAAGTAAGTAAGGCATAAATGAAAGCAAAAAAAGATTTAAAATCTTTAATTGTCGTGACCATTATGATTTTTTGAGAACCACAACTCGGGCAATATAATAATTCGCCTTTATCATCAAGAGAATATTCTGGAATGGAATTTAAAATTTCTTTAGCTTTTATGGCATTTTCTGATTGTACAAATAATTTAACACCGCCTAAAGCATTGCTCAACAAAGGATCTGTATTAATTGTGTTTTCATTTTGCAGAAAAACCTCAATCCCTTCGGATTCTAATTTTCCTTTGAACAAATACGCTTCAGAGGAATATTGATAATTAGCAATTTGACAAAACTTAGCATTTTCCATAAGTAATTTATAAATTAAAGACCAAAGTATTCAATTCTGTCAAGACATTTTTCATTTCTAATTCTGTAGTATATGAATGTAAACAAAATCGAAGTCTTTCTTGACCTTCTGGAACGGTTGGCGACAAAATCGCTTTTACTTCAAATCCTTTTTCTTGTAATTGAGTTGCGATATTTTTTACTTTATCATTTCCAGGTAGTATAGCTGAATGAATGGCTGATTTACTATAAACAAACAAGGGTTTTATCCCTAAAAGCTGCTTTTGCTGATTGAAAAAAGTAATATTCTCTTTTAATTTTTGAAGTTCAACCGACTGATTTAAATTTTGATACGCTACTAAAATTGTAGCTACAGAATGAGGCGAAAGTCCAGTTGTGTATATAAAACTTCTGGCAAAATTGACTAAATATTCAATTAAGTCAGCATTTCCTAAAATAGCAGCACCGTGACAACCCAAACCTTTTCCAAACGTCATAATTCTGGCAAATACTTTATTTTGAAATTGTTGCGATTGAATTACGCCTTCGCCTTTTTCTCCAAATACTCCCAACGCGTGCGCTTCATCAACCACTAAAAGTGCCTTAAATTTTTCTGAAAGTTGCACTAATGTTTCTATATTAGGCGAATCGCCATCCATAGAAAAAACGGATTCTGTAACGATGTAAATAGTATGAAGTTCGGAATTTGGAGTTTGGAGTTTGGCAATTTTCGATTCTAAATCTTCGTAATCGTTGTGTTGGAATTTATAAGATTTAGCGTTACTCATTTGAATACCATCACGAATGGAAGCGTGACATAACTCGTCATATAAAATAACATCATTTCTTTGCGGCACAGCGCTAAAAAAACCAACATTAGCATCGTAACCAGAATTAAAAATTAAAGCCGCTTCAGATTGATGAAAAGCTGCAATGTATTTTTCAGTAATGTCATACAAATTATGATTCCCAGAAATTAATCGGGAACCTGTTGCACCGTTAATTTTTATATTATTATCAACTAAATATTTATGAGTGGTATCAAATATTTCTTCGTTTTTGGCAAAACCTAAATAATCGTTGGATGAAAAATCGATTCCATTTATAGGCATAGGCAATTTTCGTAAAGCATTTGTTTCTTTACGAAGGTTTAATTTTTGCTGAAGTGCGTTTGGGATTTTCATAGTGTAAAAATAAAAAAATCCCGATAAGAAAACACTTATCGGGATTGTTATTTTAATAAATAACGTTTTAGTCTGCTAAAACAATTACTTTATTGTTATTCATCTCTATAGTACCAGATTGAATCGCTAACCAATATGTTTGCTCATTTACTTTTGTAAATTTTGCTTCGTTATTTTTATCAATATTAAAACTTGCTGCACTAATTTTTACATTTCCTTTTTGTAAAATGGAAACTACCGCCGCGTGATTGTTTAACATTTGAAATTCGCCATTAATTCCTGGAACAGAAACGGATGTTACTTCTCCTGAAAATAAAGTGGCTTCTGGTGATACTATTTCTAAAATCATAATTTAAGTTTAAAATTCCAAATTTTAAAATTCCAAATTCCAAAATTGGGATTTGTGATTTTATTTTTTGAAGTTTATCAAGCTCCGCTTGATTTAGGCTTCTGCTAACATTTTTTCTCCAGCTTCGATAGCTTCTTGGATACTTCCTTTAAGGTTAAATGCTGATTCTGGTAAACGATCTAATTCACCGTCCATAATCATATTAAATCCTTTGATAGTATCTTTAATATCTACTAAAACACCTGGAATCCCTGTAAACTGTTCTGCTACGTGGAAAGGTTGAGATAAGAAACGTTGTACTTTACGAGCACGAGATACGACTAATTTATCTTCTTCAGATAATTCTTCCATACCTAAAATAGCAATAATATCTTGTAATTGTTTGTAACGTTGTAAAATTTCTTTTACTCTTTGTGCGCAATCATAGTGCTCATCACCTAATACATCTGGAGTTAAGATACGAGAAGTAGAATCTAATGGATCTACCGCTGGATAAATACCTAACTCAGCAATTTTACGAGACAATACAGTTGTAGCATCTAAGTGAGCAAACGTTGTTGCTGGCGCAGGGTCAGTTAAGTCATCCGCAGGAACGTAAACCGCTTGTACCGATGTAATAGATCCTGTTTTTGTAGATGTAATACGCTCTTGCATTACTCCCATCTCTGTTGCTAAAGTTGGTTGGTAACCTACCGCAGAAGGCATACGTCCTAAAAGTGCAGATACTTCAGAACCAGCTTGAGTAAAACGGAAAATGTTATCTACGAAGAAAAGTACGTCTTTACCTTGTCCAGTTCCAGCTCCATCACGAAAATATTCCGCAATAGATAATCCTGATAATGCTACACGAGCACGAGCACCAGGTGGCTCATTCATTTGTCCGAAAACGAAAGTAGCTTTTGACTCTCTCATTCCTGGCATATCTACTTTAGATAAATCCCATCCTCCATTTTCCATAGAGTGCATAAATTCATCTCCATATTTTATAATTCCTGACTCTAACATCTCACGAAGTAAGTCATTTCCTTCACGCGTTCTTTCACCTACTCCTGCGAATACTGAAAGTCCACCGTGACCTTTTGCAATATTATTAATTAACTCCTGAATTAATACTGTTTTACCAACTCCAGCACCACCGAATAAACCAATTTTACCTCCTTTTGCGTAAGGCTCAATTAAGTCGATTACTTTAATACCTGTAAATAAAACTTCAGAAGAAGTAGCTAAATCTTCAAATCTTGGTGCAGCACGGTGAATAGACATTCCGTTATCTCCGTCTTTAGGTAATTCACCTAAACCATCGATAGCATCACCAATAACGTTGAATAAACGACCATAAACATCTGGTCCAATTGGCATTTTGATTGGATTTCCTGTTCCAACCACTTCAGTACCTCTTGATAAACCATCAGAAGAGTCCATTGAAATAGTACGTACCGTATTTTCTCCAATGTGAGATTGTACCTCTAAAACCAATTTAGTACCGTCTTTTTTAGTAATTTCTAACGAATCATAAATTTTTGGAAGTTCTCCGTTAGTAGTGTCAAACACTACGTCTACAACTGGTCCAATAATTTGTGCAACTTTTCCTGTAACTTTAGACATTGCTTATGTATTTATTTAATAGCTATTTATTATTGAAAAAAACATGCTTTTTTCAGAGTGCAAAGATAGTTTTTTTAGATGCAATTATGCAATATATTTTTTGACTTTTTTTCAAAAAAAAGCGAAATACTGATTATTTCGCTTTTTTGTATTATTCCTGTATTTGATTTTATATTTTTAATTAGGACTTTAATTGAAATTGATTCTGCTCAAAATAAATTTTTAAAAAAACCCGATTCGTTTTTTGAATCGGGTTTGAAATTAATTAATTACTAATTTTTTAATTTGTTTTATAAAGCTATCGGAGGTGATTTCAACCAAATAAAGCCCTTTCGATAAATCACTAGTATTTATTTGAACTTCTTTTGAATTTACTTCATTTACTTCTTTAACTTTTTTTCCTAAAATATCATAAATTACAATTGTTTTAATGCTTTCAGAATTATTTTGTAAATAAACATGTACAAAATTTGAAGCAGGATTTGGAACCAATAAGAAATTACTTGTTTCAAACACTAAATTCCCTAAAAGTGAAACAAACTGGGTATTAAACGTATTGGTAACGATAGCAGGATTTGTGTCAAAATAAATATTTGCGGTGTTTGGTATTATATCTCCAATTGCAAAACCAGGTTTTAATTTTATTTTAAAGAACACATAACCCTTACTCATTTCCTCATTTGAAAGCGCTGGAGGTAAATTAATGTAATCAAACTTCCAAATGATTTGGTTGTTAATTCTTTCCATTACGTAACCATGACTTGCACTAATCATTTGTATGCTAGTTTCATCTAATTTTGAATCTAGTAAATCTTCAATCTTTACACTTATAGCATTTGCAGTTCCTTCGTTTTGGAAACGAATAGTGTAGTAAAGGTAGTCACTAGCAGCGAATTGATTAAATTGAATTTCATTTCCATGCGATTCCATTTTATCATTTGGATCATATGAAGCAACAACAATTTGAGAATTTGAAAAAGAATTATTAGCTAAATTAATATCTCCAGATGGAGCAGAAACTGTAGCGTTATTTGCCAAAATATTATTTATATTCACAATAGGTATTGCTGGAACACTCATAGTAACATTTACAGAACGAGTTTCATATGGCGTTAAATTTGCAAAATCATAGGTAAATCCTGTAGGGTTACTAACAATTCCTGGTTGTGATACAGAAGTTATTGCAACATTAGCGTCTTTAGTAAATGAAACTTGTCCACTTGTGGTTGCTACACCTAAATTTCTATAAATAATTTTATTGGTGTAGTTAAACCCTGGTCTTGGTGGAGACACTGAAACAATTGAAACAGCCAGATCATTATAAACAGACACAAGAGTTATTGGAAAATATAAGGTCTGTGTTCCACTACCTAATGCAATGCTTACATCATTATAATTCGTTGTACCAGAAGAATAATAAGGTGCATATTCTGAGTTTAATGAATAACTAAAATCATAAGTATTAATTGGATTTGAATAGTAAACAGTATGTTTTCCAAAAGGAGAAGAGAAATTACTTATTGGTCCTGTATTATTCTGTTGTGAAACAAATGAACCATAAGTAAAATTAACTTCACCACTATCTTTAATTCCATTGTTATTTGCATCAACAAAAGCAATAAGATTTATTTTGTCTGTACATTCAGGCGGACCAGTTGTAAAACTTCCTGCTTTAATAAATACAGCAGAATCAAAAGCAGTATCACTTCTATCAGCCACAACTAATTTAATATGGTAAGGATGATTAGGGATAATAGCAGATGAAGCGGTCATTTCAGCAGTTTGCCCATTAAAATTTGTTGCTGAAGAATAATTAGTAGCTCCAGAAAAATAAGTGTCAAAAAAGTCAGGATTTACGGAAGTACAACTACTATTATACAATGCGTCTCTTATAGTAACTACTGAAATTGGCGCAGTTGTTCCTGGTACAATTGCTAAATTTGTGGTAACCCCTGACACTAAATCAGTTAGTAAAAAAGCAAAGGCATCAGCATAAGCACATTGATATGTACCATATTCATCAGAAGCAAATAAGAAATTAAAACTCATAAACGCATTCAAACTTGTAAAATCAAATTCAAGTTTTGTTGCATTTTTTGAATTCATAGCTGCTCCTGTAGCCGCTAAAATTATATTTTCAAGCTGTGTATCACCCGTCCAAGTAGTTATACCATCACTTAAAATGGATGTGTTTGGTCCAGGTACATTATTTACATTACCAGTAGAAAGAACAATTCCAGATGATAATGGAAAAGTTGGGTTAGTGTTTGTAAAATATCCAATACCGTTAGTTGAACCAAAATTAGTACCCGTGCTAGAAGTTACATTTGAAATTGTGATACAAGGATTATTTACTAAAACATTTGTTACTAATTGCTGGTTTGTATATGTTGTTGTATTAGTAACTAATGGGGGTAAAGATATATAGGGAGTGAAAGCATAACCTGTTGACCAGTTGCTCTTAGAATCAACACCGCAAATTCTTCTTATATAAAATTTATAATCAATTCCTATTATTAATCCAGATGCGGTATATGTGTTTTGATTTACTATTATTCCTACAGATGTACTTGTTGGTGCCGCTTCATTAGCCAATAAAACAAGTGCTTCCCATTGGGTTGCTGAACCAACAGCCCATGTTAGTATTGCACTAGTTGGGCTTATGCCATTTGTGGAAATTGAAGTTGGAACTGAACATGTAGATGTTGTAAAAATTGATGATAATGCCCAATTACTTGAACTTGTTGTAGAACAAATTCTTCTTACAAATGCTTTATAAGATGTTCCAGATATTAACCCTGAAGCTATATAGGAATTTGTATTTGTCAAAACACCTGTTGAAGTTGCTGTTGGCGCATTCATAGATGATGGTTGAACAATTACTTCCCATTGAGTTGCTGCGTTATTTGCAGTCCAAGACACTTCTACACTTGTTGAACTAGAACTATTTATAGTAATTAAAGTCGGAACTGAACATGTTGGTGTGGTAAAAATTGAGGATGAAGTCCAATTAGTAGAACCTGTAGCTGAGCAAATTGTTCTTACATATGCTTTATAGGATGTTGCAGGTAATAATCCTGAAGATGTGAAAGGATTTGTAGTTGTTAAAACACCTGTCGAAGTTGAAGTTGGCGAAGCCATAGATGATGGCTGAACAATTACTTCCCATTGAGTTGCAGAACTATTTGCAGTCCATGCTAATGTAACTGTATTTGAAGTTACTGTAGATGTAATTATCGATGTTGGCGGTAAACAAGTCGTCGCAGGACCACAAGCTACATTAGCAATCCAACCAGGTAGATTATAAGTGCTATCGCTTCTAAATCTGAAAGTTAATGAACCATCAGAACTTGAAGAAGTTATAGTTCCAGGACTATTAGTTCCCCAGAAAGCACCTGGTAATCCTCCAGGAATATTTCCTGCTGGATTTGCGCTTGAAATTTGTGGAGCATTGATAGAGTTTCCATCATAAATATAAAGACCGTCGTAATTGGCTTCTGTTTCGAAAGAAGTAAAACTTACTGTAACTAAATCTCCTGGATTATTTGGATAAATAGTTACTGTATAATCACTATTATCTGCATAATTTGTAGTTGCACCTTCAGGATCAGTAAACGTTCCTCCACAAACTGGTGATGTTTGTGCAAAAGTTAAAAGTGTTCCGAAAAATAATGCAAAAAAACTTAAATGTAATTGTTTTTTCATGATTGTTTGATTTATAGTTTTCAAATGTAATTGATTTTTAATGACTTACAAACAAAAAAACAAGTTTTTTAATACAAAGCAATCTCAATATCAATGAAATAGAGGTTTAACCATTATTAATAAAAAGAAATAAGCAGTTAGTATAATTGTATTTTAATAAAATTTTATTCTGATGTTTCTGAGATTGAAACAAAAAACTTTAATAAAAAAGCGAAATAATTACTATTTCGCTTTTTTATTTATTCTACTGTAACTGATTTTGCTAAATTTCTTGGCTGATCCACATTACAACCTCTTAATACTGCAATATAATAGGATAATAATTGCAACGGTATTGTAGTTAATAACGGTGTTAATGCTTCCGAAGTTTCTGGGATTTCAATCACGTGATCTGCTAAAGCCCTTACTTGCGTATCCCCTTTAGTTACAACTGCAATAATTTTTCCACTTCTTGATTTTATTTCTTGGATATTACTTACCACTTTGTCGTAATGCCCTTTATTTGGAGCAATAACTATCACTGGCATTTGTTCGTCAATTAAAGCAATTGGTCCGTGTTTCATTTCGGCAGCTGGATAGCCTTCTGCGTGAATGTATGATATTTCTTTTAATTTTAAAGCGCCTTCTAAAGCCACAGGGAAATTAAATCCTCTACCTAAATATAAAGCGTTTGGTACATCTTTATAAATTTTAGCAATTTCAAAAGCCACATCATTTGTTTGCAATGCTTCTTTTACTTTTTCAGGAATCATTTCTAATTCTAACAAATAACGTTGGTAATCCGAATGATTCATAGTTCCTTTTGCTTTTGCTAAACGCAGCGCTAAAAGGGTAAGAATTGTAATTTGAGTAGTAAATGCTTTTGTAGAAGCTACTCCAATTTCTGGACCCGCATGTGTATAAGCTCCTGCGTGAGTTTCTCTTGAAATAGAAGAACCTACAACGTTACAAACTCCAAAAACAAAAGCCCCGTTTTCTTTGGCTAATTTAATTGCTGCTAAAGTATCGGCCGTTTCTCCTGATTGAGAAATAGCAATTACCACATCATCTTTATTTATAATCGGATTTCTATATCTAAATTCTGAAGCATATTCCACCTCAACTGGTATTCTTGCAAATTCTTCAATTATATATTCGGCAACCAAACCGGCATGCCATGAGGTTCCGCATGCAATAATTAAAATACGCTTGGCATTGGTAAATTTTTCTAAATTATCTTCCACTCCCGACATTTGAATGATGCCTTTGTTTGCTAATAATCTTCCTCTGTATGTATCTTTAATTACATTTGGTTGTTCGTATATTTCTTTTAACATGAAATGTTCGTAGCCGCCTTTTTCAATTTGTTCTAAATTTATTTGCAATTCTTGAACGTAAGGATCTACTAATGAATCGTCTTTAATTTTACGAACTTTCATAGGTTTCTTCAAACGAATAATTGCCATTTCTTCGTCTTCTAAATAAATAGCATTTGAAGTAAATTCAATAAAAGGCGAAGCATCTGAAGCTACAAAATATTCATCTTCACCAATACCAATTGCTAATGGAGAACCTAAACGAGCACAAACCAATTCGTCTGGCTTATTTACATCAAATACTACGATTGCATAGGCACCGACTACTTGATTTAATGCTACTTGTACAGCTTTACCTAATTTTAAATTATCTGTTTTCTGAACGTCTTCAATTAAATTAATTAATACCTCTGTATCCGTATCAGAATGAAAAACATAGCCTCTTTTAATTAATTCTTTTTTTAACGATTCATAATTTTCAATGATTCCGTTGTGCACAATAGCTAATTTCCCAGAATTTGAAAAATGAGGGTGTGAATTTACATCATTCGGAACTCCGTGAGTCGCCCAACGTGTATGTCCAAAACCTATATGTCCGTCAGTAGTAATTTCTTTTGCAACTTTTTCTTCTAAATCGGAAACTTTCCCTTTAGTTTTACAAAGTTTTAAATTTTTTCCGTCATATAAAACTAAACCAGCACTATCGTAACCACGATATTCTAATCTTTTTAATCCTTTAATAATTATTGGATATGCGTCTCTATGACCAATATAACCTACGATTCCACACATAAATATAAGGGTTTAATTTGGTTTTGTATAATGTATAACTAATTTCAATTTTTTTGATGCGTCTGCAGCACTTGGATTTGTACCATGAAGCACCACTCCTTGTTGCTCCATAATTGAAGCTACTGGAAAATATTCGATATCATCTGTAGATACAGTTGGTGTATTGTTTACATCAAATGGCGATTTGTAATAATAATTATTAATGAAATTAATATTTTCTGTGACAGTAAGACCTAATCTTACGTTTTTATTCAAATTAGTATCCGTACTGTTTAATAAATTATCAATGTGATCTGTGATTCTAATTTTGTATTTAATTCCTTTTTTATCTGCGGTATTATCGCGTTCAATAATTCCACCAAAAATTAGTTTGTTGTATTTTATGTTTGAATTTGTTGTAGCATCAAAGGTATAATCCACTATAGGTTTTTGATTTGTAGCATCAAATAAATATAACCTTTCCGCCTCTAATTGATTTGCGCCTGCCATAGCTGTTTTATCAATATAAAACTCTAAATACGCTTCATTGATTAACCATCCTTTTAATCGCAATTGATCCAATTCATCAGGAATTTGATTCGCTCCAGCTACTAATTGCCCATTAACTGGTTTTAATACATCGGCATCTCCAAAAACATCTATGTATACTACGGAACCTTTACCTCCTTTTAAATATAATTTGGAGTTCTGCCCTGTTACTTGATTTGTAGCAGACAATCCCGCATCGTATGCTCCAGAATACGAATAATCTTGTAATGAAACTGAATTTGAGCCGGAACCTGCGCCAAAATTTAACACTAAACTTTTTGATGTGGCTGCTGAACCTACTACTGCTCCTTCATCTACAGAACTATAATTTACATTTAATTTAGCATTTGAAAAATTAAACATGGCCATTGCGCCTTGTTCTCCAGGAAGTTGTTCTATTTTAAAATACAATCCTTTAAAATATTGTTTGAATTCATTGTTGTTAATTAGGTTTGCGCTTCCAGCTTCTAATATTCTTTTCTTAAAAAAAGCTTTATTTAAAGTTAGATATATACCCGGCGCTAAACGTTCCTTAACTACTCGTAATGAAGCATCATTTTGATTGGCTAATACTACATCATTTGCATCTACATATTCCAAAATACCTGTTGTGGTATTGAATTTTGTTTTATAAACTATAATTTCTGCTTTGTTAAAAAAGAATTGGTCGTTTTCTGCTGCATTAGGACTATCATTTAAGCGCGTTCCGTTTTGTACGGAATTACCACTGCCGTCATTTCCTCTTTTTAGATTTTCAAAATTAATTACAGTTCCGTTTGCAGAGCCGTCAGAAAAATAACGTTGTTGCGTTTGAAAATTATCGCTTGGATTGTATGCATTTAAATAATATCCATTTTCGTAAACGCTCAATTTCATTTTACTTTCTTTGTTTGTTCCATAAATAGACTGCAAAGAATATACTTTTGAACCATCTGCATTTGTTGTTTCTACGTTACTAAAATAAGGCACATATAAAGTAACATTTTCTATTTGTACACTGGTCCCAAATTTAGGCTGCTGTGTTGCTAATGATACTTGTGAAACAAAATTTGCTTTAGTAACTCCAAAATATGGATTGTTATAAATGCCTAACGGATTTATTGGCAAATTATTGGTTTGCACTTCGTTGGTTTTTACAGAGTATGCTTTTAATTGTGCTTCGTGCGAACTGAAATCAAAATGTTCATCACCCACTAAATCTGATCCAATAGTATTAAAATCTTGGTCACAAGAAATAAATACCATTGAAAAAACTAAAAATAAAACGGTTATATGCTTTTTCATTATAATTATTGAACTTTATTTTTTAAAAAATCTAAATACGTTTCTTTAAACGTTTCTTTCGGGGTGAAAGGTAAAAAAGGTTTTTTTGAAGTTTCTATATATTTTGTTAAATCTGCAGGCAAGTTTTCTGAAGCCATAATAATTGCATCAGAATGATCAATTGTAGCTTTCATTAAATTAGTAAAAATAGGCTCTTTGTACTTAGAAATGGCCTCTTCAGGTAAATTATCGTATGCTAATTTAGTGATCAATTCTGCATCAAGCGTTCCTTCAAAATCTGATGCATATACAGAGGTAATAATTTTTGTATCTCCAAAAATACCTTCGTCTTTATAATAATGTTTTAAATACACAGGCAATAAAGAAGCCATCCAACCGTGAACATGAATAATATCGGGTACCCAATTTAATTTTTTTACGGTTTCGACAACACCTTTTGCAAAGAAAATAGCTCTTTCATCATTATCTGAATACAATACACCTTCTTCATCTGAAAAAGTAGCTTTTCTTTTAAAATATTCATCGTTGTCAATAAAATAAACTTGAATTCTTTCTTTTGGTATCGAAGCAACTTTAATAATTAAAGGCATATCCATATCATTCACTACCAAATTCATCCCAGAAAGACGAATTACTTCATGTAATTGATGTCTGCGTTCATTGATATTTCCGTATCTTGGCATAAAAATTCTTATCTGCCCTCCTACTTCATTTATCATTTTCGGCAACTCATAAGAATGTAGTGATACTTCGTTTTCAGCTAAATAAGGCACTACTTCAGATGATACATATAATATCCTCTTGTCATTCATATAATAAATGTTATGTTTTTGTTTAATATGCAAAATTATAAAAATTTATGGACTTAACTACTAAAATAGTAAGTTTGCACTTTATAATATTATAATATGCTTGTTTTTCAAACACAAAATGCGCTTCAAATTGAATTAAAAAAAGCACAAAATCAATCAAAAAAAATTGGTTTTGTGCCTACAATGGGCGCTTTACATAGAGGTCACCTTTCATTATTGGAACAATCTATATCTGAAAATGAAATTACCGTGTTAAGTATTTTTGTAAACCCTACACAGTTTAATAACGCTGAAGATTTAAAAAAATATCCAAGAACATTAGAAAAAGATATAGCACTGGTTCAAGAATTAAACAAAAATATCCTTATTTATGCTCCAACTGTAACAGATATTTATGAAGGCAATACCATTTCCAGATCATTTGATTATGACGGATTAGAACATCAAATGGAAGGCAAACATCGCCCAGGGCATTTTGACGGAGTAGGAACGATTGTGAAGAAATTATTTGAAATTGTAGAACCAACTCACGCTTATTTTGGCGAAAAAGATTTTCAGCAATTACAAATCGTGAAAAAATTAGTTGTAAAACATAAAATTCCAGTAAATGTAATTCCTTGTGAAATTTACCGGGAACCCAGTGGTTTAGCAATGAGTAGCCGGAACGAAAGACTTTCAGATAATGCTCGGAACGAATCTAAATTAATTTACCAAATTCTTTTAGAAGCAAAAGATAAATTTATGCTAAAATCGGCCAAAGAAGTTACTGAATTTGTAGTACGCGAATTTAAAAAACACAAAAATTTTACTTTAGAATATTTTGAAATTGCCGAAGAAGAAACACTTTTATCTTGCAAAAGAAAAACAAAAAACAAAAAATACAGAGGGTTTATTGCGGTTTTTATTGAAGATATTCGATTAATTGATAATATTTCGTTAAAATAAATTATAAAATTTACTTGAATTAATTAACTTTGCCGCATGCAAATACAAGTAGTAAAATCTAAGATACACAGAGTTTCTGTTACTGGAGCCGATTTAAATTATATTGGAAGTATTACAATTGACGAAGCTTTACTTGAAGCAGCCAATATTGTGGAAGGTGAAAAAGTGGCCATTGTAAATGTAAATAATGGGGAACGTTTAGAAACGTATGCCATTAAAGGACCAAGAAATACAGGTGAAATCACTTTAAACGGACCTGCTGCACGAAAAGTACATCGTGGTGATATAATTATCATTATTGCATATGGAATTATTGACTTTGAAGAAGCAAAAACATTCAAACCTTGCTTAGTTTTTCCTAATGAAAAAGATAATTCTTTAACCTAGTTTTGAGAACAAAAGTTAGCAAAATTGCCTCTGTTTTTATTCCCTTGTTATTGGGTTTCGGACTTATATATTACCAATATACCACATTGTCCGTTGAAGAATTAAATAAAATAAAATTTTGCTTTCAAAAAGCCAATTATTTTTATATTTTCCTTTCATTAATAATCTCACTTTTTGGTTATTGGGCAAGAGCCTATCGTTGGAAATATTCCTTACAACATTTAGGATACCAAACAAATTTCAAAAACGACTTTATGTCGGTTTGTGTTTCTTATTTTATGAATTTAACCATTCCTAGATCGGGCGAAATTACCAGAGCTGCCTTATTAAAAAAATATGAAAACGTCCCTTTCGATAAAGGATTTGGAACCATTGTAGCAGAAAGAATTGTAGATTTAATACTATTTTTATTATTTGTAGGTTTAGCATTTGTACTTCAATTTGAAAAACTTTACAACTTCATCAAAGAAAAAATTGCGTTTGAAAAAATAATTTTATTCGGAATTATTGGTCTATTCTTAGGAATCGTTTTTCTTTTGATTTGGATTTATGCCGAATGGAAAATTATAAAAAAAATAAAAAATAAATTTTCAGGATTAATTGAAGGCATGCTAAGCATTGTAATGATGAAAGATAAATGGAAATATATTTTCTTTTCTTTTTTAATTTGGTTTTCCTATTTACTCATGTTTTATATTCCAATTTACGCTTTACCAGAAACGGAAAATATTGGTTTTGACATCGTAATTATGGGATTCATTTTTGGCAGTCTTGCCGTTGGATTCACAAATGGCGGACTGGGTGCTTATCCGTTAGCTATTGCCATGATTTTTTCGTTATACGGTATATCAAATGAAATTGGAACGGCATTTGGTTGGCTGGCTTGGACTTCACAAACCATACTAACCATTATTCTAGGTTTGCTATCTTACGCATTTTTACCACTTTATAATAAAAAATAAGTAGTATATTGCTACCTTTATTAAACCAATTAGTTATGAAAATTAAATTCACTCTACTATTTTTAATGGTTTCTGTTGCCTTGTTTTCACAAAAAGTGCAAGACAAAATACAATCTAAAAAGCTTAACGAAGAAAGAAACTTCTCAGTTATTTTACCGGCTTCATATGAAAACAGTCCCGAAAAAAAATATCCTATTTTAGTTTTATTAGATGGCGAATATTTAGCTGATCCGTTTTCAGGAATTTTAAAATATGGAAACTATTGGGACGATTTACCTGAAATTATTATTGTTGCGGTAAATCAGAATTATGGTGAAACCCGTTTTAATGATAGTAATTATAGCGAAGAAGGATTACCTGCAGAATCAGGCGCTAAATTTTTTGAATTTATAGGATTTGAATTATTACCTTATATTCAACAAAAATACAGAACCCTACCTTTTAGAATTATTGCAGGTCACGATACCACCGCTGGATTTTTAAATTTTTATTTATATAAAGACGACCCGATATTTAATGCTTACATATCTATTTCTCCAGAAATGGCGCCAGAAATGGAAGTTCGAATTGCAGAACGATTAGCAAAAACACAAAAACCAGTATTTTATTATCAAGCTACGTCAAAAGCCGACTTAGAGGAAATTCAAGAAAACACAAAAAAACTAGATGATGTTGCAAAAGAAATTAAAAACCCAAATGTAAACTACCGATATGATGTTTTTCAAAACACTTCTCATTATTCTTTAGTTGCCGAAGCTATTCCAAGTGCATTTTACTTTATTTTCAATGGCTATCAACCAATTTCAAAATTAGAATTCAACGAAAAAATATTAAAATTAGAAAGTGGATATACCCAATACTTAATTGATAAATATGATGCTATTGAGAAGAAAATCGGATTAAAAGTTCAGCCTAGATATTCAGATTTTAAAGCTATTGAAGCCGCAATTATTAAAAACAAGGCCTACTCAGAACTCGAAAATTTAGGGGCGTATGCTGACAAACAATACCCAAAAACAATGTTAGGAACCTACCATAGAGGATTGTATTTTGAAAAAATTGGAGACTATAAACGAGCTGCTAAAGAATATCAAAGTGCTTATTCAAAATCCGAAATTGGTGATTTAACTAAAAATTACATCTTAAATCGTGCAGAGGACTTAAAATCAAGAAAAGAAGAACCAAAACAAGAAATTAAAGAAACAGCACCAGTGGAAACTCCAACAGAAACACCTGCAGAAGCTCCTAAAAAAGACGAATAATTTCGAAAAATAAAATACAAATGGCTAAATTAAAAACTTCCTTCTTTTGCCAAAGTTGCGGCACCAATTATTCTAAATGGCTTGGACAATGTACGTCTTGCAAGGAGTGGAATACAATTGTAGAAGAAATTATTCAGAAAGAAGAAAAACAAGCCTGGCGAAGTACTACTTCTGAAGCAAAAAAAGTAGCGAAATCTTTAAAAATTAACGAAATTTCAACTTCAGAAGAAGTACGAATGAACACCACTGATGGCGAATTAAACCGCGTTTTAGGTGGCGGATTGGTTCCTGGCTCTCTTACACTTTTAGGTGGCGAACCAGGAATAGGAAAAAGCACACTTTTACTTCAAATTTCGTTAAAACTACCTTATAAAACACTTTATGTTTCTGGAGAAGAAAGTCAGAAACAAATAAAAATGCGTGCCGAAAGAATTACGGGACAAACTGATAATTGTTTTATTTTAACCGAAACCAAAACACAAAATATATTTCGTCAAATTGAGGAAATTGAACCTCAAGTAGTAATTATTGATTCAATTCAAACTTTACATACCGAATATATTGAATCTTCTGCAGGAAGCATTTCTCAGATTAGAGAATGTACCGCCGAATTGATAAAATTCGCTAAAGAAACCAACGTTCCTGTCATTTTAATTGGTCATATTACCAAAGACGGAACTATTGCTGGTCCGAAAATTTTAGAACATATGGTTGACACCGTTTTGCAATTTGAAGGGGATCGAAATCACGTGTACAGAATTTTACGAGCTTTGAAAAACCGTTTTGGTTCTACTGCCGAATTAGGAATTTACGAAATGTTAGGAAACGGCTTACGCGAAGTTAGTAATCCATCGGAAATATTAATTTCTAATAAAGACAATTATCTATCAGGTACGGCAATTGCAACTACAATTGAAGGTATGCGCCCGTTAATGATAGAAATTCAAGCATTAGTTTCTACTGCCGTTTATGGCACACCTCAACGTAGCACAACCGGTTATAATCTGAAAAGATTAAATATGATTTTAGCTGTTTTAGAAAAACGTGCAGGATTCCGTTTAGGGGCTAAAGACGTGTTTTTGAACATTACGGGAGGTATCAATGTGGACGATCCGGCAATTGATTTGGCTGTAGTGGCGGCTATATTATCTTCCAATGAAGACATTACTATAGATAAAGATTTTTGTTTTGCTGGCGAAGTAGGTTTAACAGGCGAAATTCGTCCCGTAAATAAAGTAGAACAACGCATACAAGAAGCTGAAAAATTAGGTTTTTCGACCATTTTCGTATCCAAACACAATAAAATAAATCCAAAAGATTTTAAAATTGATGTGCGATTGGTTAGTAAAATTGAAGATTTAGTAGAACAATTGTTTGGGTAGCTAATATTGAAATTATAAAAAACCCTTCGGAACTGTAAAACTATCGAAGGGTTTTTTAATTTAAGGCGCTGGATTTGGAATTAATTCCTGAATTTTATTGATTTCTTCAAAAACGGAATCAGTAAGCATCACATCAAAAGCATTGATATTCTCTTCTAATTGGTCAATTGTGGTAGCACCAATTATGGTTGAAGTTACAAATTCTTGGTGGTTGACGAAGGCAATCGCCATTTCGGTTATCGTCAAGCCCAAACTGTGTGCTAAATCTTGATATAATTTTGTGGCTTTAAAACAATTTTCGTTTGTATAACGTACAAAATTTGGAAACAATTTCATTCGTGAATTTTCTGGAATTCCATTTAAATATTTACCAGATAAAAATCCAAAACCTAATGGTGAATACGCCAATAAACCAACTTTTTCTCGCATACCAATTTCTGACAACCCTACTTCGTATAATCTATTTAATAACGAAAATGGATTTTGAATGGTGGCAATTCGAGGTAAACTGTGCTTTTCGCTTTCCATTAAAAACTTCATCACGCCCCAAGGGTTTTCATTTGAAATACCAATATGTTTTATTTTTCCTTCTTTAATTAAACCATCAAAAACAGTTAAAACTTCAAAAATATTTTCTTGCCAATGGGTATCTAATTTTTCTACACCTCTTTTTTGAAACATATTCATAATACGCTCTGGCCAATGCGTTTGATACAAATCAATATAATCCGTTTGTAAATTTTTTAAGCTTAATTCTACCGCTTCCGTAATGCTTTTCTTAGAAAAATCGAGCGGTTTACGAATGTAATCCATACCTCTATTTGGTCCTGCAATTTTAGTGGCAATCACTAAATCGTCTCTTTTATGCTTGTTTTTGGCTAACCAAGTTCCAATAAAACGTTCAGTACTTCCAAAAATATGTTCGTTTCCGCCAATGGGATACATTTCCGCAGTATCAATAAAATTAATACCACGTTCTACAGCATAATCTAATTGGAAATGGGATTCCGCTTCGGTGTTCTGATTTCCGAATGTCATTGTGCCTAAACAAGCTTTGCTGACTTTTAATTCGGTATTTGGTAGCGTAGTGAATTTCATTATAAAAATTTATTGAATGACGAAGTTACAAAGTTTTAAAAACAGAAAACTGAATGTGATATAGATTTTATTTATTTCAATATATCCTGTATTATTTTTAAATGATGTTTGGTGTGAATCGTTAAAAATTTTTTGGTTTGTTTTACATTTAAATCCTTAAAATAAGGATGATTAAAAAACTGATTTTCAGAAAAAGAATCCAGTTTTAAAACATTATTTTTAGCTGCTGCTAATTTCGAGATTAGTTCCTCTTGAGTAGCTACCTGAGTTGGAATAACAACTTTTGGCGCTTTAGCTTTACCTCTTGGAATTTTACCTGTTGTAAAAACCATAAATTTAGGAAAGGTCCATTTGGGTTGATATTTCAATGGATCTGAAATTTCTATCTGCCCAATAATGCCATTTATAACCAACAAACAATGGTCTATTTGCCAGCCAACAGTACTATTTGAAACCTTCATATTTGTTTTTTCAAAATTAGAAATATGATTTTCTAATTGCTGAAGTAATGGAAGAAGTGAGTTCATATTTTATGAAATAAGAAAGTTGCCTAAAAAAATAATTTCCTCTTAGGCAACTTTTAGTATTAAATTGAATCTTACAACTCGTTTAACAACTTAGACAATTCGTCTAATTTTGGTGTTAAAATAAATTCGATTCTACGATTTTTTGCTTTTCCTTCTACTGTTTCGTTTGACAATAAAGGCGCGAATTCACCACGACCAGCTGCTGTTAAATTTTCTTTTTTAACTTTAGCATTAGCCGATAAAATGGTTACAATTGCTGTTGCACGTTTGGTAGATAAATCCCAGTTATTTTCTACACCACCACCTATAGAACCAACAATTTTATCATTATCTGTGTGTCCTTCAATAAGTACCGAAATATCAGGATTATCTCCTAAAACTTTTCCAACTAAATCCACTGCTTTTTTACCTTCTGATCCAACAGTCCAACTTCCTGATTCGAAAAGTAATTTATTTTCCATAGAAACATACACTTTTCCATCTCTTTCAGTAACGGTTAAACCTTTTCCTTCAAACGCTTTAAGCGATTTAGATAAGGTTTCTTTCAGTTTTTTCATAGCCGCTTCTTTGTCGGCCATAATTTTTTCTAATTCTGCTAAACGCGTAGATGATTTTAATAAATCGGCTTTCAATTTATTTAATTTATCTTGTTCAGCAGCCATTGCTTTTTGTTTGGCTTCTAATTCGGCTAACAATTCACGATTTTTTTTGATATTCGCATCTAACGCTTCGTTACTGTCTTTTTCTAAAGCATCGTAAGACGATTTTAAATTGTCTAAACTTTTCTTAGTAGCGGCGTAATCAGCTGCCAATTTATCGCGTTCCGCTTTTAATTTTTCTGCTTCCGATTTATATTTGTTTAAGTCGGTTTGCAAAGTGGAATTGTTGGTTTTTAAACCTTCATTTTCATCTGCTAACGCGTTGCGTTCTTTTTTTAAATCGGCAAACTTGTTTTCTAAATCTTGATAGATTTTTTTTGAAACACAAGATGTACTCAAACTTAATATCGCAAGTCCTAATGTGATTTTTCTTATCATCTTTTTATATATATTTGATTCTGTTCGAATCGGTTATTATTATTTACTTTAGACGTTTCTTTTTCTTATTTAGTTGTATAGTATTTATCTAACCTATTTCTACCATAACCGGACAATGATCTGAATGCTTGGCTTCTGGTAAAATTAGTGCTCTTTTTATTTTATCTTTTAAAGGTTCGGCAGCTAAACAATAGTCAATTCGCCAACCTTTATTATTATTTCGGGCATTGGCTCTGTAACTCCACCAACTATAATTATGCGGTTCTTTATTTAGATGACGAAACGTATCAATCATTCCTGTCTTCATAAAACCGTCTAACCAAGCACGTTCTTCGGGTAAAAAACCAGATGTTTTTTCGTTTCCTTTTGGATTATGAATATCAATAGCTTCGTGACAAATATTATAATCGCCACAAACTACTAAATGCGGAATTTCTTGTCGCAAGTTTACGATATAATCCTGAATTTCATCCATATATTGAAACTTATATCCAAGTCTGTCATTATTGGTTCCAGATGGTAAATACATGCTCATTACTGAAAGATTTTCAAAATCTACACGGACATTTCTTCCTTCAAAATCCATACTTTCAATGCCAGTCCCAAAAACAATATTTTTAGGTTCCGTTTTACATAAAATGGCGACACCACTATACCCTTTTTTTTGGGCTGAAAAATAATATTGATACGGATAACCCGCAGCTGTTATTTCATCTGTTGGAATTTGATCTTCCGTAGCTTTGATTTCTTGTAAACAAATTACATCTGGGTTAGCACTTTGTAACCATTCTATAAACCCTTTGGTTATGGCTGCTCTAATTCCGTTTACATTATATGAGATAATCTTCATTAACTAATTTAATCGTTATATGTTATAAAACTTATAAATATATAACAAAAGCATTTATTTCTGTTATATATTTAAAATCCAATTCTCAAAAGTAGAAAAAGTTTTCAATAAAATGTAGGATTAAATGAGGAATTTGTAAAAAAATTATCAAAAAACGCCAATTATTAAATTGTTGGCAATTGTTTAAACAAGATATAAATAATTTGAATAGAATTGCTATCTTTGTTACTTGCTCTAAATAAAAATAAATGGGATTAGTTACTGCAAAAGAAGTAGCGAAAGCGATAAAAACGGATAAGTATGGTTTTGTTGGGACTTTTTCTGGGTGGTTGCTCATGAAAGTTCTCAAAATTTCTACACTTAATAAAATTTATAATCGAAATAAGCATTTAAGTGATTTAGAGTTTTTGAATGCTATTTTAGATGAGTTTCAAATTAAATTTGAAATTCCGGAAGAAGATTTAAAACGTTTACCAAAAGACGGCGCTTATATTACCATTTCTAATCATCCTTTAGGTGGAATTGACGGTATTTTATTACTGAAATTAATGCTTGAACGCGAACCTAATTTCAAAATAATTGCCAATTTTTTATTACACAGAATTGAACCGATGAAACCGTATATTATGCCGGTTAATCCGTTTGAAAATCATAAAGATGCTAAATCGAGTGTAATTGGAATAAAAGAAACCTTACGTCATTTGAGCGATGGTAAACCTCTAGGGATTTTTCCTGCGGGAGAAGTTTCCACTTACAAAGACGGCAAATTAATAGTAGATAAACCTTGGGAAGAAGGCGCTTTAAAAATTATCAAAAAAGCAAAAGTACCAGTTGTTCCTATTTATTTTCACGCACAAAACAGCAAGTTATTTTATAGTTTATCCAAATTAAATGATACGTTACGTACGGCAAAATTACCAAGCGAATTATTAACTCAAAAACATCGTATAATAAAAGTTCGAATAGGAAAACCCATTTCGGTTAATGAACTAAATGAACACGAAAGTATTCCAGAGTTAGGAAAGTTTTTAAGAAAGAAAACCTATATGCTTTCTAATTCATTTGAAGAAGAAAACTTTAAGTTGACGTTTCCTAAATTTACGAGTCCGAAAGCAGCGAAACAAATTGTAAAACCTGCCAATCACGAACAAATTATTGAGGAAATTAACTACTTAAAAGAAGGCGATTATCAATTATTGCAAAGTAAAAACTATAAAGTATTTTTAGTAACTGCCGAAAAAATTCCAAATATTTTACACGAAATTGGTCGTTTACGAGAAATTACTTTTAGAGAAGTAGGCGAAGGCACGAATGAAGCCATTGATTTAGACAAATATGACCAGTATTATCATCATATGTTTTTATGGGATGACGATGCTCAAATGATTGCCGGAGCATATAGAATGGGATTTGGCTCGAAAATATTTCCTAAATATGGTTTAGAAGGTTTCTATTTAAACGAACTTTTTAAATTTGAACCCGAATTAAATGATATGATGAGCCATTCTATTGAAATGGGAAGGGCTTTTATTATTTCGCAATACCAACAAAAACCGATGCCCTTGTTTTTACTTTGGAAAGGAATTGTGCATACGACTTTACATTATCCTGAACATAAATTTTTAATTGGTGGTGTGAGTATTAGTAATCAGTTTTCAGAATTTTCGAAATCGTTAATGATTGAATTTATGAAATCCAATTATTACGATCCATATGTGGCGCAATATATTAAACCGAAAAAAGAGTTTAAAGTAAAATTAAAAGACGCAGATAAAGATTTCGTATTTAATGAAACTGAAGCCGACTTAAATAAATTTGATAAAATTATTGATGAAATTGAACCAGGATCGTTACGATTGCCTGTTTTAATTAAAAAATACATTAAACAAAACGCAAAAGTTGTAGCGTTTAACGTTGACCCAATGTTTAACAATGCAATTGACGGGTTGATGTATATAAAAATTTCAGATATTCCAGAAAGTACAGTAAAACCCGTTATG
Source organism: Flavobacterium sp. (assembly GCF_044360715.1). Classification (GTDB taxonomy): domain Bacteria; phylum Bacteroidota; class Bacteroidia; order Flavobacteriales; family Flavobacteriaceae; genus Flavobacterium. The sequence continues at coordinate 41,250 of NZ_JBIKJY010000003.1, forward strand.
GAAGAATTTCAAGCGGAATTAGAAAGAAAACATAAAGGCTAAAATTCAAATAAAAATAGTATAAATTGTTTTTTTAGCTTAACGCCAAATAGATTGTTTCAAAACTGAATCTAAATTATTGTCTTTGATGTAAAAAAACAATCTAATTAAGTGATAGATTCCTAACAATGCTCCCATAAAATAAGCAAGCTTCATACTGTAAAATAATTTGTCGAAAAATGGTTTTTGATAAAATAATTCTGCAACAAGTTTAAGCAAAACCAAGAGACAAAAAAACACAAATAGGGGTCCAAATAAATGATGAAATAAACTTCTATAAATATCACCTTCATAGAAATATACAATAGATTTTGTAATACCACATCCTGGACAAGGAAAACCAGTTAACATTTTAAACGGACAAAGAGATTGTTCGTTATCTAAATTTCCAGAATTATTTTGTTGTATAAAAAAAGGAACAATTAGTGTAACTAACACACCAATTATCCCTAATATTCTATTTTTTATAAACGGCTTAATTGTATAATTTATTTATATCGCCCTGTATAATCATAGCTGAAACAATTGGGAAGAAAAAACCCAAAACTAATAAAAGTGCTGACTCGTCTTTTTGTGGTTGACCTGTTATTTCATATATTTTTGGCAATGCTTCTTTACCCGCAATCCAATAGTAATATAAATTAATCGGAAAACAACATCCAGCTAAAATTGCAACTGGCGAAGAAATGACTTCTCTACCTACTGCTGCATTCATTACTTCAGCTGCTTTAATATTCCAATATATTAGGTACAATCCGCAAGTTAAAATTCCAAAAATTAATACCATTACTGGATCTACTTTAAATACTGGGATATTTGGCTTAGAGTTATTCCACTCCTCTTGTTTTGTAACTTCATTCATAATTTTATAGTTTTTGTTTTTGATTAGATGCCTGTTTTTTTATTTTGTTACATACACTCGTAAAATTTTATCTACAATAACTTGGGCAAGTTTTTCTTTACTTTCAATTGTCCAACCTGCTATATGTGGTGATAAAAGTACATTATTAGCGTTTAACAAGTATTCAAACGCTTCAGGTTTTTTACCTTCAAATAAGGTTTCAAATGATAGTTTTTCGTATTCTAAAACGTCTAAACCTGCTCCTAAAATTTTACCAGATTGTAAAGCAGAAACTAAATCGGAAGTAACTACACTTTTCCCTCTTGCGGTATTTATAAACCAAAATGGTTTTGAGAATTGATTAATAAAAGATGTGTTTACCATTTTATCTGTTTCTGGTGTCCACGGAATGTGTAAACTTAAGACATCTGCTTTTTGTTGTATTTCTTGTAAGGGAACTTGTTTCGCATTTGAATCGGCAACATTTGATAAAATATCATAGCACAAAACATCAACTTCAAAACCTCTCAATTTTTTTGCGAATGATTTTCCCATATTTCCATAACCAATAATCCCAACTGTTTTGCCGTCCAATTCTGTTCCGCGATTACTTTCACGATTCCATTGTCCAGATTTCACTTCTTTATCGGCATTATTTAAATTATTAAACAATGACAAAAGCATTCCTAAAGCGTGTTCCCCAACAGCTGAAGCGTTTCCTTCTGGAGCTGCAATTAGTTTTATGTTTTTACTTTCGGCATATTCGCAATCGATACTTTCTAAACCGGCACCCACTCGTGCAATGAATTGTAAGTTTTTTGCTTTATCAATAAAGGTTTTATCAATTTTAAATCGGCTTCTAATGACAATGCCGTGATAGTTTTCTATTTTACTTTCTACTTCTTCTTTGGTGGAAGTATAATCTGCTTCATTAATGAAACCAGCCTTTTCTAATTGCTCCCAAAGCAACGGATGATTGGTGTCAAGATGAAGAATTTTAATTGTAGAAATTGTTTGCATAGAATTCATTTTGAAAACGGAAAGTTAGATTATTTCGTAGAGATTCGCAATTTTTTCAATAAGAAACACGTAAACTCAAACACAGATTGACACAGATTTCATTAATGTACAAAATGAAAATAATTCTTGAGACCCTTTCAGGGTGACAAACTAAACGATGATTTTAGGAATACAGCCGTTACTAATTTGAATCAAAAAGATTAAGAAATTAGTTTATTGTACAATTAAAGCATTGTCGTAATTTGCATAAACTTCTTTTATTTGATTAAAAATATCAAATAATTCGTTGTGCCCGTCGGTGGTAACTAAGCGCTGTTTGTATTGTTTGAAATCTTGAATGCCTTTGAAGTAATTGGTATAATGACGACGCATTTCTACGATTCCCACGCGTTCGCCTTTCCATTCCATAGACCAGATTAAGTGATTTTGAGCGGCTTCTACTCTGTCTGCAACAGTTGGCGGGGCTAATTTTTCACCTGTTTTGAAAAAATGTTTGATTTCGTTAAAAATCCAAGGGTAACCAATGGCCGCTCGACCAATCATCATACCATCTAACCCAAATTTATTTTTATATTCTAACGCTTTTTCTGGAGAATCGATATCGCCATTTCCGAAAATAGGCATAGAAATTCGTGGATTATTTTTGATGCGTTCAATATGTGTCCAATCGGAATGCCCTTTATACATTTGAGCACGTGTTCTGGCGTGAACAGTTAAAGCTTGAACACCAATATCTTGCAAACGTTCGGCTACTTCATCAATATTTATTGAACTTTCATCCCAACCCAAACGGGTTTTTACAGTAACAGGTAAATGTGTAGATTTAATAACGGCTTTGGTTAATCGTACCATTAAGTCGATGTCTTTTAAGACTCCTGCACCAGCACCTTTACATACTACTTTTTTAACCGGGCATCCAAAATTAATATCTACCAAATCTGGTTGAACCGTTTCTACAATTTTTGCAGAAAGTGCCATTGCTTCTTCGTCGCCACCAAATATTTGAATACCAACTGGGCGTTCGTAATCGAAAATATCTAATTTCATTCTGCTTTTCATAGCATTTCGAATTAAACCTTCAGACGAAATAAATTCAGAATACATTAAATCTGCTCCGTGCATTTTGCACAAACGGCGAAATGGCGGATCGCTTACATCTTCCATAGGGGCAAGAAGCAAGGGATAATCGGGCAAAATTATGTTTCCTATTTTTGGCATAGTGCAAAGGTAGTACAAAAGTTTATTTTAAACACAAAGGCACATTGATTTTTGGAAATCGATTAGACGCTACACTCAAAATAACTCACAATAGACTGGATTAAAAAATCTGTGTGAATCTGTGTAATCCGTGGTAAAAAAAACACATAGGCACATAGATTCTTTGAAATGCGATAAGACGCTTCGCTCAAAATAGTTCACAATAGATTGCGTTAAAAATCTGTGTAATCCGTGGTAAAAAACAAAGGAACCTAAATGGGTACACGGATTGAACGGATTTTTGCTGAAAGTTTTTTGAAAACAATTGTTGTGTTTTAGCCCCGATAGGAGCGGCATCTTTTTCTTTTGTTGCCTTCGAGTACCTCAGGCAACAAAAGAAAAAATATAGCGGATAGCGGGACCGAAAGTCTTCTGGAAATAAGGGTTTTGCTCCTAAAAATTATTTAGGTTTTAACCAACTTTTTGGATTTAGAACCGTTGTATTCTGATTGATAACAAATTTTAATACCGAATTTCCTTTGGCATTTGTTTTTATTTTACCCAACGTTTGTTTTGCCGTAACTTTATTTCCTACAGAAACCGAAACGCTACTTAAATTACTATATGCGGTAAAGAAATCTCCGTGACGCACCAATACGGTATAGGTATTTGTAGTTTGAGATACTTGCACACCTGATACTTCACCAGCAAAAACGGCACGTGCTGATGAACCAGAATCCGTAGTGATGTCGATTCCACTGTTATGAATGACAATATTGCTATAATCTGGATGTGGTTGATCGCCATATCCAGTGGAAATATATCCTTTTTCTGTAGGCCAAGGCAATTGCCCTTTGTTGGCCTTAAAACTATCTGAAGATAGTTTTCCTTCAGGTGTTAATTCAATTTTTGTAGAAGAAACCGGTGCAGTTTTCACAGGTGTAGTATTTCCGGAAGCAGTTGCTGCAGCTTTTTTCTTAGCAGCATTCTTTTTGTTTTCTGCAGCAATCGCATCGTTAATCATTTTCTTGATTTTTTTATCGATGGATTTTCTTTCTTTATCCATTTTAGCGATATCTGCAGTAATTTTTTTCTTGTCTTTTTGTATAAGTTTTGCCGTTTCTACTTTTTCTTGTTTTAATTTTTCGTGTTCGGCTTTGATTTTTGTTTTTTCAACAATAACCACTTCTTTTTCTTTTTTGTTGGTTTGTAATTCGCCAACAGCGACACCTAATCGGGCTTGTTTTACTTTAATTTCTTCAGCTTGACGTTTTCTGTACCCTGCATATTGTTTCATATATTGTACGCGCTTGTAGGCTTGCAAAAAACTTGTAGAAGACAATACAAACATAAATCGGCTTTGTTCAGAGCGACTTTTGTATGATTTCACAATCATTTTTGCATAATCTTCCTTCATTATTTTTAAATCTTTATTTAACTTGTTAATTTCTAATTGCGTTAAATAAATATTGTCGTCTAAAATTCGTGCTTGTTTGGCTATTGTAGAAATGATTTTTTCGGAAATTCTAATTTGAGCATCTTGTCCGGCAATTTCTTTCAAAACGGATTTTTCCTTTTTCTTTTCGTTCTGAAGTTTAATCTTTAACTCGGCTGATTCTCTTAAAAGTTGTTCTTTTCTTTGTTCTAATTTTTCTTTCTCATCAATTTGTGCCATTGCTGAAAAGGAAAAAAAGAGTACGAATAGGGATAAAAGAAATTTGTTCATTCTTGATATTTTTTACAAAATTAATCTATTTTTATTTGAGAATAACCATCTGGGATAGAATATGGATACGATAATGATTCATTAAACGTAATTTTTTTATATTCTACATTTATTTTTACTTGATTTTGTTGGTTGGCAAGTATAGAAACGCCAGTTGGCATAAATATATTGTCTTGATTCGTAAAAGAAGGATAAGTAACTAAAACGTTTCTATTTTTTGAAATTTGATTGATAAATTGTTCTTTCAACAAATAATTAGCGGTTTCAAAACGAAATAATTTTTCGATATCTAATTGCTTTTTAGATTTTAATTGATACAAATTAGTTACAATTTCTGCTATAAAAACTTCTTTGGTTAAATCATCAATAGGACGACCTAACAACAAATTTTGGACTTTTTGAAAATCTAAATCGGTGCCTAACATTTTAGCTAAAATAGAATAGTCACCATCAAAAAATGTTCCGTTAGCCTTTTCGTAATAACTTACTCTTGTTGGTGTTATAAGTGCTTTTGCCATTGGAATTCCGAAGAATTTTAAGTTAATCCAAATCACTTCATCTTTTTTAATTCTGATATCGGCACCAATGGAAATAGACTGTTTTTGATCTTCATAATCCGCAGCAGAACGAATGGAAACTGTTTGAAAATCTACTTTATTTTCATAATGTTTTTCAATAATTTCTTTAGCCATATTATCTACTTCGGCTTCTTTAGAAACGGTTTGTTCTACGACTGTTTTTTTCGTTTTGCACGAAGCTAAAACGACTACTAATATTAGAAATGTGAAAAGTTTATTCATATTATTTTTTAGAAATTGCATCTAATCTTTTTTGATAGGTTTGTTTCATTTTTAAATCCGATAATCCATCGGCGCAAATTATAAATTGCTTGCAAAATCCAACTTCTAAATTTGGATCATCAATAACGTAATCAATTCCCATTTCTAAAAAATCTTTTGCTTTTTTAAAATTTTTCAAGTTGTTATTTCCTTTTGCAGCGTAATAATACAAATTGGCTTTGGTTGGAAATAAATCGATGTATTCCTCTGATTTTTTTGCCATTTTTTCAAATTGCTTATTGAAATCATAAATATTCAAAAGTAAATCAATCGCTTCAATGTCGTTTGAATTGGATTTTTCGATGTACTTCTGTGCCAATTCGAAATTATTTTTGTTATAGAAAAACTTTCCTAATTCTTTATTTACATCCATACCCACATTATTGTCGAAATATGAAATGCTATTGTCAATTTCTACAAGTAATTGCGGGTTTTTAATGGCAAATATTAAATACTCGTTTAAAACGCGTTGCTTAATTTTAAAATCAATTTTACTGCTTTTTACAACTCTTTTGTAAGAATCTGTAGCTTTTGAAATGTCATTCGCTTGAATATGAAATTTAACCAAACTAACGTGTGCTAAATCAGAATTTGGTAGCTCTTTTTCTAACAACAAAGCCGTTTGAAATGCTTTGTCTTCTTGATTGTTTACAGAATACGCATAAATTAAATCGATATAATTTTGTTCTGATTTAGGGTTGCTTTTTATAGCCGCTTCCAAATCGATTATTTTTGGCTTGTTGCCTTTCGACATATTTTGAAGTTGCAATTGGTACATTTCAATTGTTTTAGATAATGTACCTTTACTTTCAATGTCGTCAATTGCTGTTTTTGCCTTATCAAATTGCTGGGTATTCATATATAACGACACTAAATCTTCTTTCATATTTGCATCGAAAGTGACTAATTTTTCAACTATGATAATTGCTTTTTCATACGCTTTGGTTTGATAATGTACATCGTACAAACCATTCCAATACCAACGTTGTTTGGGCTCTAAATCGACCGCTTTTTGAAACGCATTTTCTGCTTCTATATAATTTTTTTGCGCTAAATAATTTACGCCCAATTGGTAGTGAATTTCTGGGTTTAAAGGTTCTTTTTGCAAACATTTTTGTAAAGATATAATAGCTTTGTCGTAATTTTCTATAGCTTTTTCTTTTAAAGCATCAAAAAAATTAGTTTCAAATTCATTTTCCGCAGTTTCTACTTCTTCTGGATTTATCTGTCCGAAAGAAATTTGAAAAAGGAAAAGGAATGCTATTATTTTATACATATTTTGTTGTTAGAAAAAAGTATTACAAAAATTATTCCATTGTTGAATAGTCGCCTAAACTTACGCTCGTAAACTCGCCATTATAATTTACGTGATTTCCAATCATAGCATTATCTAATTTTGCGTTTTTAATATGTGAATGCGTTTGAATTAAACTATTTTGAATCTTACTATTTTGAATATGTGACCCTTTTCCGATAGAAACATTTGGTCCAATTATGGAATCAATAAGTTGCACGCCTTCGCCAATAAAACAAGGTGGAATGATTTGTGAATTATCTAAACGCACATCATTAGCTACTAAATCTTCGCCGTCTTGATGTAAAAATCCTAACATTCTGTTGTTGGTATCCACGGTAACGTCTTTATTTCCGCAATCCATCCATTCGTCTACTTTTCCAGGCACGAATTTCAAACCTTTAGCCATCATTTGTTTGATGCCATCATTAATTTGGTATTCGCCACCGTGAATAATGTTGTTATCTAAAACGGCTTGTAATTCGTTTTTAAGAACGGCAATATCTTTGAAATAATAAATTCCGATAACGGCTAAATCAGATACAAATTCTTTAGGTTTTTCTACTAATTCAATAATTTCATTAGCTTCATTTAAGTTAATTACACCAAATGCTTCTGGTTGATCAACTTGTTTTACCCAAATTACGCTATCGGCAGTTGCGTCTAATTCAAAATCGGCACGAATTAATGTATCTGCGTACGCTATAACTGCAGGTCCAGATAAAGAATCCTTCGCACACATAATAGCGTGACCCGTTCCTAAAGCTTCATTTTGATAATAAATGGTTCCTTTTGCTCCAATTTTTGTAGCAATCGCCAGTAAATCTTTTTCTACAGTTGCACCGAAACTTTCGTGAATGATAAACGCTACTTCATCAATTGGTTGATTAATTACTTTAGCAATATCTTCTACTAAACGGTGTACAATTGGTTTTCCAGCAATTGGAATTAATGGTTTAGGAATGGTTAATGTGTGTGGGCGAAGACGTGAACCACGACCAGCCATTGGTACTATTATTTTCATATTATATATTTTAAAACTTCAAAATTCGTTATTCAAAATTGAATATTCAACATTTTTAAACATAGAATATTCAACTTGGAATTTTGAATATTGAATTAATTGTTACTTGTTTTTATTTCTTGATGTTTCAATACTTTTTACAAAAATTGATATTAATTCATCGCTTTCTTTAATTGCTGAAGCTATTTCAATTTCTTGTCCTATATACAATTTTGCTCTACATATTATCTTTAAATTAGATTGGGTTTCTCTTAGTTCTTTCAAAACAACCGACATTTTATGAATAAAATCATTTCTTGATTCTGCGCTTTGTGCTTCACTATAGTTCAAAGATGGAGCTGTTCCTGATCTAACAATTTGACCTGACAAATGATTACCAGCTTTTGATGTTTTTACATTATCTGTAATGTTAATGATTTGAACTGCAAAATCAATTAGTCTCTCGTGTAAATCAAATTTTTTCATGGCTTATATAATTATTTCTGTTACTATTTACTTTTTCAAAATTCGTTAATCAAAATTGAATATTCAACATTTTTTAACTTGGAATATTCAACTTGGAATTTTGAATGTTGAAGTTTTACTTCACACCCGTACTACCAAATCCGCCTTCTCCGCGAGACGTTTCGGTTAATTCTATGGTTTCTTGCCATTCGGCGCGTTCGTGTTTGGCGATGATTAGTTGTGCGATGCGTTCTCCGTTTTCAATAACAAAATACTCATTGGATAAATTGACTAAAATCACGCCAATTTCACCACGATAATCAGCATCCACTGTTCCAGGTGAATTTAAAACGGTAATTCCTTTTTTTAAAGCCAAACCACTTCTTGGTCGCACTTGTGCTTCATAACCAATTGGTAATTCTATAAAAAGACCTGTTTTAACTAAAGTTCTTTCTAAGGGTTTTAAAGTTATTGATTCCGTTAAATTCGCTCGTAAATCCATTCCAGCTGAAGCATTCGTTTCGTAGTTAGGTAATGGATGTTGCGATTTATTTATAATTTTTATTTGCATTGTTATTTTTTTTACCGCAAAGTCGCAAAGTTATTTCGCAAAGATTGCAATGTTTTATTTATTTTAAGACTTTAAAGTCTGTTTATTTTCGTTTTATAATTTTTAAAATTACTTCTTTTTCATTTTTGTAAATATAATAACTAAAGCCAATGATTGCAAGTATTCCAAAAACAAACGTTTCTCTTAATTCTTGAACATAGAATGAAATACAAGCTAAAGTTATGGACGCAAAAAGATAGGTTAAGATCTTTTTCATTTCGAAAGGAATTGGGTATTTTTCTTTTCCTAAATAATACGAAATCACCATCATACTGCCGTAAGCACAAATTGTTGCAATCGCTGAACCTATGTAACTCATATCGAATTTTACAATTAAAATATAATTCATACTTAACGTAATTAGAGCACCAATTGCTGAAATGTAGGCTCCAATTATTGTTTTATCAATTAATTTATACCAAACAGATAAACTCGTATAAATCCCTAAAAAGAAATTCGCAATTATGATTAAAGGCACTATTGTCATTGCCTCCCAATATTCTTCTTGTCGTACTAAAAAGAATTTTATTACATCTGCAAAAACAACTACAACTAATAAAATTAACGACCCTAAGATGACAAAATACTTTGTAATGGTTGCGTACGTTTGAGGTGCATTGGCATTTCCAGCTTGACTGAAGAAAAACGGTTCAATACCCAAAGTATATGCGGTACGAAACAAAACCATAAATAAACCAATTTTATAACAAGCCGAATACGCTCCAACTGCAGCTTTTGCAATTGTAGGATCTAACCATTCTGACAATAAAATTTTATCTAAATGTTCGTTGATTCCAAAAGCCAAACCTGCAAATAGTATTGGCCAACCGTAGTGAAGCATTTTTTTCCATAAATCGGTATTGAAAAACCAATTGGGTTTAAAATAATGCGGCATAAACAATACAAAAGTAAACAAGCTCGCCATTAAATTTGACAAGAAAACATACCCAATTTGATAGTCTTCCACATAAAAAGAACTCCAAAAACCTTGCGGATTGGCTTGTGCTAACTTAGGCAAAATTGCCAACAGAAATACGTTTAATAGCAGATAGATTACAACATTAGAAATTTTTAGTACAGAATATCTAATAGGTCTTTGATCTGCGCGAAGCTTAGAAAACGGAATGATTACAAGCGCATCGAAAGCTAAAATCCAAATGGCGTAGTTTATATATTCTTTATCAATATTTAAAAAACCAGCAAGTGTTTTCTGAAATAAAAGGGCAATACACAAAAACAAAATGGTGCTCCAAAAAATAGAAACTGTAGCTGTACTAACGACTTCTTTTTTATGTTGTTGTGAAATTTCGCTGGTGCTTGTGTCTTCTTTATGATAAAATCTAAAAAAAGCCGTTTCCATTCCGTAAGATAAAATAACATTGAAAAAAATCATATAGGCTAACAAAATTGTTATTTCACCATATGCGATTTTCGGCATTAAATCTGTATGCAAACCTACCAATAAAAAACTCATCACACGGGGTAAAACCGTTGCAATGCCATAAATTAGGGTTTGTTTTAAAAGGCTTCTTTTTGAGCTCAATTTATTTTATTTTAAATAACAAAAATAGTTAATTATTTATTGGTTTTGCAGAAGGATAGGCTAACATTGGTAATTCTTTTACATCGTCAATGATAATGGTGCTTTCCTTACTATTAATTTTTAAGAAAACCTTTGCTTGATTGGGTTTTAAATTTGTTTTTATTGTAGGTGTTGGAATCGTTTCAGACTCATTATCAAATGTTTTAATTGACGCTTGATAGGATAAATCATTTAATTTTGTAACTCTTACTTCACGTTCTTGAAATTGAATTTTTATAATTTCTGTGTTTTTTGGTACTGGTTTTTGTAATGTAATAGTTAAAATAGTTCCGCCTCCTGCACCTTTTACGCCACCAACCCAATTTTGATACGTAATTTTTTCAAAATAGTGTTTGGTTTCTTGATGCGCTTTATTTGAAGAACAAGAAACTAAATTCAAAAACGCTATTGCGAATAGTCCAATTATTTTCATATTTATTGATTTAATATTTTAACAAAATGGAAACCTTTTGGCTGAAAACCGTGATTGATATAAAATTTTCCAGCGGTAAAATTGGTTGTAAAGGCGTCTAAAACAATCTGATTTGCACCTTCTTTTTCTGCGATTTTATGTACTTCTTTAATTAAAATATCACCAATTTTTTGCCCTCTAAAATCTTCATCAACCACAAAACTATCAATTTCTATGTATTTCCCAGACCATAATTTTGTTCCAATCCAAATACCGGTTAACGCAATTGTTTTATTGTTTTTAGTAACAATAACTTGTTGGTAGTTGGCTTTAAGCATTTCATCTAAAAGCGTGCCATACTTTTCAACGGTAAAATCAGGATATAATTGTTTTACGATATCCAAATGGGCTAACATTTCGGCTTTTTGAGTTAAAATACGAATTTCCATTACTTTTTATCTACTAAGTTTTCATTAAATAAGTCCAAAATTCTTCGGTATTCATCTACCCAAGAATAGGTTTTCTGAAATCCGTGCGCTTCTACTGGAAAAACGGCTAAATCCCAATCTTTTTTACCAAGTTCAATAAAACGCTGTGTTATTCTAACAATATCTTGAAATTGTACGTTATCATCAACCATTCCGTGAAGCATTAATAACTTGTCTTGTAAATTATCAGCAAAATAAATTGGCGAACTTTTTTTGTAAGCTTCTGGATCTGTTTCAGGAAAATTTAAAATATTAGCGGTGTAGCCTTGGTTGTAATGTGCCCAATCCGTAACCGAACGCAATGCTGCACCTGCTTTAAATTCGCCAGGTTTCGTTAATAAACCCATTAAAGTTATAAATCCTCCATACGAACCTCCGTAAATTCCAACTTTATTAACATCAATGCCTAATTTTTCAACTAAATATTTTTTCCCATCTAATTGATCCGATAAATCTAAACCACCCATATGACGGTAAATTCCTGTTCTAAAATCGCGTCCGTAACCATCACTTGCACGGTAATCTATATCTAAAACGGTATAGCCTAAATCAGATAAAAGATTATGAAACATATATTCTCTATGATACGTACTCCAATACTTGTGTGCATTTTGCAAATAGCCAGCTCCGTGAACAAATATGACAGCCGCTTTATTTTTATTTTCTGTTTTTGGTTGGTACACTCTGGCAAAAACTTCAGTTCCATCAGTTGCTTTAAAAGAAATAACTTCCGGCTTTTTCCAATTATATTTTTTGAAAGCATCCGAAGTTGAAAACGTAATTTGTTTTAAAGTTGGATTGGGTTTATTATTCGCAAAATATATTTCCCAAGGTTTGTTGCTAAATGAATATCGTATTGCCAATTGGGTTTCATCTGGTGATAATTCCACTTCATAAGCGCCATCACCAATAAGAATAGGTGTTTTTTTTCTTGAAGAAATATCTAATTTATAAAACGAACGATTTCCAGGATGGGTTTCAGTTGTGGTAATATAAAATGAATTGCTCCATTTTGAGAGCACCACTTCACGAACTTCCCATTTACCTTGAGTTAGTTGTGTCTTCTTTTTTGTTTCCAAATTGTACGTATACAAATGAGAAAAACCCGTTGCTTCAGATTGAAAATAAATGGTTTTGTTGTCGGCTAAAAACCCTAACGTTCCATTACTAAAATTATAGCCTGGAATTCCAGGTCCACCTATCCAAGCTTCATCGTGTTGGTAATCTAATTCGGAAACCGTTGCGTCATTTAAGTTTAGTTGTAAAATCCAACGGTCTTTGTTATCCAAGCTTCTGGCTTCAAAAACAGCTAAATTCCCCAATGCATTATATATTGGCGCTTGCATCGTAATTGCTTTTTCAACAGGTTCTAAAGATTTTAAATTATCGTATTCTTGATAATAGTTTGGAAAGATTTTTATCCCTGTTAAATTCGAAAAAGAAATTGGCATCACGCTATCTTTCTCGATACTATAAACATACATTTTATGTTTGCTATTATTGTTTACAGACACTTTTTCTCGTGCCGATTTGTTTTTTGTGTACCCATCATTCGTAATGAAATTTTCAACTTTTGTATCTTTTGTAGTTGGATATTCCGATATTGTATACGTAACGAATTTTCCATTTGGGTTAATTTTTACTGATTCTAATGCATTAGTACCATATAAAATCTCCGAAGGAAATTTAAGTTTATTTTCTGCTACGCGTTTTTTATTCCATTCTGATTTTGCACTTTCTTGGTTTACAAACTGAAACAATTCTTTTTGTTGGCCATTCAGAAAAGAAGTTTTATTGGTTTCTGAAGAAGTTGTTCCAGATTTAAAATTGGTAAGTTGTAACAATTGAAAATTCGTTACATTCATTTGAAATATGTTTTTATTCTGTTGAAAATAAATGATGTTTTGATTTGTACTTCTTTGAACAGAATTGATATTTGAAGTCGTTTGAAAAAGTATCTTATTTTCTTTCGTTTTTTTATGATACGAAAATAAGGCGCCCTGATTTGTATAATATACTACATCAAAATTTTCTTGCCCTTGATATTGAATTTCCGAAAAACGGAAGCCTTCATTTGAAAGTAACTTTGGTTCTGTGAAACCAGATTGCCAATAATAAGTTGTATCGCCTAAGTCATTATTCGGATTCCACTCAAAATAAATGGTTTTTCCGTCTACAGACCAGCGTTGATTTGAAGGTTGATGACCAATAAATTCGTTCCCTTTCATTATCTCTTCTAATTGAAGATTTTGAGCTACTAAAAGAGAACTGAAAATTATAAGAAGCGCTGTAAAAATGTTTTTCATATCAAATCGGTTTATACAAATATATAATTTTTTTTGCCACGGATTAAATTGATTAAAAGGATTTAAAATTTATGCCAACATAATTTAGCAATTGTTACAAATAAAAAAAGTCCCAATAAATTGGGACTTTAAGAAGTTATATAACAGTAAATAAAATTAATTATTTAATGCTTCCGCACCACCAACAATTTCTAAGATTTCTCCAGTAATTGCAGCCTGACGTGCTTTGTTATATGTTAATTTCAATTGATTTCTTAAATCAGTTGCGTTATCTGTTGCTTTATGCATAGCAGTCATACGCGCACCGTGCTCTGCAGCAAATGAATCTCTAACCGCTTTGTATAATTGAGTTTTTAACGATTTTGGTATTAATTCTAATACAATTTCTTCTTTTGATGGTTCAAAAATGTAATCAGATGAAATAGCAGCGGCGCCTTTTATTGGTGCTAATGGTAAAAATTGTTCGTTCACAACATTTTGTGTAGCTGCATTAACGAATTGATTGTAAACCAATTCTACTTTATCATATTCACCATCTAAAAACAAATGCGTTAATGATTGTGCGATTTCTGCAGTATTATCAAAAGTTAAATCATCAAAAAGATCACTTCTGTTAGCTACTACATAATTTGATTTATGTAAACCATCATTAGCTTTTTTTCCAATAGCAAAAACACCAACATTGTCGTGACCGTATTTTTCAGTTAACACTTTAACTTGTTTTAATACATTTGAATTTAATGCGCCACATAATCCTCTATTAGAAGTAATGGCTACAACTAATACTTTTTTCACTTCTCTTTGAGAAGTATAATTAGCCGCAACATCACCTTCTAAAGAAGCACTTAAACTTTGAATTAACTCGGTTAATTTTTCAGAATAAGGTCGCATTGCTGTAATAGCATCTTGTGCTTTTTTTAATTTAGCAGCCGAAACCATTTTCATAGCAGAAGTGATTTGCATCGTTGACGATACAGATACAATTCTATTACGTATTTCTTTTAAATTTGCCATTTTTATTGGGTATTGGGTTTTGGGTTTATGGTGTTGGGTATCCTTTTTACTGAATACCCAAGACCTTTTTCCTTATACCTAATTAATTAGTATTTTGCAGAAATTTCTTTTGCAGCAGCTTCTAATACATTTGTGATGTTATCATCAAATTTACCAGCTTTTAATGCATCTAAAACGTCTTTATGTTTTAAGCTTAAGAATTGTAAATAATCTTTTTCAAATTCTTTTACTTTATTTACAGGAACATTTCTTAATAAGTTTTTTGTTCCCGCATAAATAATTGCTACTTGATTTTCAACAGCAAACGGATCATTTAAACCTTGTTTTAAGAT
Source organism: Flavobacterium sp. (assembly GCF_044360715.1). GTDB lineage: Bacteria > Bacteroidota > Bacteroidia > Flavobacteriales > Flavobacteriaceae > Flavobacterium. The sequence goes on from NZ_JBIKJY010000003.1 coordinate 56,418, forward strand.
TTCTACGTTACGTTTTCCTTTTTCAATTACATTTAAAGTAACTGCATCTAAGTCAGATCCAAATTTCGCGAAAGCTTCTAATTCACGGAATTGTGCTTGGTCTAATTTTAAAGTACCAGATACTTTTTTCATTGATTTAATTTGCGCATTACCTCCAACACGAGATACAGAAATACCTACGTTAATTGCAGGACGAACCCCAGAGTTGAATAAATCTCCATCTAAGAAAATTTGTCCATCCGTAATCGAAATTACGTTTGTTGGAATATATGCAGAAACGTCACCCGCTTGTGTTTCGATAATTGGTAACGCTGTTAATGAACCACCACCTTTTACAATTCCTTTTAAAGAATCTGGTAAATCATTCATATTTTTAGCAATTTCGTCATCGTTAATTACTTTACACGCTCTTTCTAATAAACGAGAGTGTAAGTAGAAAACGTCTCCTGGATACGCTTCACGTCCTGGAGGTCTTCTTAATAATAAAGATACTTCACGGTAAGCAACGGCTTGCTTAGATAAATCATCATAGATAATTAAAGCAGGACGACCTGAATCACGGAAGTACTCACCAATTGCAGCACCTGCCATAGGAGCATATACTTGCATTGGCGCTGGGTCAGAAGCATTTGCGGCAACAATAACTGTATAAGCCATTGCACCTTTTTCTTCTAATGTTTTTGCGATTGATGCAACAGTAGACGCTTTTTGTCCGATTGCAACATATATACAGAATACTGGTTGACCAGCATCGTAAAATTCTTTTTGATTTAAGATGGTATCTAAACAAACTGAAGATTTACCAGTTTGACGGTCACCAATCACTAATTCACGTTGTCCACGTCCAACTGGAATCATGGCATCGATAGCTTTGATACCTGTTTGTAATGGTTCCGTTACCGGTTGACGGAAAATAACTCCAGGTGCTTTACGCTCTAAAGGCATTTCGAATAATTCGCCACCGATTGGTCCTTTACCATCAATTGGGTTACCTAATGTATCCACCACACGGCCAACCATTTGTTCACCAACTTTCAAAGACGCAATTCTGTTCGTTCTTTTAACGTTAGAACCTTCTTTGATTCCTGTAGATGGTCCTAATAAAACCACACCAACGTTGTCTTCTTCTAAGTTCAATACGATAGCTTCTAATCCGTTATCGAATTGTACTAACTCACCGTACTGCGCATTTGATAAACCATATACACGAGCAATACCATCACCAACTTGTAGTACAGTACCTACTTCTTCTAACGTAGCGCCAGATTGAAAATCTGATAATTGTTTCTTTAATATTGCTGAAATTTCAGCTGGTTTAATTTCTGCCATTTTATATATATTTAATGGTATTTATTTAATATGTAAATTCTCTTTTTAACTGTTGTAATTTGTTTGCAACAGATGCATTATATTGTTTGTCGCCAATTCTTAAAACAAAACCTCCAATTATTGAAGGATCTACTACGTTTGTAATAGAAATCGTGTTTGAAGAAAATTCTTTCAACTTATTTGTTACTTGTACTTCTAATTCGGCAGTTAACGGAACAGCTGTAGTAACAACTGCTTGCTCAATACCGCTTGCAATATCAAATAATGTATTGAATTGAAAAGTAATTGCAGACAAAATTTCAAATCTTTTATTTGCTAATAACAATTGAAACAAACCTTTAGTTTCTGCTTGTAAAGATGGAAATATTTCAGTTAATGCATTCATTTTTATCGTTCCATTTACAATAGGATTTGATAAAAAATCGTGTAACTCATTATTTTCTTTAATTGCAGCACCAATAGTTTTCATATCGTTATTTACAGCTAAAGCGTTATTGCTTTCTGTAGCGATATCTATAATTGCTTTTGCGTATCTAATCGCAGCTCTTGACATAACTTTAGATTAGTTTAATTTAACATCAGCTAACATTTTCTCAACTAATTTTGTTTGAGAGTCTTTGTTAGATAATTCTTCTTTTAATAATTTTTCAGCGATTTCTAAAGACAATGAAGATACTTGATTTTTAATTTCAGCAACTGCATTATTTTTTTCGCTTTCGATTGTAGCTTTCGCTTGTTCAATCATCTTCGCACCTTGAGTTTGCGCTTCAGATTTAGCATCAGCAATCATTTTTTCTTTGATAGCAGTCGCTTCTTTAATCATTGTATCTCTTTCAGCACGAGCTTCATCTAATAATTTTTGGTTATCCGATTTTAAAGCCATCATTTCTTTTTTTGCATTTTCAGCCGAAAGAATAGCTTCTTTAATACCTTCTTCGCGTTCGTTTACTGCATCTAAGATAGGTTTCCAAGCAAACTTTTTAAGTAAAAGGATTAACCCTAAGAATAAAACCGTTTGCAAGATAAATAAACCTAATGAAAATTGACCTAATAATTCTTCCATTATATATAGTGTTTAATTTTGATTTTCAATGTAAACAATTGTTGCAACCAACCGTTACAACAATTGTTTGTTTTAATTATTTTACTGCGAATAACGCTGCAAAACCAATTCCTTCAATTAACGCTGCTGCAATAAGCATAGCTGTTTGAATTTTTCCAGATGCTTCTGGTTGACGAGCAATAGCATCCATTGCTGATCCACCAATTCTACCAATACCTAAACCAGCACCGATAACGATTAATCCAGCTCCTACAAGGTTAAGAGTTCCTTCCATAATGTATATATATTTAATTAAACATTCAATTTATTAATGATGAGCTTCCTCATCATGGTGATGTTCTTCTTTAGCAGCTCCAAAATATAAAGCCGTTAACATCGTAAAAATATAAGCTTGTAATAAAGCTACTAAAATTTCTAATATTGATAATACGAAAGCCAACACGAATGATAGCGGACTTCCGATTGGACTACTAAACGTATACATTAACGCAATGATACTCATTAAAACCACGTGACCAGCTAACATATTCGCATATAAACGAATCATTAATGAAAATGGTTTGATGATAGTTCCTAAAAATTCAATTGGCGCTAAAATAATTTTCATTGGAACTGGTACACCTGGCATCCAGAAAATGTGACCCCAATAATTTCCATTAGCAGTAAACGTTGTAATTAAATAAGTTATAATTGCTAATGAAGCGGTAATTGCAATATTTCCTGTTACGTTAACTCCAAGTGGCGTTAAACCAAACATATTTAAAAACCATATAAAGAAGAAAACAGTCAATAAATGACTCATATATTTTTTGTAATGTTTCTCTCCAATATTAGGAATTGCGATTTCATCTCTGATGTAAAGTACTAACGGCTCGAAAAATCTTCCGACTCCAGTAGCAATACCACCATTTTTACTGTATGATTTACCTAAATTTCTAAATATCATAAACATTAATAAAGCAACGATTAAAATCATTACAATGCTTTTGGTTATAGAAAAATCGATAGGCTTTGTATTTGTAGTATGGTGTTTTTCGTCTACATTGAAAGTTCCATTTTCATCTGTATTGTACACCATCCCATCGTGATGATTTATTTTGAAATATTTTCCGTTTGATTTAGCAACTGCTTCACCGTGGTGAAATTCAGACGACATAAAGAAATGCAATCCGTCTTCCCATAAAATTACTGGTAAAGAAAAACCAATGTGTGTTTCGTGACCCGTTTCTTTTCCGTAAGAAAATAAATGAAAATCGTGAGAATCTAATAAGTGATGTTGAATGAATTCGGCTCTTTCTTCTTGTGCTTTTGTTTCTTCAGAAACAACTTCTTTCGTTGCGGTGTTTTTATGATTTACAACTTCAGAATGAGCTGGTTTTGCAATATGACTTGTATCTGCATTAGCAAAAGTAACTACTGGCAAAACCGCAAAAATTGTGGCTATAAATAATTGAATTGTTTTTCTTGAAATCAACATAAAATATATATTCTAAAAAATATTGTCCTTAAAATTTTTGCAAAGGTATATTTTTTCTTTAAATTACAATACTAGAAAATTACTTTTTTTACCAAATTATTCAAAATTAAGTTGGTTTATTGTTTTTTATTCAAAATACCTATTGTTATAATCGTTTCAATTGCTAAAAAACACATAAAAACAATTAAGCAATTTGTTTTTTCAATTTGATGATTTGGTAAATTTAAAATTGGTTTGATGATGAAATAAACTATTCCAGTTTTTATGAAAGTTGCTATCATAAAAACCATTCCCGTGTTGTCAAAACTTTTTTCTGAAACCTTTTTAACAATAAATAAAATTAGGCTTGAAAGCACAAAAAATAATAAAAACAAAAAAGCTATTGGAAAATGAAATTTTTCTTGAGCTTGTTTTAATGCAGGCAACAAAAAAACCAAACGATTGATGGCAAATAACGAAAGTGTAAAAAAGAAAATTTGTTTAAAAAACAAGATGTTATTTTTCATTATTGTTGAGTTGGTTGACTTGACGAATTACATTGTACATCGCTAAAAAAACACCTACAACTGTAAAAATCTTTACATAATTTTCTGATTGGTATTTTTCATCTAAATATTGACCTAAATAAGCAAACAAAAAAATAACCATTCCCATTTGTGCGGGAATACTTATGAGTTGAATCCATTTATTTAAAGGTTTGTTTTTGTTGTTTTGCATTACTTATGTTAGGTCAGTAGAAACCCTATTTCTAAAAATGGTGGTTGCTCTAAATTCGATATGTTTTTGCTAATAAATTGTAATTTAATTTTTTCTACTTATTTAATTTTAGCTAAATATTCTTCAATATTTTTTCTTACCTGAACTACTTTATAATCTTCATTCGAGATAATAATTGGCGAATCTTTTAGTTTGAAATCCTTATGCTCTTTTAGATAATTAGCCACGGATTCTGCAGTTGTTTTATTAATTATTCCGTGTAAAACTATCATATTTTTATCTACATTATAAATGTCATTTGACAGTTTAACTTTGCTATCACCAGATTCTTTGGCATATTTATTTAGCTTTTCAATTAAATTTTTATGCGAAACTTCGTTTGGATAATTGGTGATAAAAACCAAATTGTATGTTTTCGGTTTTTCTCCAAACTTTAATGATTCAAGAGCCGGAATATCTGAATTTAAAATTGACTCTATCTTTTTCGTTTCAGCGGCTTTTGGATAGTTTTTTACAATTTTTTGTAATGCCTCTTTATATGCTGAAAGTCCAAATAATCTTGCCGTAATTTTTGCTTTCAAAACATCGAATTTAGCATTTAATTCATCACCGTCGTATTTTTTTAGCAATGCATCTATTTCTAAATTTGCTTCTCTGAACAATCCTTTTTCTACTTTCGTATACAACATATTAAATTCGGAATCCGCTGTAATGTCGGCATTTATTGTAGTGTTATTAAAAGCTGAAGCATATCGGCTTTCTGGATATTCTGAAACGATTTTTTGTTTGAAAACGAGTGCTTTTTCATTTTTTTCAGCACTATATAATTGGTATAAATTATAATAGGTTGGTAAAATCAATTTATTTTCTGGTGTATTTACTAAAATATCTTCAAAAGAAGTTATGGCTAATTTATTTTCTTTAAGTTTTTCTTTAAAAATAGAACCCAATTGAAAACGTGCGTAATTTGCTTCAATATTTAAATTTTCAAGAGATTTTGCATCTTTTGGAAGTTGATCAATATAAAAAGAGGTTTTATATTTTGGTTCAGCACCTTCTTCATCTGATTTATCAGCTGTTTCTTCTTCTGTTTCCTCTTCAGAAGCGTTTTCCTTTTGGTTTTGATTTGTTACGGCTATCGTTTTCCAATTGTCGCCATATTTAATATCGCCCCATTTTTTCTTGAAATTAATTTTACCTTGCGCAACCGTTACGGCATTGTAAAAATAAAAATTGCTTTGCATACCCGATGAACTTACAGGTTGTTTTGTTAAAGATTGTTCTAAAACGGGATTTTTAGCCATCGAAATTCCGCCGGCTGAATTTTTATCTTTTGGGTTTAGGTTATCACTAAAATTGTCTCCAGAAAACATATCTGCTTTTTGATTTTGTTTGGATAAAGCTAAATTATCTGCTGCTTTTTTAGCCGCAATAGAATCTGATATTTTTAACTTTAAAATGTAATTTTGATAAAATTTTACCTTTTCAGAAGCAGACATTTTTGAAACACTAATAATACTATCCGAATAGCTAATAATATCTTGGTATTTTACAACATCTGCAATAATTTCTAACCTTTTTTTGGTAGGTTTCACTTCGATATGTTTTTCTGGTAACTGCACCAAAGTAGAATCTAAATATTTTTTTACGAAATGGAAATTTCGATTTCTATAATATATCTCAGAAATATTTCTATAATTTAAAGAAGCTAAATATTTATCCGATACACTATTTTTTATAGATTTATTATAGTTTAAAATGGCTAATTTGTCTTTCCCTTTTTTATCATAAAAAACCGCTCTTTGATGGTGAATAACATCTCTAAAACTTTTGTTTTCAATGTTTTCCAATAATTTGTCAAGATTCTTATGAAACGCTACCGTGTCGCCTTTTGCAAAATCAAACTGATTCGCTTGTTTTAAATGCGAATAGATAGTATAGCTTCGTGGCGATTTACGTTTCATATCAATTACTTCCTGATAGGCAACAAATGCACTATCTGAATAATTTAATTTTTCGTATAATTGACCTAAAATAAAAGTATAACGCGCTTTTTCTTCCTTTAGTTTTGTTTCTTTTTTAGATATTTTTACCGATGCTAATGCACTATCTAAGACATTTTTTTTAATATACGCTTGCGCTAAAACCGAATGAATATCTGCCAAATCCTGACCTGTAACTTTTTGTCCTTTTAGTGTTCTATTTAAGTTTTTTATGGCTAATTGTTCGTTTTCTAACTTTAGATTTACTTTTTCGCGCCACACTTGTGCTTGATACACGTTATTACTTGTTGGATACTTATATAAAATATAATTAAATGCTTCCATAGCAGGTAAATAGCGGTTTTCGTAATACCTGGATTTTCCTAACATCAAATACGATTCGTCAATTTGATTGTTTTTTTCATACCCACCAATATTCATCGAATGGATTTGAATGGCTTTTGTAGCCTTTGTTTCGGCACGTTCAAAATTTGCGTTTTTGGTTGCTGCGCCTTCTTTTTGTTCTGCAGGGGTTATTTGCATTCTTTCCAAAGGAAGTACATTCCAAAAGTCATCGGAATAGGTCGCTTTTACATCTGTAATTCCTTTTTCTAACGCTAAATTTCCATTATATAATACATTATATTTTGTATTTGTTGAATGCCATTTTCTGTTTATATAGTTGTCTTTTTTGGTAGAACAAGCCAAAATTAAGGCAAGTATACCAAAAGTGAACACATATTTTAGTTGTATCTTTTTCAATGTATTGTGATTTTTATAAATAACTTTAATTTTGGTTATTTAGTATGCAAACGTGTAAAAATAAGTTTTTTTTTTGAAAAATGAACATTACTTTTTTAAGATTATATCATTTCTATTAATTCTAAAGCTTTGTGAATGCTTTTTACGTTTTCAAAAGTGATTAAAAGTCGTAATCCGTTTTTGGTTTCTTTTTCTTTTACTTTACATAAATTTCCGTTTTGTTGTGCAAATTTCATTACATTCATAAAACGATTACTTTGGTAAAAATTAGATTGTTGGTCGCCAATAAAATACCCAACCATTTTATTTTGTTTCAAAATTAAGCGTTCTAATCCAATTTGTTTGGCTTTCCATTTGATTCGAACACTATTTAATAGAGAAATCGCTTCTTTGGGTAAAGCACCAAATCGGTCAATTAAACGTTTTTCGTAAGATTCTAATTCTGCAATATTTTTCACAGAACCTAATTCATTATACAAACTCAATCGCTCCGAAATATTATTGATGTATTCGTCTGGAAACAGCAATTCAAAATCGGTATCAATTTGAAATTCTTTTACAAATTCTTTGGTTTCAATATCGTTTTCTTCTTCGTACAAATTGGCAAATTCATTTTCTTTTAATTCGTCAATGGCTTCGTTCATAATTTTTTGATACGTATCAAAACCAATTTCATTAATAAAACCGCTTTGTTCGCCACCTAACAAATCACCTGCACCACGAATTTCTAAATCTTTCATCGCAATATTAAACCCGCTACCTAATTCTGAAAACTGTACTAAGGCATTGATTCGTTTTCTGGCATCATCCGTCATAACAGATTCGGGTGGTGTAATAAAATAACAAAATGCTTTTTTATTGCTGCGCCCTACTCTGCCTCGCATTTGATGCAAATCTGAAAGTCCAAAATTATTGGCATTATTAATAAAAATCGTGTTTGCATTGGGTACGTCTAAGCCACTTTCGATAATAGTTGTGGCCACCAAAACATCAAATTCGCCTTCGATAAAGGCAAGCATTAATTCTTCCAGTTTTTTGCCATCCATTTGTCCGTGACCAATTCCTACTTTTGCATTAGGAACCAATCGCTGAATCATCCCGGCAACTTCCTTAATGTTTTCGATACGATTATTGATGAAAAATACTTGTCCGCCACGTTCAATTTCATAAGAAATAGCATCACGAATGGTTTCTTCGCTAAAGCGAATAACGTTGGTTTCAATCGGATATCTATTTGGCGGCGGTGTAGTAATTACTGATAAATCGCGAGCTGCCATTAATGAAAACTGTAAGGTTCTTGGGATGGGTGTGGCGGTTAAAGTAAGCGTGTCAATATTTGCGGCAATGGTTTTTAATTTATCCTTTACATTGACTCCGAATTTTTGTTCTTCATCGACAATAAGTAAGCCTAAATCGCGGAATTTTACATTTTTATTCACCAATTGATGTGTTCCAATTACGATATCTATTTTTCCTTCTTCCAAACCTTTTAACGTTTCCGCTTTTTGTTTGGCAGTTCTAAATCGGTTCAAATAGCTAACGGATACAGGCATATCTTTTAATCTATCTACAAAAGTTCGGTAATGTTGATACGCCAAAATTGTTGTTGGCACTAAAATGGCGACTTGTTTTCCATTATCAACCGCTTTAAACGCGGCACGAATAGCGACTTCTGTTTTTCCGAAACCCACATCGCCACAAACCAATCTATCCATTGGACGATCGTTTTCCATATCCATTTTTACGTCGTGTGTGGCTGTAATTTGGTCGGGCGTATCTTCGTAAATAAAAGAACTTTCTAATTCTTTTTGCATATATGAGTCGGGTCCGAAAGCATATCCTTTATCCAAACGACGTTTTGCGTACAACTGAATTAGATTGAAAGCAATGTGCTTTACACGTGCTTTTGTTTTTTGTTTTAATGCTTTCCAAACACCACTTCCTAATTTATAAATTTTTGGTGCAGTACCTTCTTTTCCCGTGTATTTTGAAATTTTATGTAATGAATGAATACTCACATACACAATATCGTTATCGGCATACACCAATTTAATAGCTTCTTGGGTTTTACCTTCTACTTGAATTTTTTGTAAGCCTCCAAATTTTCCAATTCCGTGATCGATATGGGTAACATAATCACCAATAGATAAAGCAGTTAGCTCTTTTAGAGTTACCGTTTGTTTTTTAGATGCATTGTTTTTGATGGAGAATTTATGATATCTTTCGAAAATTTGATGGTCTGTGTAACAGGCAATTTGCAACTCCGAATCGATAAAGCCAGAAAATAACGGAAAAACAATGTTTTCATATTTATCTTTTACATCAATGGCCGCATCTTCATCTATATCTTTAAAAATTTCTTTGAATCTTTTGGCTTGATTTTCATTCGATGAAAATAAATAATTTTTAATTCCGTTATGGAAATTATCGTTTAAATTATTCATCAACAAATCGAATTGTTTGTTGAATGAAGGCTGTGGCTGCGTATAAAATTCGAAGATTTTTTCGGATTTGAAAACTGGATTTTTATCTAATTCGATTATCGAAAAATCTAAGGCGCGTTTTAAAAATGTTTCCTGATTTACGAATAATTCTTCCGGTTTGGCGTGATGAATCGTTAGTGTTAGTTTCGAATAAGCTTCTTTTGCTTTTTCGAATAATCGGTCTAATTTTCCACCTAACAAATCGGTATTTTGAAGCACAATAACGGTTTTTTCAGAAATATAATCTAAGAAATTTTCTCGTTTTTCTTGTAATATTTTATTTTCAACATTAGGTATAATGGAAATTTTTGTAACTTTTTCTTTAGACAATTGCGTTTCAATATCAAATGTTCGAATGCTGTCAATTTCGTCACCAAAAAACTCTATTCGATATGGCACATCATTTGAAAATGAAAATACATCTATAATTCCACCTCGAACAGAAAATTCACCAGGTTCAGACACAAAATCGACACGTTTAAAATGATATTCAAAAAGCGTTTCATTAATAAAATCGATAGATAATTTATCGTTAACACTAACCTTTAAGGTGTTTTTATCTAATTCTTTTCGCGTAACTACTTTTTCAAAAATAGCATCTGTATACGAAACAATAATGGCTGGTTTTTTTCGAGAATTAATTCTGTTTAAAACCTCAGCGCGTAATAAAACGTTGGCGTTATCTGTTTCCTCAATTTGGTAGGGACGACGATAAGAACCAGGATAAAATAACACGTCTTGGTTGTTAATTAACGCTTCTAAATCATTCAAATAATAGGCTGCTTCTTCCTTATCATTAAACAATAATAAAAAAGGAAGTTCCGATTTTTTAAATAAAGCATCAATCACAAATGAAAGTGAAGAACCTACCAAACCAGTAGCATTTATTTTTTTTCTGGACGCAAAAAATTCAGCAATTTGTCCGATTTTTGGATGTTGCTGATATTTTTGAATGATTTCTGATTTGCTCAATTTATAGTATGTATTTTATAAATAATAGTACTCCTTTTGCCCTTTGCCTTTTGCCAAAATTACTTCTTTTTTGAAATTTCTTTTTGTTCTAATTCGTCAAAATTAACAACTTTAGCATTTCTTGTGGTATCACTAATACTTATGATTTTTGGCTCACCAATTTCAGTTGGAATTCTATTTTTAATCACAATTTCTTCGCATTGCATATAAAAAGCATTCAATTCTTTATTAATGGCTGCAATTAAATTTTGCACTTTTTCGTGCGGCACAACATCTAAAGAAAAATAGGTGTCTAATGCTAAAATTTTAGTTTGTAACGCCACAATTCTGCTTCGTACTTGAGGGATATTAAAATTTGCAGGTACATTTGTATGTAAAGCAGAAGATTTTGCAACTAAATTTAAAACTTTGTGTTTAAATGCGCTAATAGATGATTTTGGTTTTTGTTGAAGTTCTTCTTCAAAATTTTTCCAATCTTGCCATTGATTTAAAACGTCTCGTACTTCTGTACTGGTTATAGGAATATTCAACTGCCAAGCTTTATTAATTTGTTCAAAAGATTCTCGATTTTTTTTCTCCATTTTTTCGACAAGTAGTACTTGCTCGTCATTTTGTTTACAAGAAAAAAACAAAAGACTGCTGAAAACGGATACTATAAGAAGTTTAAAAAAATTCATTTTTTACAATTAAGAGTGGCAAATTTACAAATGTTTATACGATTTTTTTTAAAATTACGTGAAATAAATAATTAATAATCTGAATAGGTGGTTTTTACGAAATTCGAAAAAAAAGAACAAAATAATGGGTTATTATTGTCAATATTTTATATTTGTAAGACAAAACTACTAACTATGCAAACTAAAATACTAATTATTGGCGCTTGTGGTCAAATAGGTACCGAACTTACTTCTAAATTACGTGCCACATATGGTGTGGAAAATGTAATTGCTTCCGATATTAGAAAATTAGAAAATGACGTAGTAAATAACGGCATTTTTGAAGTAGTAAATGCGTTAGATTACAATCAGATAGAGCAATTAATTGAAAAATATCACATTACTGATGTGTATTTAATGGCTGCCTTATTATCTGCAACTGCCGAAAAAAACCCCGCTTTTGCTTGGGATTTGAATATGAATTCGTTATTTCACGTTTTAAATTTAGCCAAAGCAGGAAAAATAAAAAAAATATTTTGGCCGTCAAGTATTGCTGTTTTCGGACCTACAACTCCAAGAGAAAACACACCACAATATACCATTATGGAGCCAAGTACCGTATACGGGATTTCAAAACAAACAGGCGAACGCTGGGCAGAATATTATCATAAACAATATGGTGTGGATATTCGAAGCATTCGTTATCCTGGACTAATTAGTTGGAGTACGGAAGCCGGTGGAGGAACAACTGATTATGCTGTGGATATTTATCACAAAGCAATTACTGATGGGAAATTTACGAGTTTTTTATCTGAAAATTCTGCTTTACCTATGATGTATATGGACGATGCGATAAAAGCTACAATTAGTATTATGCAAGCTGATGCAGAAGAAATTAAAATTCGTTCTTCGTACAATTTATCTGGAATGAGCTTTACTCCGAAAGAATTGGCAGCAGAAATCACGAAACATTATCCAGATTTTACAATTACTTACGAGCCCGATTTCCGTCAGAAAATTGCGGATAGTTGGCCAGCGAGTATTGACGATAGTGCAGCAAGAAAAGATTGGGGTTGGAAAAACGATTTTAACATAGAAAATATGACCGTTGATATGTTTAAGAATTTGAAAGCAACGATTTATAAATAAACCACTTTTTTTGTCAATCTGAACTCGTTTCAGATTCTAAAAAAATTAAGTAGAATCTGAAACAAGTTCAGATTGACAAATCATTATTTAGTTTTGTTTTTTAGTTTCTCTATTTCCTTGTCTTCAATTAACGATTTTATTTTCACAACTTCATCTGTATGATCATTTGGAATGGTCATTGATAACACGTACTGTTTGATTTTCCAATTTCCATTTTTGTCAACTACCAAAACGCCGCTACCACGACAAATTTTCATTTGCGTGTTTAGCAATTCATCAAACCAAGCTGTTTTTTTATCCGAAGAAAAGTAAATATTTCGTTCTAAAGTAGTAAAATTCCACGCTTTGCCTTTATCAAAATAGGGTTTTGAAAATTGTATAAATGCTGGTTTATTCCAGTTTTCTGTAGCGTCAGTCCCTATAAAAATAGCATCATCCGCCATCGCATCAAAATACGAATTAAAATTTGCTTCAGCAGCAGCTTTATGCCAATTATTTAAAATTAAATTAATTTCAGATTCTTGATTCTTTTGATTTGTTATTTGTTTCGATTTACATCCGAATAAAACTAATCCTATTAATACGATTACAATTTTTCTCATTCTAATAATTTTTTGGTTACGGTACTACTAGCAATTTTAGAAGCTATAAATCCTAAAATTACAATGGTGAAAAATACAAGTATAACATTTTTAGCTTCGAAAAGAACAGGATAGGCTAACGTTGAATTTATCATTATTAATTCAAATTGTTGCTGAATTAAGATGACAATTATCCCTAAAATTAACCCAATAATTCCTCCGAAAATAGAAATGATATTTCCTTGAAACAAGAAAATGTTTTTTAAGTATTTAATTTCTGTACCTAAATTGTATAAGGTTTTTAAATTGTTTTTCTTTTCAATAATCATCATAATAATCGCACCAATTAAATTGAATAACGCAATAATAATTACCAATGTAAAAATAAGATACACCACAATGTTTTCGGTATTTAACATTTTATACAAAGCGTCATTTAATTGCGCTCTGTTTTTTACTCTTACTTGATTTGGAAATATTTTATTAATGGTTTCTATTGCATCTGTTTCCGATACATTTGGTGCGAGTTTAAAATCGATGTTAGTTAACTGATTGTGTTTATAATTTAATAAACCTTGTGCCAATGGAATAGAGCAAAAAATGTATTTTTCATCAATCTCTTCGTTAATCTGAAAAATTCCTGATGTTAGTAAAGGCGATTTATTAAAGGCGTCCTCTGGATTTTCTATCAATCCAGAACCTGGTTTAGGAATATAGACTTCTAAAATGTTGTTAAAATCAAAAAGCCCTAAAGTTAATTTTCTGGAAATACTAGATCCTACCACTACTTGATTGGTATTTGGTTCCAGCCAATCGCCAGCATATAATAAGGTATCAAATGCATTGACCTTACAAAAATTGGCATCAACACCTTTTAAATAGGCCACTTGCTCTTTATTTTTATAATAAAACAAGGCGCGTTCTTCTACAATTTTTGTGTATTTAGTAAATTCTTTTGAAGACTGTAACTGAGCTTCTTGTTTTTCAGAAATGAAGAAAGATTTTCCTGCAAGGGTTTCAATTCGTAAATCGGGATCGGTTGCATTGGTAAAGCTTAAACTAAAATCTCGCAAACCACTAAAAACAGAAAGTACTACAAATAGCGCCATTGCACCAACAATAATTCCAAAAGAAGCAATAAACGTAATCACATTTATGGCGGTAGTTTTAGATAAACTAAACGCGTATCTTTTGGCTATGTAGAACGGAAAATTCAAATTATGATTTTTTTCGTTTTTCTAATAAATCTGGATTTTCAATTGGGTTTTCTTTTCTTGAAAGTGCATTGTCAATTTTTTCAATATAGTCCAAACTATCATCAATGAAGAAAATTAAATTCGGCACACGTCTTAATTGCAATTTTACACGTTGCGATAAATCGTGTTTAATTAAAGGTGCGTTACTTTTTATAGCAGCTAACAATTCTGGTCCTTTTTCGGAAGGAAAAACACTTAAATACACCTTTGCGATAGATAAATCTGAAGTTACATTTACTTTAGAAACAGAAATTATTAAATTAGAAATTGAATTTTTTCTAATCTCTCCTTGTAAAATATCTACTAAGTCAGTTTGCAATAATGCGCCAATTTTTTTTTGTCTATTTGTTTCCATTGGGCAAAAATACAATTTTTACTCACAAAATAAGCAGAAATACATTTATGAATGTTTATTTTTGCATATTAATTCGTGTAAAAATGAGAAAAATAGAACATATTGGCATAGCCGTTCATAATTTAGAAAATTCAAATGAATTGTTTTCAAAACTTTTCGGACAAGCCGCTTACAAGACAGAAGAAGTGGTTAGTGAAGGTGTAAAAACATCTTTTTTTATGTGCGGTCCAAATAAAATTGAATTGTTAGAAGCCACAAATGAAGACAGCCCGATTGCAAAATTTTTAGAGAAAAAAGGCGAAGGCATTCATCATATCGCTTTTGATGTGGAAGATATTTATGCAGAAATAGAACGACTAAAGCTGGAAGGTTTTACTGTTTTAAATGAAACACCAAAAAAAGGAGCCGACAATAAATTAGTGGCTTTTTTGCATCCGAAAACCACAAACGGTGTGTTAATTGAACTTTGTCAAGAAATAAAATAGATTGATTTAAAGAACGTTAGACCTATTTTTTAAATCGATTAAAAAAAGATTTGCTTGCAAATAAAAATAGTAGTAATATTGCACCTCCAATAGAGGTCCTATAGCTCAGTTGGTTAGAGCACCTGACTCATAATCAGGTGGTCCCTGGTTCGAGCCCAGGTGGGACCACAACAAAACCCTTGTAAGTATCCGTATTTACAAGGGTTTCTTATTAAAAAGTTGAGCAAAAAGTTGAGCAAAACCTTATGCTCAACTTTTTTTGTTAGGGGTTTTAAAGAATAATTTATTGTCAAATTGGTTATTGAAAATTGGTTATTGAAGAATTTATAATTAGCTTTGTAAAATTGTAATTTTGAGATTTTATTAAATTTAATACATTATGAAAAAAATACTATTAATATTTACTATGGGTTTGTTACTCATTTCTTGTAGTTCATCTGAAGATAATAATACAGATACTAACACAGATAACAATGTTTATTTTAATTTCACATTTGACGGCAAAAATTATAGTAGCAATTTAGATGGTGGCCTCCTTTGCATGATTGCTCAACCAAATCAAAGCGGTTCTGAAGTTAATTTATTAATGAACCATAATAACCCGGCTAATAATACAACTACTTGCGGCGTTAGTTTGCTTGGCATAAACAATAGTGTAGGAACTACTAATAATTGTATCTTTGGTTTAATTTCAGGAAATTATTATATTACATGTAATAATACAAAAGTAATCTTAACAGAAGTTGGAGATTTTTACGTCGGAACATTTAGTGGCAATATAAATATAACTGATTTTAATTTATACTCCCAAACAATGGCTGGTTCAGGTAGTTTTAGAGTTAGAAAATCAATTTAATTATTTATCCTTCACCAGAAAAAATATTAAATAAAAAGTTGAGCAAATGGTTAAGCAAAACCACTTGTTCAACTTTACAAACACCCTTTTTTTATCTGTAACTATTTGATTATTAATACTAAATTTTATTAATTTAACGAAAATAATACCAGGTGGGACCACAACAAAACCCTTGTAAGTATCAGTATTTACAAGGGTTTCTTGTTTTCGAAAAAAAGCTACCCTCTTAATTCATACATTCTAGCAATATATTTTCCCACTACATCAAATTCTAAATTTACTTTTGTGCCAATTTCAAAAGTATGAAAAATAGTATGTTCGTAGGTATATGGAATAATGGCCACGCTAAAACTGTTTTTAGCTGAATTTACAACTGTTAAACTGGTTCCATTGACTGTTATTGAACCTTTTTCGATAGTAATATTATTTAAAGCCGTGTCGTATTCAAAAGTAAATTCCCAACTACCACTTTTTTCTTGAATAGTTGAACAAACTGCGGTTTGGTCTACATGGCCTTGTACGATATGTCCGTCCAATCTGTCGCCTAATTTCATGGCTCTTTCAATATTTACTTTGTCGCCAATTTTCCACAAACCTAAAGTGGTTTTATTAATTGTTTCTTGAATAGCTGTAACTACGTGTTTGTTGTCAAAAATTTCTACAACGGTTAAACAAACACCATTATGTGCCACACTTTGGTCAATTTTTAATTCATTCGTAATATTTGTTTGAATTGTTAAGTGTACATTTCCCTGATCTTTTTTAATATCTGAAATTATTCCGATAGATTCTATGATTCCTGTAAACATATGACGGTTTATTTTTATAAATTTGCATCAAAATTAAGAAATAAAAATGGTAAAACATTCGGAAAATATAATTGTTGGTGTTTCTATTGGAGACATGAACGGCATTGGACCAGAAGTAATATTAAAAACATTTGAAGATACCCGAATGTTAGACATCTGCACGCCAGTGATTTTTGCCAATGCTAAAATTGTTTCTTTTTTAAAAAGAAACTATAATTTAACTGCATTCATACAAGGAATTGATAAACTGGATCAGATTGTTTTGGGTAAAATTAATGTACTAAATGTTTGGCGCGAAGGTGTTAATTTAGAAAACGGCAAATTGGATGAAGAAATTGGTAAATACGCCATAAAATCGTTTCAAGCAGCTACAACGGCTTTAAAAAACAACCAAATTGATGTTTTAGTGACAGCGCCAATAAATAAATACAACATTCAAGCGGAAGATTATAAATTTGCCGGCCATACTGATTATTTAAACGAACAACTTGAAGGGGAAGCCCTAATGTTTATGGTTCATGAAGACATAAAAGTAGGATTAATTACCGACCATATTCCCATTGCAGAATTATCAAAACATATAAATACTACATTAATTGAGAAAAAAATCAACACTATTAATCATAGTTTAATTGCCGATTTCAAAATAAACAAACCAAAAATTGCGGTGTTAGGACTAAATCCTCATAGCGGCGATAATGGTGTAATTGGCAAAGAAGATGATGAAATTGTGAAACCAAGTTTAGAGAAAATTTTTAAAAGTGGCATACAAGTTTTTGGTCCGTTTTCAGCAGATAGTTTTTTTGGTTCCAACCAATATAAAAATTACGATGCGGTAGTTGCGATGTATCACGACCAAGGATTAATTCCTTTTAAAACCCTGTCATTTGGTGAAGGTGTAAATTTTACAGCAGGTTTAAATAAAGTAAGAACTTCGCCAGATCATGGAACAGGTTTTGATATTGCAGGAAAAAATATAGCCAACGAAAGTTCTTTTAGAGAAGCCGTTTACAGCGCTATAGACATCTATAAAAATAGAATGGAATATGTCGAATTAACCAACAACCCTTTGAAAAAAGGAACAAGTAAAGTTTAATTTAAAAAAAAGCAAAGAAAATTATTGTAATTCCAATATTTTTGTATCTTTGCACACCCTTATAAAAAGGGAAAAACTGATGTTATGGATATATTAAAAGAATTTTTAATCCCATTTTCAGGATTAAAACTGGGTAAACACCAGTTTGAATTTCAAGTAAACAATACGTTCTTTACTCATTTTGGCTATGATGAATTTAACGATTCTAACATCAAAATGAATGTAGTATTAGAGAAAAAAAGCAACATGCTTGAACTCAATTTTTCGCACAAAGGAATTATAAATGTTCCTTGCGATTTAACAAACGAAGATTTTGATTTACCTATTAAAGGAAAAATGAAACTCATAGTTAGATTTGGCGAAGAATTTAATGATGACAATGATGAATTTATCATTTTGCCTCATGATGAATTTCAAGTAAACGTAGCACAATATTGTTATGAAATGATGGTTTTATCGGTTCCATCCAAAAGAATACACACCGGAATAAAAGATGGAACTTTACAATCAGAAGCATTACAAAATTTAGAAAAATTTTCTCCAAAAGAAACAAAAGCACAAGAGATTAAAGAAATAGACCCAAGATGGGAAGGTTTAAAAAAACTATTAACGGATAAAAAATAGAATAAAATGGCACATCCTAAACGTAGACAGTCATCGACTAGAAGAGACAAAAGAAGAACACACTACAAAGCATCTGCACAACAAATTGCAACTTGCGTAGTAACCGGTGAAGCTCACTTATACCACAGAGCATACTGGCATGAAGGTAAAATGTATTATAGAGGTCAAGTTGTTATTGACAAGACTGAAGCAATGTTATAATTCCATTAAAATTATTGAGAAACTCTCACTTGCGTGAGGGTTTTTTTTATTTTAATGAAAATTATCTAATTGTATTTTTAGAAAATTCCGAAATAATTCGTAATTTTCGCCTCTTTACGCACATAAAGTTGCAAAGAAAATTATTTATTTATGAAATCGCCATAAACACTGTGTGCTTCGAAAGAAAATCACAAAGAAATAGCGACACATATGTTACCAAAAAAAATAACATTAAAAACATATGAATAAAATTACTGCCGCAATTACTGCAATTGGCTCGTATGTACCAGAATATGTATTATCAAATCAGGTTCTAGAAACTTTGGTTGATACCAATGATGAATGGATTACATCCAGAACCGGAATAAAAGAGAGAAGGCTTTTAAAATTAGATGGCGAAGGAACCTCTTACCTTGCTATTAAAGCTGCTCAAAACCTCTTAGAAAAAGCAAAATTAGACCCAAAAGAAATTGACTTGGTAATTATGGCAACTACCACGCCAGATATGCCTGTAGCAGCAACTGGAGTATATGTAGCCTCGCAAATCGGTGCCACAAATGCTTTTGCTTACGACTTGCAAGCCGCTTGTTCAAGTTTTCTTTTTGGTATGTCAACCGCTTCTGCTTACATTCAATCTGGAAAATATAAAAAAGTATTACTTATTGGTGCCGATAAAATGTCGTCTATAATTGATTATACTGACCGTGCTACTTGCATCATTTTTGGTGATGGCGCCGGTGCTGCCTTGTTTGAACCTAATTATGAAGGATTAGGGGTACAAGACGAAATTTTAAAATCGGACGGAATTGGAAGAGAGTTTTTAAAAATTGAAGCCGGAGGTTCTATTTTGCCTCCATCTGAAGAAACCATTAAAAACAAACAACATTTTGTATTTCAAGATGGAAAAACCGTATTCAAACACGCTGTTTCAGGAATGGCTGATGTAAGTGAAAAAATTATGGAACGCAATAACTTATCGCACGATGATGTGAATTGGTTAATTGCACATCAAGCAAATAAAAGAATTATTGACGCCACTGCAAGCAGAATGAATGTGGATGAATCTAAAGTGCTAGTCAATATTCATCGATACGGAAATACTACTTCTGCCACATTGCCTTTGCTTTTAGCAGATTTTGAAGATAAATTTAAAAAAGGAGATAATTTAATTTTTGCAGCATTTGGAGGTGGATTCACTTGGGGATCTATCTATTTAAAATGGGCATATTAATAAAAACAAACTATAACTAAAACAACTTAATTATGGATTTAAAAGAAATTCAAAACCTAATCAAATTTGTATCTAATTCTGGAGTAGCAGAAGTAAAATTAGAAACGGGCGATGTAAAAATTACTATTAGAACTACTTTAGAAGGAAATTCTCAAGATATTACTTATGTGCAACAAGCACCTATGCAACAAGCAATTCAGCAAGCGGCTCCTGTAGCTCCTGCTGCAATCGCTCCTGCTGCTGCGGCACCTGTTGAGACTGCTGTAGAAGATAATTCTAAATACATTACAATTAAATCACCAATGATTGGTACATTGTACAGAAAACCAGCTCCAGACAAACCAATGTTTGTTGAAGTAGGAAGTACTATTAGCAAAGGTGATGTAGTATGTGTAGTTGAAGCCATGAAATTATTCAACGAAATTGAATCTGAAATTTCAGGTAAAATTGTAAAAGTATTAGTTGATGATTCTTCACCAGTTGAATTTGACCAACCTTTATTTTTAGTTGATCCATCATAATTATTTTAAATTCCAATATTTTAAATTCCAAATTCCAAAAAAAGTTTATTTTTAGGTTTTGGAATTTGGAATTTGTTTATTGAATTTTTAAAACAAAAATATGTTTAAAAAAATATTAATTGCCAATAGAGGTGAAATTGCTCTACGCGTTATTCGTACTTGTAGAGAAATGGGAATTAAAACAGTTGCTGTTTATTCTACCGCTGACGCCGAAAGTTTACATGTTAAATTTGCTGACGAAGCCGTTTGTATAGGACCACCGCCAAGTAATTTATCTTACTTGAAAATGTCTAATATTATCGCTGCAGCTGAAATTACAAATGCTGATGCCATTCATCCGGGTTATGGTTTCCTTTCTGAAAATGCAAAATTTTCGAAAATTTGCCAAGAACACAATATTAAATTTATTGGTGCTTCACCTGAAATGATTGACAGAATGGGCGATAAAGCTTCAGCTAAATCAACTATGATTGAAGCTGGTGTGCCTTGTGTACCTGGTTCAGTAGGTATCTTAGAATCTTACGAACAAGCTGAGAAATTAGCAGCTGAATTTGGCTACCCAGTCATGCTAAAAGCAACAGCTGGTGGTGGTGGAAAAGGTATGCGTGCTGTATGGAAACAAGAAGATTTATTAAAAGCTTGGGAAGGTGCAAGACAAGAATCTGCCGCAGCTTTTGGAAATGACGGCATGTATCTAGAAAAATTAATTGAAGAACCAAGACATATTGAAATTCAGGTTGTGGGTGATGCTTATGGTAAAGCATGTCACTTATCTGAAAGAGATTGTTCTGTTCAACGTCGTCATCAAAAATTAACGGAAGAAACTCCTTCTCCATTTATGACAGATGAATTACGTGAAGCTATGGGTACTGCAGCAGTAAAAGCAGCAGAATATATAAAATACGAAGGTGCTGGAACAGTAGAGTTTTTAGTGGACAAGCATAGAAACTTCTACTTTATGGAAATGAATACACGTATTCAAGTAGAACACCCAATTACAGAACAAGTAGTAGATTATGATTTAATTAGAGAACAAATTATGGTAGCTGCTGGAATTCCAATTTCTGGTAAAAACTATTTTCCACAATTACATGCAATTGAATGTAGAATTAACGCAGAAGATCCGTATAACGACTTCCGCCCTTCACCGGGAAAAATTACGGTATTACATTCGCCAGGCGGACACGGAGTTCGTTTAGACACGCATGTTTATGCTGGTTATACGATTCCACCAAATTACGACTCGATGATTGCAAAGTTAATTACAACAGCTCAAACCAGACAAGAAGCTATTAACAAAATGAAACGTGCATTAGACGAATTTCATATTGAAGGTATAAAAACCACAATCCCGTTCCACAGACAATTAATGGATCATCCAGATTATGTGGCAGGAAATTACACCACGGCCTTTATGGATACTTGGGTAATGGATGCTAAAAAAGAAGAATAAAAAATAGGCTAGTCAATGACTAGCCTATTTTTTTTAAATCCTTTATTACGCTAAACGCCAAATCAATTTGGTTTTCGTTAACTACGATGGTAAATTCATTAGAAGTAGAAATTACTTCATCAATAACAATACCTTCCCAAGCTAACGATTGAAATATATAATAATATACACCAGGAACAGATACGTTTTCATGAGGTAATTTTACCGTTATAGAAGATAAATTTTCGTTTTTACTTATTAATTTTTCAGATTTTAAACAAGATTCTACCACATCATTAATTTCTGAGCTTACCACAATATTTGTTTCATTGACACCACGAGATGAAGTGTAGAATAAATTTTTATTCGTTTTTATCTCAAACATTAACTTGGTTTGATTTTCTAATAAAGTATCAGAAATTTCATAGGTATAATCTGTTAGAGAAGAACGAACTGTAATTTCTCCAATATTTTGTAATACTCTAGATACTTTGTGATTAATTTTAAAATCAAGTTCTTCGGAAATTCTTTTTAACGCCATTACTACAGCGCCCTGCTTAATATCTTTACCTAAATACAATTCAATTTCAGGCATAATAATTCGGGCTAAAGAGGTTAAATTGATAATTCCTTCAGATAAAGAACTCAATAAAAAGGGCTTGGTTTTTAGGTGTTTTTCAACAACTGAGGCTACTGTTTTCATAAAATTTGGGGTTTATTTACATACAAATATATAAATCCAAATTTTATTATTATAACTAATTGTTGAAATAAAAGAAAGCCGCCTCTAAATGTTCTATGTCAAATGATGTACCAGTTGCGTGAATAGCGATAATATCAAAACGAACTTCAACGTCTAAATCATTGGCAATCACGTATTCATTTATGGCTTTTACTAAAAGTTGAATTTTTTTGGGCTTTACAAAATCTTGCGGTAAACCATAATCTAATGAAGAGCGTGTTTTAACTTCAATTACAGCCAATATATCACCTTTCTGTGCGATAATATCAACTTCTGCTTTTTGAAATACCCAATTGGTTTCTAAGATATCATAGCCGTTTTTTACTAAAAAATCTACAGCCAGCTCTTCACCAAGCTTTCCTAATTCGTTGTGTTCTGCCATAGTTAAAATCCCAAAAATAAAATTCCAAATTCCAAAAGTAAGTTTCAAGATTGGAATTTGGGATTTATTTATATTGTTATTTAATCAAATTTTAATTTGATTTCTTTTTCATTTACTTCAAATGCTACTTGTTGACCAAGAATTAATGTACGATTATCCGATTGATGTCCGGCTGGAAATTGAAATGCTATTGGAATACGATTTTCTTTAGCAATTTCTGTAATAATTTGTACTTCATTTTGCCCAAACGGAATTTCATTATCGTGCATATCCGTCATACTTCCTACTATAATTCCTTTTACATTTTCGAAATAACCATTACGTTTTAAATTGTACATCATTCGATCAATGTGATATAAATATTCGTCCAAATCTTCAATAAAAAGAATTTTATCTTTTGTATCAATTGCTGATTTTGAACCTAATAAACTGTACAAAATAGAAATATTTCCGCCAACCAATTCGCCCGAAGCAGTTCCTTTTACATCATAACTTTTCGAAGGAATTGAATACGAAATAGTTTCTCCAAAAAGTGCTTTTCGTAAGGTTTCTTTAACTACTTCTGGTGCTGTAGGAACAGTAAACGGCATTATAGAATGCAAGGTTGCCACACGTTCTATATTCAATTGACTATGCAAAACCGTTACATCTGAAAACCCCATAATCCATTTAGGATGTTTCTTAAATTTGGTAAAATCTAACGCATCTATAATTCTAACCGTACCATATCCACCTCGAGCGCACCAAATGGCTTTTACGTTTTCATCATCTAATTGTGCTTGAAAATCTGCTGCACGTTCGGTATCTGTTCCTCCTAATTGGCAATTATTTAAACCAATTGTGTTTCCTAATTTCACTTTTAATCCCCAAGATTCTAACAAATCAATAGCTGGTTTGGCATCTTCAGGAAAAAATTTTCTTGCTGTACAAACAATAGCGACAGTATCT
The DNA here is from genome assembly GCF_044360715.1 of Flavobacterium sp. Taxonomy (GTDB): domain Bacteria; phylum Bacteroidota; class Bacteroidia; order Flavobacteriales; family Flavobacteriaceae; genus Flavobacterium. The sequence goes on from NZ_JBIKJY010000003.1 coordinate 80,527, forward strand.
GCTGCCTTTAAAAATTGTGGTATAATCATAGAAATATAAATAAGAATTCAAAAATAAGGAATTTGAACAGAAAAATTCGTCTATTCCTATCAAATGAATTATTTTTGTATTAATTTATAAACATATTAACTTCATAAATAAACTTAGCAATCTTAAAATTAGCGTTTTAGTTATTTCAAATATAACGCAAAGTTTAGAAGTTTTTCGCAAAGGAAAAAAGAAAAATGACAGAAAATGAAATATCAAATAAAGTTATCGGAATCGCAATAGAAGTTCATAATGCATTAGGTCCAGGTTTACTTGAAAATGTATATAAAGAATGCTTGTACTACAAACTCAAACAAGCGGGTTTAAAAGTTGAGAAAGAAAAATCAATTCCATTGATTTTCGAAGAAGTTAAACTTGAGAGTGGCTATCGAATTGATTTATTAGTCGAAGATAAACTAGTTATAGAGTTAAAAAGTGTTGAAATGCTTTCCGAACTTCATTTTGCCCAAACTTTAACTTATTTAAGGCTTGGCAACTTTAAATTAGGCTTACTTTTAAACTTTAATTCCGTTCTTTTGAAAGAAGGTATTAGACGAGTTGTGAATAAATTATAATTTTCACGACATTTGTACTTTAAAAATTTGAAATCGCTTTAGCGAAAAACTCAAAATTACTTTGTGAAGCTTTGCGAAAAACTTTGCACCTTTGCGTTAAAACAAAAAATTATGTTAGAAAATCCGAAAAGATATACCATTACAGCAGCACTTCCTTACACCAATGGACCCATTCATATTGGGCATTTAGCAGGAGTTTATGTGCCTTCTGATATATATTCAAGATATTTACGATTACAAGGAAAAGACGTGGCTTTCATTTGCGGAAGCGACGAGCACGGTGTAGCAATTTCAATGAAAGCTAAGAAAGAAGGCATCACGCCACAGGAAGTAATTGATAAATATGACGGAATTATTCGTCAATCTTTTTTAGATTTTGGAATTGCTTTTGATAATTATTCGAGAACATCTTCAGAAATACATCATAAAACAGCTTCGGAATTTTTTAAAAAATTATACGATAACGGCGATTTCATCGAAGAAACTACCGAACAATTATACGACGCAAAAGCAGACCAATTCTTAGCAGACCGTTTCGTTACTGGAACTTGTCCAAAGTGCGACAACCCAGAAGCGTATGGCGACCAATGTGAAAAATGTGGTTCGACTTTAAATGCAACCGATTTAATCAATCCGAAATCGACTATTACAGGTGAAACGCCGATTTTAAAATCGACAAAACACTGGTTTTTACCTTTAAATCGTTACGAATCGTTCTTAAGAGAATGGATTTTAGAAGGTCATAAAAACGACTGGAAACCCAATGTTTACGGACAAGTAAAATCGTGGGTTGATGGTGGTTTAGAACCAAGAGCCGTTACCCGTGATTTAGATTGGGGAATTGATGTGCCTGTTCCAGGAGCCGAAGGAAAAAAATTATACGTTTGGTTTGATGCGCCTATTGGTTACATTTCCGCAACCAAAGAATGGGCGGCTCGTGAAGGAAAAGACTGGGAACCCTATTGGAAAGATGCCGATACAAAATTGGTTCATTTCATTGGGAAAGACAATATTGTATTCCATTGTATCATTTTCCCAGCGATGTTAAAAGCGGAAGGAAGTTATATTTTACCTGATAATGTTCCTGCAAATGAATTTTTGAATTTAGAAGGAAATAAATTATCGACTTCTAAAAACTGGGCAGTTTGGTTACACGAATATTTACAAGATTTCCCAGATAAACAAGATTCGTTGCGTTATGCTTTGACTGCTAATGCTCCAGAAACAAAAGACAACGATTTCACTTGGAAAGATTTTCAAGCCAGAAATAATAATGAATTAGCTGCGATTTTTGGTAATTTCATCAATCGTGTTGTGGTGTTGACTAATAAGTATTACGACGGAATTGTTCCAACGCCAAATGAATTTTCTGAAGTTGACAAACAAACTTTAGCAGAGTTAAAAGCGTATCCAGCCGTAATTTCAAGTTCGATTGAACGTTACCGTTTCAGAGAAGCATTAGGCGAATTAATGAACGTTGCCCGTTTAGGAAACAAATATTTAGCCGACGAAGAACCTTGGAAAATGGTGAAAGAAAATCCGGCAAGAGTACAAACTCAAATGTATGTAGCGTTGCAAATTGCGTCAGCTTTAGCCATACTTTCAGAACCATTTTTACCGTTTACTTCTGCTAAATTGTGCAAGATATTAGATATTAAAGTCAATAATTGGAATTTGGAATTTGAAAATTGGAATTTGACAAAACCTGGACATCAAATTGGTCAAGCTGAAATTTTGTTTGCTCAAATAGAAGATGCCGAAATTCAAAAACAATTAGATAAATTAGAAGCAACTAAAACCGCCAATCAAGTGGAAAACGCAAAAGCAGAACCGCAAAAAGAAATCATCACATTTGAAGATTTTGCCAAAGTAGATTTACGAATTGGAACCATTATCGAAGCAGAAAAAATGCCAAAAGCTAACAAATTGTTAGTTTTAAAAGTAGATACCGGAATTGATGTAAGAACCATCGTTTCTGGAATTGCAGAGCATTTTACGCCAGAAGAAGTCATTGGAAAACGTGTAACGGTTTTAGTCAACTTAGCCCCAAGAGCATTACGAGGCGTAGAAAGCGAAGGTATGTTATTATTAACCAATACTGCGGAAGGCAAATTGGTTTTCGTAAATCCAGATACTTCGACTTCTCTCAGCACTAGTTCAGAAGGCGTGATTAATGGTGCTATGATTTCTTAGTATGAATCCAAAAATAATCGCATTTGATGCAGACGACACCCTTTGGCACAATGAACCTTATTTCGATGAGGCACAAGAACGTTTTTGTGTATTGTTTCAAGATTATGCTTCACATCAAGAAATTTTAGGATTAATTTTGAATCATCAAGTCAACAATTTGCCGTTGTATGGTTTTGGTATCAAAGCGTTTACGTTATCTATGATTGAAACCGCTTTGGAATTAACTAATCATCAAATTTCGGGTAAAGGTATTGAGCAAATTTTAGCTATTGGAAAAGATTTATTGCAAAAACCAGTAGAACTATTACCAAACATCACCGAAGTTTTAGAACAATTGCAAGGAAAATATAAATTGGTCGTTGCCACAAAAGGCGATTTAAAAGACCAACATAGAAAACTACACGATTCGGGAATTGGTGCTTATTTTCATCATATTGAAGTGATGAGCGACAAAACCGAGTTGGATTACGAAAAAATGTTAGCCCGTTTAGATTGCCAAGTAGAAGATTTTTTAATGATTGGGAATTCCTTGAAATCAGATGTTTTACCTGTGTTAAATATTGGCGGACAAGCTATTCATATTCCGTATCATACGACTTGGGAATACGAAAAAATTGATTTTGAAATTCAGCATAACAACTTTAAATCGGTTACCCAAATAATAGATATTTTAACCTTAGTGTAATGAAGCAAAAGATTGACATCACAACTTGGAACCGAAAAGAGCACTTTGAATTTTTTAGCAAATTTGAAGAACCTTTTTTTGGGACTACTATTCAATTTGATTGCACAAATGCCTATCATAAAGCTAAAGATTTAGGCGTAAGTTTTTTTGTATATTATTTACACAAAACCATAGTTGCCGTAAATAAAATTGAAAATTTTAGGTTTCGAATAGAAAATGAAAATGTGTATATTTTTGATAAAATTAACGCGTCTGCTACTATTTTACGTGATGATAAAACGTTTGGTTTTTCAGAAATAGAATACGATGAAAACCTTGCTATTTTTATCAAAAACTATACTAACGAAGCAATTAGAGTCCAAAACACAACCGGACTTTTTACTAAAGAATATAATGAAAATATTATTCATTTTTCGGCTTTACCTTGGGTAAATTTTACTTCAATTTCTCATTCTAGAAGTTTTTCAATGCCTGATAGTTGTCCGAAATTTTCATTTGGAAAAATGACAGATGAAAACGGGGTGAAAAAAATTCCAATGGCCGTTTATGTGCATCACGGATTAATAGACGGATATCATTTAGGTTTGTTTTTTGAAGAATTTGAACGTTTAATGAATGAATAAGAAGAGCACCAATAAGTACTCTTCTTATCCTTCAAAATTTAAACGGCATTCAAAATCGCTAAAATATCTTCGCCAAATTTGTCTGCTTTTTGTTTTCCAAAACCTTTAATCTGTTGTAATTCGTCTAAATTACTCGGCTTATATAAAGCTAAATCAATTAATTCAGAATTATGACAAATCATAAATTTCTTCTGATTTAGTTTTTCTGATTTTTCAGTTCTCCATTGATTTAAGTACCCGTAAACTTGTTTGTCCTTCGGAAGTAAATCTTCGTACGACTTTCGTTCTAATCGTATAGGTTTCTCCTGTTGCTCAGTTTCATAATGAACAATAACAGACCAATGCGCCGGCTCGCTTTCCAAAAATTGGGTGCTGGATTTTTTAAATATTACTGTTTGTAAAAAAGTATTTAATGTTTGTTGATCTTGCTCTAAAAATGCAGGATCTATTCGGATAGAAAATACACTAACTTGCATAACAAACTTATTTACCGATTAACAAAATTTCATTTGCAATTACTTCTGTGATGTAGCGTTTGTTTCCGTCTTTGTCGTCGTAACTTCTGTGAGCTAGTTTGCCTTCAATGGCAATTTCTTTTCCTTTGGTTACATATTTTTCAATAATTTCTGCCGTTTTTCCCCAAGCCGTTACACGGTGCCATTGGGTTTGTTCTACTTTATCGCCATTTTCTCGATAATATACTTCGTTCGTGGCGATATTTATGTTTGCTAATTTTCTTCCTCCTTCAAGGTTTTTGATTTCTGGTTCTTGACCCACATTTCCGATTAATTGTACTGAATTTTTCATAAGGCTTATATGTTTAATTGTTTATTTATTTCGCGTTTCGTTAAGTTTTAGCTTAGGAAAAACGCTTGTTTTATGGCGTGTAAAATTTATTTTTTTGTTATTTAATTTTTTGAAACGCAGATTTAATAAATTTAAATAATTTAAAAAATCTTAGCGTTGTAATGTGATTTTTATTTGCTTAATAATACCAATTCGTTCGCAATCACTTCCGTGATAAAACGTTTGTTTCCTTCTTTGTCGTCGTAGCTTCTATGTGTTAATTTACCTTCCAAAGCCACGTGAGCTCCTTTTGCGATTAATTTTTCCACAATTTCTGCTGTTTTTCCCCAAGCAGAAATTCTGTGCCACTCGGTTTGTTCTACTTTTTCACCTTTAGCGTTGGTGTAATTTTCATTCGTAGCGATGGTAAAATTGGCTACTTTTCCAGATTCTAAGTTTTTGATTTCTGGTTCTTGACCTACATGTCCGATTAATTGTACTCTGTTTTTCATGGCGTGTAAAATTTAAATGTTTATATTAATTAAAATTTGTGTATCGACTGAACTCGTTGTTTCATTTCGACAGTGCAAAGATGTGCAAGAAAAAAAGTTTATTCGGTTGTTATTCATTTAAAATCGATTGTAATTGTTTGTTGTCGTTTGTAAATGGAAAATAAAAAATCTAAAAGCATTCAATATTTCTATTTTTTTACTACTTTTATTGGACCTCAAATAAAAATGTTATGAATAAAACGTGTTTAGAATGTCAAGATAAAATTGTAGGAAGAGAAGATAAAAAGTTTTGCAGCGATGGTTGCAGAAACGCCTACAACAATAAAATGAATAAAGATCAAACCAATTTGATGCGAAATATAAACAACAAATTGCGCAAAAATTATCGAATTTTAACCGAATTAAACCCCGAAGAAAAAACCAAAACCACAAAAAATAAATTAATTAGTAAAGGTTTTGATTTTGAATTAATAACCTCTATATATACCACAAAAACTGGGAATGTTTATTATTTTGTGTACGACCAAGGTTATTTGGCGGTGGAAAATGAAAGTTATGTATTAGTAAAAAAATAAAATGAAAGTATCTATATTAGGTTGCGGCTGGTTAGGTTTCCCTTTAGCTAAAAAATTAATTGAAATTGGTTTTGAAGTAAAAGGCTCTACCACTACTGAAAATAAATTAGCTGTTTTGAAATCAAATAAAATAGTACCCTATTTATTGGAACTTACTGAACATAAAATTAGCGAATCTATTTCTGATTTTTTGTACAATTCTGACATTTTAATTATTGATATTCCGCCAGGGCTAAGAAAAATTACAGAAGCTACTTCTGAAAAAACGTTTGTAAATAAAATAAAAACCTTACTTCCATTTATGGAGAATTCTACTATTGAAAAAGTGATTTTTATTAGTTCTACATCCGTATATGCTGATACTGCTACTATTTCAACCGTTACAGAAGAAAGTGTTTTGCACCCAGATACAGAAAGCGGAAAACAATTGGTGGAAGTTGAAAATTTGTTACGAAATAATTCTAATTTTCAAACCACAATAATTCGTTTTGGTGGTTTAATTGGAGAAGACAGAAACATTGTAAAAATGTTAACTGGAAAAACCAATGTTGCTAATCCGGAAGCTCCGATAAACTTAATTCATCAAGCAGATTGTATTGAGATTATTAGCGAAATACTGAAACAAAACTTTTGGAATGAAACTTTCAATGCGGTAGCACCCAATCATCCGACAAGGAAAAACTATTATAGCAAAAAAGCTAAACAGTTCCATTTGACTGCTCCAATATTCACAAAAAATGAAACAAATGTTGGAAAAATTGTTTCAAGTGAAAAATTAGAAACAATTTTAGGTTATAGATTTATAAAATTAGACTTATAATCAAACTAATTTTTCATTAAAATAATCCATTTCCAATCTGCAGGATTTCCGAATCCAACACTTGGTGTATAAAGATATAAATGTACTACTCCAGTTGGATTTGAAATTAAATACTGTCTAACTTTTACTAAGTTTTGCACAGCCATCCAAACCTGATTGTAGTTATTTCCTAAATTTGGTTGTGGTAAAATATGATTGAAGCTTGTAGTAGGAAAAATAATATCATCTGTTAGGACTATTTGAAATTGATTGGCCGCAAGCATATTTTGTGGATAATTAATTTGTCCTAAACCCATCCAAACAATATTTCCATCAAAAAGAATTTGATTAATTTCATCATATTTCAACTTAATATTTCCAAAGTCAGCAGCTGGAACAGATTGATGTGAAATAGTAAATGAATTTGAATTTTCGGCATACGTAGTTTCTTTCCCGCCCTGAAACGTATTTGTTAAATAATCTACTTTAAGCAGTAAAACTTTGTTAGGTTCATTTTGAGTTTCCTCAGTAGGTGCGTTTTCTTCTGAACAAGATGAAAATAATGAAACGAAAATAAATAAAATAAAAAGTAACTTTTTCATAAAATTATTTTTTTTATATATATGCTTATTAATGAATTACTTATGTAAAAATAATGATTTTTTATTAAATAAATTAAACTAAAATCATTTCATCATATGTTAAAATAGTTTCGTACCCTTTAGATTGAAAATAATGCGTTGGGTTTTCTTTTGAGAGTACCATAACGAAGTCGCCTCCCCAAGCGCCTAAACTTTTAATAGTTCCATTAAAATCAGAAAACAAACGTTCTTTTACGGTTTCTAATTCTAAAATATCGCTTAATATAATTTCGTGATGCACTAATAAATCTTTGGTCGTTTCTAAATTTGGCGAAAGCAGCATTCTATTCGTAATCTCAGAAATAGTTGCTGTTTTTTTGGTTAAAAACTGTTGCTTATTCATATAATTTTGAATCGCGTGACGGCTGTTTTGTTTTTTATTTAAATATACAAAATAAATGTTTTCCTTATATTTAGGATAAAAATCAACAACCTCAACAATGGGTTTTTCGTTTTCATCTAATTGATACGTAATTGGAAAATTATTACTGGCGCAAGCTATATCATAACCGCTACCACCAAAACTTTTCCTTAATAATTCAAACGCATCAATTTGTAACCATTGTGCAATATTATTTATTAAAGTAGAAGATGTTCCTAAGCCCCAATTTCTTGGAAATGTGACTTCTGTTTCAATAATATATCCCGTTTCCGACGTTAAAAAATTTGGATTTTGAAGATGGGCTTGATGTAAAATTTCAACTAAAATATGTTTTATGAGATGTTCTTCTTGAAAATTTTTAGCCGTACGAATCTCATCGAAAGTGAATTCAGTTTCAAACCAAACGCTTTTGTCAGCATCCAAACTGGTCCAAAATATTTTTTTTTCTACACACGAAGAAACGCGTAAATACTGACCAAATTTCGTTGGCAAGGCTAAAGCTTTGGCACCATTTAAGACCAAATATTCTCCAGTAATTAGGAGTTTCCCGTTAGAGTAGAATGTGTTTTTGTTAACCATATAAGTCATATAAGCTTTTTCTGTTTATCAAAACATTATAAAGTAGGTTTAAGTTTTTACTTCGTAAATTTAAGTGATTTTATTATTTAAATTTTAAACTTATATGACTTATATTTTAAAATTAAAATCTATTCTGGTAATAATCTATAAATTTCATTTACAAAAGTTTGCTGACCATCATAAAAAATATTATTCACATTAAAATTTATTAATAAACCAATTGGAACTTTTAATAAATTCATATAAGTCAATATTTGTGCTTCAAATATGGAATTAACTTCTGAAACCGACTTTAGTTCTACAACTAAAACATCCTCAATTAAAAAATCGCATCTCAATTTTGTTTCTAAAAAATGACCTTTATATACAATTGGAACTGGATTTTCAGAAATATATTTAATGTTTCTTAATTCAAATTCTTTTAATAAACATTGATGATAAACGGATTCTAACAATCCTGGACCTAATGATTTATGAACTTCAATGGCAGCACCATTAACTTGATAAACTAAATTTTTTAGTTCTTTTTTTGATACTTTTTTCATGGCTTGTATTATTAAATTTATGGCTTGTATTATTATGTTTAATAAATTTCGTTAAACGAAATACTTATATGAACTTTAATTTACACTTTAAATTATAATGTATTTAAACTCTTATATGACTTATATGTTTATTTTTTTCTCAACGTTTCCAAAAAATCCACCACTAAATTATGTGCAACCGTTTGGTTTTCAAAATGTGCTAAAACTAATAGTTTTTCTTCTTTTGTAGCTTGGTGTTGATTTAAAATATTATTCAAATGCATTTTCATGTGCCCTTGTTGAATCCCAGAAGTGGTTAACGAACGTAAAGCTGCAAAATTTTGAGCCAATCCAGCAACAGCTACAATCTCCATTAATTCCGTTGCAGAGGGATTTCCTAACATTTCTAAAGAAAATTTGACTAATGGATGTAAATTAGTTAAACCGCCAACAGTTCCTAATGCTAAAGGTACTTCCAACCAAAACGTAAATATTCCGTTTTCTATTTTAGCGTGAGACAAGCTCGTGTAGCTTCCATTTTTACTTGCAAATGCATGTATACCCGCTTCTACAGCACGAAAATCGTTACCTGTAGCCAACACTACCGCATCAATTCCGTTCATAATGCCTTTGTTGTGCGTTACGGCTCTGTATGGTTCCACTTCAGCGATTTTTACAGCAGTTAGAAACTTTTCTGCAAATTCACTTGACGTGATGTTGGCATCTTCATTAAGTTCCGAAATAGCACAAGAAACTTCGGCACGAACTACACAATTTGGTACAAAATTACTCAAAATACTCATTACAATTTGAATGGAATGAATACCAAATTCTACTGATTTGTTTTTAAATGTTTTTGCAAATTGTTCTAAACAAGAATTGATAAAATTCGCTCCCATACTATCCTTAGTCTGAAAAGTAGTGTGCAATTGGTAATAATTGTTTAATGCTGCCGTTTTATCTATTAGCTGAATATCTGAAATTCCGCCGCCACGCTTTTGCATATTTTTGGTAATTCCTTCCGATTCAGAAAGTAAAAAAGGCTTTACAAAATTGAAATATTCAATAAGTTTTTGTTTATCACCTTCATACATAAAATGAACTTGACCAATTTTTTCAGTGCCTAAAATAGTCGTTTTAAATCCTCCTCGTGCTCCCCAAAATTTCGCAGCTTTACTTGCGGCTGCCACAACAGAGCTCTCTTCAATAGCCATAGGGATGGTATAGTTTTTACCATTAATTGTAAAATTTGGTGCGACACCTAACGGCAAATAAAAATTTGTTAAAGTGTTTTCAATAAATTCGTCGTGTAGTTTTTGAATTGACGCATCAGAATTTTGATAGCTTTGTAATACGGCAATTGCTTCTTTTGGATTGGAAAAATGCTTTTCGGCGATCCAATTTATTTTTTCTTCTTTTGTTAGTTTTGAAAAACTTGTAGTATTTAGTGCCATTAATTTCGGATTGATTGACAAAGATAATAAAAGTAATTTTTAAAAAAATAAAACTTAGAAAGTAAAAAATTCAATATTTATTATGAATATGTCGTAAATTTTCACTAAAATTGGACGTTTTTTACAATCACAAAATATGAGAAATTTTATACACTTAGTAATCATATTACTAACCACTTCAGTATCAGTTGTTGCTCAGCAAAAATTAACTTTAGAAGAAATTTGGGGCGGTGCATTTAGAACTAAAGGCATGGACGAATTGAATGCCATGAAAAACACCAATCAATATACGGTACTAAATTTCGATAGAAATTCTAAAACTATGCAAATTGATTTGTTTGATTATGCGACTTTAAATAAAGTTGCAACCATTATTGACACCAAAGATTTTCCAGCATTAACTTCAATTGATAGTTACACATTTGATCAGGCTGAGAAAAAGATATTAATTGCAACAAATACCGAATCGATATTTAGACGTTCATTTACTGCAAATTATTTTGTATACGATATTGTTTCTAAAAAATTATCAAAATTTACCGATAAAGCCATTCAAGAGCCAACTTTTTCATCCGATGGAACTAAAGTTGCTTATGCTTTTGAAAACAACTTGTATGTTTTTGATTTACTTTTAAATAAAGAAACTCAAGTTACAACCGATGGTAAGAAAAACAGCATCATTAACGGAATTACTGATTGGGTTTACGAAGAAGAATTTGCTTTTGTTCGTGCTTTCGATTGGAATGCTAACGGAACAAAAATAGCTTTTATTCGATTTGACGAAACAAACGTTCCAGAATTCTCAATGGATATGTACAATCAAGGTTTGTATCCAACACAAGCTGTTTTTAAATACCCAAAAGCAGGAGAAAAAAATGCAGACGTTTCGTTACATATTTATGATGTAGCTTCTGCAAAAACGCAAAAAATTGATTTAAGTACTTATTCCGATTTTTATATAGCAAGATTAAAATGGACAAACGATTCAAATGTTTTAAGTGCGCAAGTAATCAATCGCCACCAAGACAATTTAGATGTTATATTTGTTGATGGAAATTCGGGAACTAAAAAAGTAATTTTAAACGAAAAAGATAAAGCTTACGTCGATGTTACGGATAATTTAACCTTTTTAAAAGACAATAGTTTTATTTGGACTTCAGAGAAAGACGATTTCAATCATATTTATTATTATGACAAAACTGGAAAGTTGAAAAACCAGGTTACAAAAGGGAATTGGGATGTAACCGCTTATTATGGATTTGATGAGAAAAACAAAACAATTTATTATCAATCTGTAGAAAACGGTTCAATAAATAGAGATGTGTACTCCATTTCAATTGACGGAAAAGCTAAAAAAAGACTGTCATTAAAAACAGGAACAAATAGCGCTACTTTTAGTCCAAATTTTCAATATTTTATCAATACCTATTCAAGTGCTACAGCAGCGCCTTATTATTCTTTAAACGATTCTAAAACTTCTCAAGAGATTAAGAAAATCCAATCGAATGAAGCGGTTGAAGAAAAATTAGCAAAATACAACGTATCACCGAAAGAATTTTCAACCATCACTACAGAAAAAGGACATGTTTTAAACACTTGGATGATTAAACCAAAAGATTTTGATCCGAATAAAAAATATCCTGTTTTTATGTTTCAATATTCGGGACCAGGTTCGCAACAGGTAGACAATGCTTGGAACGGAACAGACGATTATTGGTTTATGATGTTGGCTCAAAAAGGCTATATTGTAGCTTGTGTTGACGGAAGAGGAACTGGTTTTAAAGGGGCAGAATTTAAAAAATGTACGCAAAAAGAATTAGGAAAATACGAAGTAGAAGACCAAATTGATGCGGCTAAAGTTTTTGGGAAATACACTTTTGTTGACAAATCTAGAATTGGCATTTTTGGATGGTCTTATGGTGGTTTTATGGCGGCCAATTGTATTTTTCAAGGCGCAGATGTTTTCAAATCTGCTATTGCCGTTGCTCCCGTAACGTCTTGGAGATATTACGACAGCATTTATACCGAAAGATACATGCAGACGCCACAAGAAAACGCAAGTGGTTATGATAACAATTCGCCTATTTCACATGTAAATAAATTGAAAGGAAACTTTTTATTAATTCATGGTACGGCTGATGACAATGTGCATGTTCAAAATACCATGAAAATGGTAGAAGCTTTAGTACAAGCCAACAAACAATTTGACTGGGCGATTTACCCAGATAAAAATCACGGGATTTATGGTGGAAAAACCCGTTTGCAATTGTACACCAAAATGACCAACTTTATTTTAGAAAAACTATAAACTAACCAATATTACTAAATAAATTAATTATGAGCGAAACAGTTAAACAAGGACATCCAAAGGGGCTTTGGGTATTATTTGGAACCGAAATGTGGGAACGATTCAATTTCTATGGAATGCGAGCCATCCTAACCCTATTTATGGTAAATTCATTATTAATGAAAGAAGCAGATGCCTCTTTAATTTACGGTGGATTTTTGGGTTTATGTTATTTAACACCTATGTTAGGTGGATTTGTTGCAGATAGATTTTTAGGAAACAGAAATTGCATTATGCTTGGAGGTTTAATGATGGCTGTTGGACAATTTTTATTATTTATTAGTGCAACTGTATTTACTTCCAATATTGAATTAGCTAAAATTTTACTTTGGGTTGCTTTGGGAATTATCATTTTTGGTAATGGTTTCTTTAAACCAAATATTTCTTCTATGGTAGGAAGTTTATATCCTAAACAAGAAAAAAACAAATTAGACACAGCATTTACGATTTTTTATATGGGAATTAACTTAGGTGCTTTCTTAGGTCAATTAATTTGTCCAATTGTTGGAGATGTTAAAGATGCTGGTGGTATTAGAGATATTTATGCTTTCAAATGGGGATTCTTAGCAGCAGCTATAGCAATGGTTTTAGGAACTATGGTTTTTTATTATTTAAAAAATAAATACGTAGTTACTCCTGAAGGCAGACCAATTGGTGGTTTACCTTCAAAAAATGATGCTTCAGATTTTGAAGATGGAGAATCTCAAAAAGCCGTGTTTTCAAAGAATGCTTTAATTGGAGCAGTTGTTGCTTTCGTAGGATTAGGATTCTTATTTCATTATGCATTTGGGCAGAATATTATTTATGCAATAATTTATGCAAGTGGATTGTCTTTGGCTGGATTAATTATCTCAGACACCTCATTAACTAAAATAGAAAGAGATAGAATTTTAGTAATTTACATTGTTGCCTTTTTCGTTATCTTTTTCTGGGCAGCCTTTGAACAAGCAGGTTCTTCATTAACGTTTATTGCAGATAATCAAACAGATAGAAATTTCTTTGGTTGGAATATGCCGCCATCAATGGTACAAATCTTCAATGGATTATTCGTAGTAATGTTTGCTGTACCTTTCAGTATGTTATGGGATAAATTAAGAGCCAATAACAGAGAACCGATTTCTCCTTTTAAACAAGCTATTGGTTTGCTTTTAATTGCTGTTTCCTATTTTATTATTGCTCACAACGTAAAAGATTTAGGGAATAATGGTTTATTAGCCATTAAATGGTTAATCTTATTGTACTTAATACAAACGTGTGCAGAATTATGTTTATCTCCAATTGGTTTATCATTGGTTGGTAAATTATCTCCAAAACGTTTTTCTTCATTATTGTACGGAGTTTTCTTCTTATCAAACGCTGCAGGATATGCATTAGCAGGAACATTAGGTTCTATTATGCCTGCAACTGGAGACAAATTTAACAAAGCAAAAGAATTAGGTATAGATTTACAAGCAGTTTTAGATAAGAAAATAGTGCCAACTAAAGATCAGTTAGCTCTTTTAGATACAAATCAAATTAGCCCAACTAATCCAGTTTTTGCTGGTTTTGAAATTCATAATTTGTTTGAATTCTTTATGGTGTTCGTAATATTATGTGGTATTGCAGCGGCAATCTTATTCGCATTAACACCAAGATTGAAAAAAATGATGCACGGTATTAACTAATTATTTTATAAAATATTTTTTATATCTTTCAAGCCTGTAACATTGTTGCAGGCTTTTTTAATTATTAAAACAAATTAGTATGTGGAAATCACACCCAAAGGCATTGCCTTATTTATTCTTATCTGAAATGTGGGAACGTTTTGGCTATTATTTAATGATTGGAATTTTTACTCTTTATCTTAAAGATGTAGAAGCAGGATTTGCCTTAACTGAAAAAGAAGCCTCCGATTTATATGGAACGTTTATTGCACTTGTTTTTTTAACTCCTTTTATTGGAGGGCTTGTAGCTGATAGATATTGGGGATATAAAAAATCAATAGTTATTGGAGGTTTGATGATGGGTATTGGTTATCTTTTAATGGGTATTCATAACATTACTATGTTATATATTGCTATGACACTTGTGATTATTGGAAATGGATTTTTTAAACCAAATATTTCCACACTTTTAGGTAATTTCTATTCTGAAGATCAGTACAAAGACAAAAAAGATGAAGGGTATAATATTTTCTATATGGGAATTAATGTTGGTGCTTTCATTTGTAACTTTTTTGGAGCTGCATTACAAATTCTATTAGGTTGGCAATATGCGTTTATGGCAGCTGGTGTTGGAATGTTTATTGGTGTCATTGTTTTCTTATTAGGAACAAAACATTACGGAAACAAAACAGATAAAAAAGGAACGCAAGAAGGCGATATGCCATTTTATAAAATTGTTTTATTTATTTTATTACCATCTGCTGTATTTGGAGTAATTGGTTGGTTATTAAAAGGTGTGACTTCTGAAGCTAATCCATCTGGATATATTTTTGGTTCGGATAGTACCGATGCCTTTATTTTTGCTTGTATTCCAGTTATATTTTTTTACGGAAGTTTATATTTTAAAGCAAAAGCAGAAGACAAAAGGCCAATTGGAGCTTTATTAACCATATTTGCTGTAGTAATTTTATTTTGGGCGGTTTTCAAACTAAATGGTTCGGCACTTACCACTTGGGCAGATAGATATACAGATAGAGAAATCACAGGAACGACCAAATCTGTTTTTAACACACTTAAATTATCTAAAGAAATAGACTATAAAAAAGATTCCACAGAATTATATGATGCCAGTTTTCGTATTCAAAAACTAAATGGCGAAGTTCAAAAAACAGTAGATTACCCAATATACTTTAGAAATGTAGCCAAAGAAAAACTACCTAAAGAAAGTTCAAAAGTTTCTATTTGGGCAACTAATTTAAGTCAGTCTATCAATCCAGGTTGGGTCATTATTTTAACACCATTAGTGGTTGCATTCTTTACCTTTTTACGTGGTAGAAAAAAAGAACCATCAACACCTACAAAAATTGCTTTTGGATTATTAATTTCTGCTTTATCCGTTTTAGTAATGATTGCAGCAGTTAATATGGGCGGAAACGGTTCTGAAAAAGTTAGTGTTTGGTGGCTTGTGGCCAATTACGGAATTATCACAATTGGAGAACTATTTCTAAGTCCGATGGGATTATCGGTTGTATCTAAGCTGAGTCCAACAAATATAACATCATTAATGATGGGTGGTTGGTTTTTATCCACTTCAATCGGAAATAAATTAAGTGGTGTATTAGCCAGTCTTTGGGACACCTATGACAACAAACAAGATTTCTTTTGGATTAATTTTGGGCTATTAATGTTTGCAACTCTATTGATGTTTGTTTTATTGAAACAATTAAATGCAGTAATGAAAGAAAAAGGAATAAACTAATGCAAACTATAGAAGAAATACAAAATTTTAAAGGCAAATATCCAAAACAACTGTGGTATTTGTTTTTCTCAGAAATGTGGGAACGCTTCTGTTTTTATGGAATGCGAGGTATGCTGGTCGTATTTATGGTTAACCATTTGTCTATGGACGAAGAAGTGGCCAATTTACAATATGGAGCGACTCAAGCTTGGGTGTATGCATTTACTTTTATTGGTGGTTTATTTGCCGATAAAATTCTTGGTTTACGAAAATCACTTTTCTGGGGTGGAATTTTAATGATTATTGGAAGTGTTATTTTAGCTATTGATCCGAAAAGTCTGTTTTTTACAGGAATTGGTTTTACAATTGTAGGTACAGGATTCTTTAAACCAAATATTTCATCAATGGTTGGGCAATTATATAAAGAGAACGATCCAAGACGTGATGCCGGATTTTCTTTTTTTTATATGGGTGTAAATTTAGGCGCATTAATTGGAGGTTACATTTGTATAGCTGTTGCTGAAGGTTCCTTATGGCAATCGATTGTTCCAGAGCATTTAAGATGGAATGTAGGTTTTGGTTTTGCAGCTTTAGTAATGATTATAAGTTTATTGACTTTCACAAAAACGCAAAAAAGTTTAGCAAGTATTGGACTTTCACCATTAGCGCATCTTGAGGTTTCAAGAAAAAAATTATTGGAAAACATAACTTATTTAGGTTCGATTTTAGTAATTCCAATAGTTATTATAATGGTTGGCAATACTGTTTATACGGATTATTTTATGTATGCGATTGGACCTATTTCTATTTTATATTTACTGTACGAAATGAGAAATTTCTCTTTAGTGGAAAATAAAAAATTAATTGCCGCTTTAGTATTTATCCTTTTTTCAATTGTCTTCTGGGCTTTTTTCGAACAAAGTGGTGGCTCCTTAAGTTTATTTGCTGCAAACAATTTAAATAATACTGTAGCTGGTGTAGAATTAAGTCCAAATGGGGTGAATAATTCTGCAAATTCCTTCTTTGTAATTGCTTTTGCTGCATTAGTAGGATTAGTTTGGTTGTGGTTATCAAAAAGAAAAATAGAACCTAATACTATCATAAAATTTGGATTAGCTTTTTTGTTTTTAGCTGGTGGTTTCTGGATTTTCTACTATACTAAGTTTTTTGCAGATGCATCAGGTAGAACGTCATTAGACTTATTTACCTTCGGATGGTTTATAATTACTTTTGGTGAATTATGTTTATCACCTATCGGTATGAGTGCTATGACCAAGTTATCTCCACAAAAAACACAGGCTGTAATTATGGGAATGTGGTTTTTAGCGAGTGCTTATGGACAGTATTTTGCAGGAATTTTAGGAGCTAATATTGCTAAAGCCTCAAAAAATGCTACCAATTTAGAAAAACTAAATACCTATGCAGACGGGTATTATCAACTTGCCATTTATGCGTTAATTGCAGGATTGATTTTGATTTTAATTTCGCCATTTGTAAAAAAATTAATGCAAGATGTAAAGTAACATACTTTTAATAGCCCACAATTTTTATATATTTGTAAAATACTAATAAGATAGTAATTATGAAAAAAATAATTTTAATATTCACTTTTTTAATTAGTGGATTTATTGCTCAAAGTCAGGAATTAAAGTGGTACACAGATGTATCTATTGCTACCGATTTATCTATTAAAGAAAACAAGCCAATGTTTTTATTTTTTACAGGTTCAGATTGGTGTGGTTGGTGTATTCGATTACAAAAAGAAGTTTTTAAAACCCCAGAATTTGTAAAATGGGCTACTGATAATGTAATTTTGGTAGAATTAGATTTTCCAAGAAAAAATGAACAAACAGATGCGGTAAAAATGCAAAATGCACAATTACAACAGCAATTACAAGTTAGAGGCTATCCAACGGTTTGGTTTGTTAGTGCTACTAAAACAGCAGAAGCAAAAGTAAATTTAAACGCACTTGGAAGCACAGGATATGTTGCTGGTGGCCCACAAGTTTGGCTTGAAGGCGCTAATAAAATTATCAAAAAGTAAAAATTCATTTCAATCTATAAAATCCCTTTTCGGCTGTGGCGTGAAAAGGGATTTTTTCTTGCTCACAAGTGGCCTTCCAAAGTTTTATGTAACTTTTATAATTAGAACCATCAGCTATTATTTGTTCTGGTTTAATGGTTGAAATTAATCGTTTCAAATTAATTTTTGGCGATTGTGTTAGTACCACAATTTCTGGTTTTTGTTTAGTAGTATACACACCTAAACTATCAATACAAAGAATTTTTTTGTTAAAACTATATACATTTTTAATAGGTTCAATTCGATACTTTTTAACAAATTTTCCTCTTGTATATGCTTCTATTGCAGCTTTAGAATTAGCTAAATCGTCCGTATAAAATACAGATTCATTATTTTTAGTTTCAACAAACAGCGTGTGTTTCATACTATTAAAAACCCCAAATTCATTATTATTTTTTTCAGAAGAATTAAGAAAAAAATAGCACAACTGAAAAATCAAAATAGAAAATAAAATTGGTTTTAAATTTTTAATTTTTGAAAAATAAACGAAATAAAGAACTGTTGCAATAATTAAATATAACAACAAAACTAACACTTCATGAAAAGCTATATTTTTGATAATAAAAACATCGAATGTTATGATCCAAGCTGTAAAAGCATTCATTAATTCAATTAAAAAATTGACTAAAACACTCAAATAAACCGCTACTTTCAGCAACAAAAAATTGAAAGGAATCAATGCTAATCCTAAAATTAAAATAAGGCTTGAAAGCGGAATCGCAATTAAATTAGCCAATAAAAACAATAAAGGAAATTGGCCGAAATAATACAATATTAAGGGTAAAACACCAATTTGAGCAACTATCGAAATAAGCAGTAATTCTTTAATTTTTAAAATAATTAAATTTTTAGAATAACTATATTTTCTAACTAAAGGCTGAAAAATAACAATACTTAAAACAGCAGCAAAACTCAATTGAAATCCAACATCAAAAAGATAATTAGGATTGTATAGTAATAATAGCAAAGCAGAAACAGCTAAAGAATTATAAATATTAGCTGGTCGATTCACAATTTTTGCGAAAGCTACTACTGAAAACATAACCGCTGCGCGTACAATTGAAGCAGAAAATCCAGCTAAAATAGCATAAAACCACAAGATACATAACGAAATAAGAAAGATGTATAGTTTTCCTTTTTTGAATCGAAGCAATGGTTTAGTAAGCCAAAGTAAGATTCCGTAAATTAAAGCAATATGTAGTCCTGAAATGGCTAAAATATGAATAATTCCTGCTTGTGTGTAATTTGTACTAATTTCTTTGGACAACTCTGTTTTTTCACCAAAAAGCAACGCCATTAATAGATTGTAATTGTCTTTTTTAAAGCTATTTACATCATAACTTTTTAATAATTTTGACTTAATAAAATTAATATAATAATAAAAATTTGTGTCTTTTGAAACACTAATTGTATTTGTCTCTTTGATTTTAATTTCATTAAAAACATTCTGATTATTTAAATATTTAGAATAATCAAATTGATTTGGATTTAATGCATTTTGAAGTAATTTTGGCGTTTCAAATGCCTTAACTTTGTTTCCAACCTCTATTTCTATTTTCTCTTTTTTTGGCACATAAAGTAGTATTTTACCGATACAATTTTGCCCGTTAATGTGTTCAGCTTTTAAAATAAATTTATCATAATACGTTGTTGATTTTAACTTTTCGGTCACCAATCCTTGTATAAGGTTTCTTTCTAAAATTGAATTTGAAAAATGCGATTTATAATTTATTTGAGTGTTAAAATAATTAGACAAAATGCCTAAATTTAAACACAAAAGCACTACTACACTTTCAAAAAACAAGGTGTTTAATTTCTTTTTTATAACATAAAAATAAACCGCTAAAAAACAAAAGGTATTGAATGTCAATCCTAATAAAATAGAAAGCAAGGCAAATTGAAAGTAATATTGAATTACAATTCCAATACTAAAGCCACCAAGTATAGGGACAATTGGGAATTTAATAAATTTCATTAGTTAGTAGGTTTGTTTACTATAGAAAAACAATTTGGGATTATTTTTCAGTAAAAAATGTAGAAATAGTTTGTTGTAATTATTCCAAAATTCTATTTACTCCAACAAAAGTTCTTGCATAATAGCTTTCTGAAGTAGAAGAATACACTACTCCACTACTTGTTGAGGAATGAATGAATTTAATTATACCGTCAGAGTTTTCTGTTACTATTCCAACGTGACTAATGTAGCTGCCATTGGTTTTAAAAAAAATTAAATCGCCAGGTTTAGCGTCTTTTTTTAATATACGTTTTCCAATTTGAGCCATTTCTGCCGAATTTCTTGGCAATGCAATATCAAATTGGTTAAGCGTGTAGGTAACAAAACCCGAACAATCAAACCCGGCTGGAGTCGAACCTCCTCCTCTATATGGAGAGCCTAAACTTTCTGCAGCAACATTAAGAATTTGTTGCTTTATATAATCTGAAACCTCAAATGTTGGTGTAAAATCTTGTGGCGTTTCTTCTTCCACAACTACTTTTATTTTGGATTGTTCTATACTATCTTGTACAGCTTTTTGTTTCGCTTTTTCAATAGCTTTTATCTCTTTTTTTGTAGGTTTTGCAGGTTTTTCTAATCCTGTTTTTTCAGTAAATGTATAACTTCCTGTTTTTTGAGCCACTTGTTTTGAAGTAACAATTGTGGGCTTTTGCAAGGATTTACAACTATACAAAAAAATAGTAAGTAGGAAAATATAAATTGATTTTTTCATTATTTTGGGATTTTATGAAGTATAAATTTACAAATTAATTTTTAATAGAAGAAATTATACCATTCGCGGTTTTTTCACTTGCGCCTTTTCCTCCTAATTTTTGTTCTAAAATTTCGTATTCATTTTGAATGGTTTCTCTGGATTTTCCAGATAAAATTTTGTGCAATTCGATTTCTAAATTAGTGGTATTTAGCTCATTTTGAATTAATTCTTTCACCACTTCTTTGTCCATAATTAAATTGACTAAAGAAATAAACTTTAATGTAATAATGCGTTTTGCAATTTCATAAGAAATTTTATTCGCTTTGTAACACACTATTTGTGGCACTTTAAACAATGCTGTTTCTAAAGTGGCTGTTCCCGAGGTTACTAAAGCAGCGTGAGAAACACTTAATAAATCGTACGTTTTATTACTTACAAATTTTACATTTTCTGTAGTCAAAAATGTTTTGTAAAATTGATATTCTTGACTTGGTGCACCAGCAATTACAAATTGATAATCAGGGAATTTAGCTACAATCGAAAGCATAATGGAAAGCATTTTTTCAATTTCTTGTTTTCTACTTCCTGGTAACAAAGCAATAATAGGTTGATTTGTTAAATTATTTTCTTTTGTAAATTGTTCAAAATTGGTTTGCTTTCTATCGGAAATGGCATCAATTAACGGATGGCCTACAAATTCAACTGGAAAATTATGTTTTTTCTCGTAAAAGTCTTTTTCGAAAGGCAAAATCACATACATTTTATCGATATCACGCTTGATGTCTTTTATGCGATTTTCTTTCCAAGCCCATATTTGAGGAGAAATATAATACTGATTTTGAATGCCTAATTTCTTAGCCCATTTCGCAATTCGCATATTAAAACCTGGGTAATCTATATAAATTATTGTGTCGGGCTGAAACTGCAAAATATCTTTTTTACAAACAGAAATATTACCTAAAATGGTTCGCAAATTCATAATCACTTCGGCAAAACCCATAAATGCTAATTCGCGATAGTGTTTTACTAAAGTGCCGCCCACATTTTGCATTAAATCGCCACCCCAAAAACGTATTTCTGCAGTTGGATCTTTTGCTAAAATGGCTTTCATTAAGTTGGAACCGTGTAAATCGCCTGACGCTTCACCAGCTATTATGTAATATTTCATTTTGATCAATTAATTGGCTAAGATAAAATATTTCTATTCTTTAGTAAAATTAAATTTTTGGCCACCTTGTTTTAAAATGAAACTTTTACTTGAAGTAAATTCCATTTCAATTCCGGCTGGAGCAAAAACAAAAACATCATCTCTTGAAAAAGTTAATGGAAAACTCGGTTGTCCTGTTGCTTGAGCTAATAAATTACCTTCTTTTTCAAAAACGTTAATTTTTAATGGAATCTCTTTAGAAGCAAAGGTTCCAGAATATTTTTGAATTAAGTCTGCATCTAATTTTTTAAAATTCGGAAATGGATAAGGTAATTTATAATAAATACTTAAAATTCCTATCATAATGTCGTTTTGACTGTAATTTTCACCGTTTACAATTAAAGAAATTGTTAAATCATCTTTTTCATAATAACCCATCGTAGATTTAAAACCTTCAATTTTACCGCCATGTCCGTAAAATTTTCTTTCTCCAAAAGGAAAACGATATAAAGCCATACCGTAAGTATCTTTTAATGTTTTCATTAATTCTAATGAAGCTGGAGAAACTAAATTTCCTTTAAAAAGTTTATAGATAAATTTTGTTAAATCTTCTGGTGTAGAAATAATTCCACCGGAAGAAAATGCAATGTCGTTATTCCATTCCTCAATTTGTTCCCAATTGTCACCATTAAACATGTAAGAAAAACTTTCTCTTTTTGAAACGTCTGTTTTTTCGTTTGTGTAATATGTGTTTTTTAACTGTAATTTATCTGAAATTCTGGTTTTTAAATTTTCTGTATATGATTTTTTAGTGATTTTTTCGATAATTAAACCTAAAATAAAGTAATTAGAATTACTGTATTCGTGTTTGGTATCAGTTTCAAAAATAGAAGAATAATTTTCTATTTTCTTTAAAATCAATTCTTTAGTATTTGGTTTTTCTAAAACATCTATTAATGTACTATCTGCATTTACATAATCTTTTATACCTGTTCGTTGATATAATAAATGTTCAATGGTAATCTTATCAGATTGGTCAATTTTTGGAAAAAATCGATTCAACTTAGTTGATAACAAAATCTTTTTTTCTTCCACCAATTGCATTATCATTGTAGCGGTAAACGTTTTAGATATAGATCCAATTTTATATTTCGTGGCACCATTGGCACGCACTCCTTTAGTTGCTTCAGAAAACCCATAGGCATGTTTAAAAACTACTTCATCGCCTAAACGAATGCAAAGCGAACCCATAAATTTATCGTTTTCATATAAATAGTTTAATAAACTGTCAATTCTTGCAAAACGAATTTCTTGAGCAAATGTGCTTAATGAAAGAAATAAAAATAAAATAGAAAGAGATTTTTTCATTGTAATGTAAGTTGTTATTTATTGTCAAAATTAAGCAAATTGAATGGTATACAAAAATCGAAATTTTCTCGTTTATACAAATATCAGTACTTTTACCGTATGTATAAACAAATTAGTTGCCTTTTATTGTTTTGTTTTGTTTCTGTTGGCTTTGGTCAAGAGAAAAACAACGCTTTCAAAAGTAAAAAATTTGCGTATACAAATAAAGAAATTCTTATTGATACATCTGCATTAAATCCAAATTCATTTAAAATTTTCAATGTAAATCAACAAGAAATTGACACCTCTTTTTATTCATTCAATTACCAAACTAAAAAATTAATTTTCAAAAAAATATTTCAAGATTCAGTACGAGTGCAATATTATCAATTGCCAAATTTTCTAACGAAAACCTACACTATTTACGACGAAAAAAAAATTGTGCCAAATGAAAACGGACGATTACTTACGTTCTCGGAAAACACAAAAAAACAAATTCCAATTTTTAATGGCTTGAAAACCAATGGAAGTATTTCTCGAGGATTCACAGTGGGAAACAATCAAAATACGGTTTTAAATTCCAATTTAGATTTACAAATTTCCGGGAAATTATCTGACGATATTACATTAAAAGCATCTATTCAAGATAGTAATATACCCTTGCAAGAAGGCGGATATTCGCAAAAAATTGACGAATTTGATCAAATATTTATTGAACTATCATCTAAAAACTGGAACATAAGAGCAGGTGATTTATTTTTAGAAAATAGAAAAACCAGCTTTTTAAATTTTAACAAAAAAGTGCAAGGTCTTTCCTCACATTTTAATTGGGGAAATACCAAAAAAAACGATTTGTTTATTGCTGCTTCATTAGTTCGAGGACAATATGCAAAAAGTAATTTCACAGGACAAGAAGGTAATCAGGGTCCCTACAAATTACGAGGCAATAGTGGCGAATTATATGTGTTAATTATTTCGGGTTCAGAACGTGTTTATGTAAACGGAATATTAAAAGAGCGAGGCGAAAACAAAGATTATATAATAGATTATAACGCAGGAGAAATTATTTTTAATGCCACTTTTCCAATAACTTCCGAAATGCGAATTGTTATGGAATATCAATATTCGGATAGAAATTATACCCGTTTTTTAAGCTACGGCGGTTTTCAACATGAAAGTGATAAATTTAGTATTGGCGCCTATGTGTATAATGAAAATGATGTAAAAAACCAACCGTTACAACAAAGTTTATCCGAAAATCAAATTCAAACATTACAACTTGCTGGAGACGATGGAAACTTAATGAATGCGTCTTCTGCTTACATAGATTCCTATTCGGAAAATAAGATACTCTATAAAAAATTGACACTTGGTAGCGTTGAAATATTTGAATTTTCTACAGACCCTACACAAACGTTGTACCAAGTAAAATTTACTTTCTTAGGAAATAATTTAGGAAATTATATTTTGGCAAGTAGCAATACGATTGGAAAAATCTACGAATATGTAGCGCCGATTTCAGGTGTTCCACAAGGAAGTTACGAACCAATTGTTAAGCTAATTGCACCTACAAAAATTCAAATTGCTACCATTGTCAGCTCTTTTTCACCAACAGAAAAAACAGAAATTGAAACCGAAATTGCAATTTCTAACCACGACAAAAATTTATTTTCAAATTTAGATGATGCCAATAACCAAGGAATTGCCACAAAATTAAATCTGAAACAGCAATTGTTTTCCAAAGGAATTCAGGTGCAATCTTTTGCCGCTATTAATTACATTCAAGAGAATTTTAAACCCATTGAGCGGTTATACAATATTGAGTTTAATCGAGATTGGAACCTTACTAATCCATTAGGCAATCAGCTGTTATTGGTGGGTGGAATACAATTTAATTCGGTTCAAAAAGATACGATGAAATGGAAAACATTTGGAAAATACCAATTTGAAAAATTAGAATATTCTACGAATTTTTCTGGAAATAAACACGCGTTTCAATCCTTTACAAAAAATAAAAATTTAGCACTTCAAACACAAATTAGTTTGATGGATAGTAAAAATAACTCAAGCACATCTAATTTTTTAAGAAGTCAAAATGTTGCTAAATATCATTTTAAGAAAAACTATGTGGGTGCTAATTTTAGATATGAAAACAATAGAGAAATAGCGAATGAAACCAAAATTCTAAGTAATTTTAGTCAACGATTTTCAGAATTTGGAAACTTTATTGGTCGTGGCGATTCAACAAAAGTATATGCTGAAATGGGGTATTTAATTCGGCAAAATGACAGTGTGAAAAATAATCTATTACAACGTGTTAACTCCTCTTTTTCAACTTATTTGAAATCGCAAATTATCAAAAACGATAGAAGAAACTTAGGCATATTCATCAATTATAGAACCTTAAAATTTGCAGATAATCGCGCCACAGAACCTTCTATAAATTCGCGAGTAAACTATTCTGATTCCTTTTTTAATCAACTGATTCAAACTACTACTTTTTATGAAAATAATTCGGGAAGTATTGCGCAACAAGAATTTACGTTTTTAGAAGTTGATGCCGGACGAGGTTTATATATGTGGAACGATTATAACAATAACAACATTCAGGAACTACAAGAATTTGAAATTGCAACCTTTTCTGATTTGGCAAAATATGTAAAAATTTTTCTACCCAATCAGATATTTATTAGAACCTATCAAAACAAGCTTAGTCAAACCCTTACTTTTAATGGAAATGTCTGGCAAAATGAAACAGGATTTAAGAAATTCTTATCAAAATTTTACAATCAAACTTCTTTAATAATTGATAAAAAAATAACTCGAAATTCAAATACTTTTGAATGGAATCCTTTTTCAATTCCAGATAAAGATTTAATTGGTTTGAATACTAATTTTAGAAATAGTTTGTTTTTTAATAAAGGGAAACAGAAAAATTCAGTAACCTATACTTTCAATTCTAGTGCGTTAAAAAATGTTTTAAATTTTGGAAGTCAAGAAAATTATATAAAAAGTCATCAACTGCAATATGCCCATTTGGTACAAAAATTTTGGTTGTTTCAATTGCAAACAAACACCTCAAATGTAAAAAGTATTTCTGATAATTATGCAAGTAGAAATTTTAATATTACTGGCTTAGAAATTGCTCCGAAAGTGTCCTATATTTTTAATAAAAACGCAAGTTGGGATGTTTTTTATGAAAATAATAGTAAAGAAAATACGATTGGCAATTTAGAACATTTAAAACAACAACAATTAGGCACGTCATTTAATTGGAATACAGAAAAAGGATTTTCATTAAACGGAATATTTACTTATATCAATAATAATTTTACCGGAAGCGCTTCTTCTCCTGTTGGCTTTCAGTTGTTAGAAGGGTTACAAAGTGGAAAAAATACTACTTGGCAACTTCTATTTCAGAAAAATATTACGCAATTTTTAGATGTTTCGGTAAATTATAACGGTCGTAAATCGGAAACAAGTAAAACGGTGCATACTGGAACCATTCAGTTGCGTGCTTTTTTCTAAAAATAGGTGTTTTGAAAAGTCCGAATTTTGTCATTCCGAATTTATTTCGGAATCTAAAATAATTATTTATGGAAACCGAAACAAGTTCAGCTTGACAATACTTTTGCATCCACTTTTTAAAATTCTTTAATATTTTTTTAAAATGAAGTTGTAATTTGTAGCCCTAAACCAGTACTTGGTGGAACAAATCGGCATACGCCACCTGCACAAACTAAACCACCACGTTGACGGCCATAATTTAATGCAACTCGCGTGCTTCCTTTTTTATAAGCGGCTCCAAAATTATAGAAGTGAATATCAAATAAATCTGTTTCACTAATGGTAAGCGTTTTATGATCAAAGCCATAATTATACATATCCATAGCAAATATTGACCAGTTTTCATTATGATTGTACTCTATGGTTCCTGCTGCCCAATTTTTTCTGTCATTATCTGCCCACATATGTTCTAAACCAAAAGTAATCGATTTTGTTTCAGATAATTGATAGGTTGATTCTGAAAATACAGTGTGAGAATTAATAATATATTTATTAAATATTCCTTGAATTTGTTTGTTGTTGTAATACTGATTGATATACGTAAAAGCCGTTTTAAAATTTTTGGAAACCTTTTTCGTGATTTCTATATTATAATCTGAAAAATACTTTTCGTTGGCATTAAACAATTCAGCTTGATAATTTTGGATGTTTTCTCCGGCATTATTCGTATATCTGAATTTAGCTTTTAAATTATACCAAGAAGAAACATTTAAATTGATTTTTGTTCCATATTTTCCTCCTAAAACAGAACCTTTTTTGAAGTCGTAGAAAAAATCAAATTGACCTCCAATTTCTCCAAATTTGTTTATCTGTGTTGATTCATCCATCACTACTTGAAATTGGGCTTGATACACATAAATATTTGCCAAATTAGAATGATGTTGTTTGGTTAAACTTGGAACGAAGTTCAATATTTTGTCGTTATAATTTAAACTTGTACTTGAAAGTGTTGGATAATTATCTAAATTTCTTTGTGCTAATAATTGCATATTTTCAACACGTCTTAAATTGGCGTCAAAACCAATTCCTTTTTTAGAATATCCAAAATTCACTAACAATGCACTTCCTTCTTTTGCAAAATTGGTGTCTAAAATATTTTGTTTAATTATAGCGTCTCGCGATTTAAAAACATATTCCGTATTTATATAATAATTTTTATATCCCAATTCAAATCGGTTTGAAAACAAATTAGTAAAAGCACTGAAATTTTGAACAGAAACTGGTAATTTTTCGTATCTACTAACAGCACTAAAACCATATTTAAAATCGAACGCATCAATATTTAAAAGTTGACTAACGTTAACATCCGTATTAAATCCAAAAACATCGCCATTTGCCACATCAAAACCAGTTCTTGCCTTTCCGTATAAAGCTGTAAAAGAAATTTCATCAATTGGCGAGTACACCACTTTTGCACCACGTAACGCATTATTAATCCCTAACGATCGGTCTTCCCAGGTTCTAAGTGCCAATCCACTTCCAAATTGTACGTAATAATGACCTAAAGTTATATCTAATTTTTTTGATTTATAATTGGCGTAATACGTAGCAAAATTTGTACCCTTGTATTTTGGATTAAAATTTAATAACGCCTCATTCATATACGATTCCACTTGCGTTCCAAAAGTAAATTTTTTGTAATTGAAATTTACATTGAAATAATTGTTGGCGCGTAATGGCACAGTGTCGTGATTGATTCCTCTGTTTTTATCATTGGTGTACCATTGACCATTTCTTTCAAAACTACCATAGACTTTTAATTTCGTTTTGGTAGAATCGGCATTCTGAGCAAAAGCACAAAGTGCTGAAAATAAAAACGTAAAGCTGATTATTTTCTTCATTATTTAAGCGCTTTAATTTGTTCTAATAACTGATTTTCACTTCCTGGTGTATGACCATTTTGAGTAAAAACTATTTCTCCATTTTTAACTACTGCTGTAAAAGGAGGATTTGAAATGCCTAATGCTCTTTTAAAATCTTGATTGGTATCCAATAATATCGTGTATTCCCAACCTTTCCCGTTAACTAAAGGTTTTACTCTTTTATTGGTTCTAGCATCATCAATTGAAACGGCAATAACTTCCACATTGGCTTGTGATTTCCATTCATCATATACCTCACTAATTGCATCTAATTCTTGAATACAAGGCGCGCACCAAGTAGCCCAAAAACAATACACATATACTTTGTCTTTTTCTATGAAATTTTGTGTAGTAGAAACAGTTGTTCCTTCTAAATTTTTAAGTGAAATACTTGGCAATTTATTTTGCGAAAACCCTAATGCACAAATAAATAGCATTACATTTAAAACTAGTTTTTTCATTATTCTGAAGTTATTTATTAGCAAATAAAAGATATTTCCAGCATTATAAAAAATTTTTTTAAATTTGCATAAGAAGTTTGAAGCCAAACTACTGAAAAACAAAAAATTATATGAGAAAAATACTGTTCGCTACAATTACTTTTTTAGGGTTAATAAATATATCTTGCATCTCAAATGATTGGGAAGATAATTCAGTTAATTCTGCAGTTATTGAACAGCCCATATCTGGAAAATTTTTAAAAAATGTCCTAATTGAAGACTATACTGGAACTTGGTGTCAATATTGTCCGAGAGTTTTACATGGAATTAAACAAGTAGAGTCGGAACAACTTCGCGCCTATCCTGTATCCATTCACCGAAGCGTTGCCTCATCACCGGATCCTTATAATTTTCCAGCGGCACCATTAGAACAATTAATTGGGGTAACAGGATATCCAACTGCTATGTTAAATAGGAAGGTTCTGTGGGATAATGAAATTTCTACAACAGAAGTAAAAAACCAAATTAAACTAAATGCTGATTTAGGAATTGCCTTAAATTCAACAATTTCTGGAGGAATTATAAACTTAAGTGTAAATGTTAAATTTGTTTCGAATTTTTCTGATTTAAAACTTGTAGTTTATGTTCTAGAAGATGGTTTAATTTACAATCAAGTAAATGCAACATCATATTTTAATGGACAAAATCCAATTGTTAATTTTGAACACGATCATGTTTTAAGAGCATGTTTAACTGATTTAGTTAATGGCGACGCATTAACAGGAACAAATACTGGAGCAACAGTTACTAAAAACTTTACTGTTACTATACCTTCTAATATAGCTAATGTTGCTAATTTGAATTTCGTTGCATTCGTTTTAGATGCAACAGGAAAAGCCATTAATGTAAGAGGAGCTGCACCAAACATTACTCAGACATTTCAAATTAACCCATAATTTTTTACTAAAAAGTTAAAAAGGGTACCTAAAGGTGCCTTTTTCTTTTAATGTAAATAGAATTAAATAAAAATAGAATAAATTTGCTTTTCTATACTTTTAACAAATGAAAAATTTATATATTTTACTAACTGTTGTTGGAATTTTTACTAGTAACGCTCAGTTGAGTAATAAGCACTGGTTACCACCATTGCACTCAAGAGATGCTAATAACATTGAAAATCAATATTTATATATTTCAACTCCGGAAACAGTACCTTTTCAAGTAACGGTAACAACTGGAAATGGAACGCCAATTGCTGGTTCACCATTTACAATTTCACAAACAACTCCAGTAGTGGTTTCTGTGGGGTCTGGACAACCTACTGACATGTTTTTAGATGTTAGTGATGTTAATGTTATTAAAAATGACAAAGGACTAATATTACAAGGGACTAAAGACTTTTATGTGAGTTTCAGAATGCGTGCAGCAAATCATGCAGAAACATTAATTTCCAAAGGTAGACCAGGCATCGGAACATCTTTTAGATTAGGTAGTACTCCACAAGGGGGAGAAGTAACAATCAGAAATTTTGTTTCAAGCGTTATGGCAACAGAAAACAATACGGTAATTAATTTATCCGATTATAATTCAAATGTTGTTTTTGTTTCTGGTGCCGGAAATATCACTTCAGATACTCAAACTTTCACTTTAAATGCAGGAGAATCAATCGTTTTTTCAGGTTATACGAATGTATCAGCTAACTGGACTGGTTTTATAGGCGCTTCATTAACTGCAACAAAACCTGTAGCAGTCAGCACAGGTAACGCAACTGGTGGAGTATCGGGTAACGGATCAGATTTTACTTTAGATCAAATAGTATCTTCTTCTCAAATTGGAACAGAATATATTTTTATCGAAGGTAACGGCTTACCTTTAATGGAATCACCTTTAATTATTGCTGATGCTGATAATACTGATATTTTCGTTAACGGAAATACAGTTGCAGCTACAACCTTAAATGCAGGCGATTATTATTTAGTTCCTAACTCTAATTATCAAGGAAGTGGTACTAATAAAAACATATACGTAAAATCATCAAAGCCGGTTTTTGCCTATCAATTAATTGGTGGAGATAACTCGTATCCTACTTCTGGGTTGAATTTTATACCGCCACTTAGTTGCTTTTTTCAAGAATCGGTTTATTTGCCTGCAATAAGTGAAATTGGACCCCTTGTTGGAACCTCTCCATACAGTGCAGACTTAATGATTTTAACCTATTCAAATGCCACAATTACAATAAACGGAAATCCAATTAATACGTCACAATCACAAGCGGTTCTTGGAAATGCTGATTGGGTTACTTATAGAATTTCTGGTTATTCTGGTGATGTAAATGTAGTATCTACAGGGCCCCTAGCAGTAGGTGTATTTGGTGCAAGTGGAGCGGCAGGATATGCAGGTTACTATTCTGGTTTTGGTAGCGCACCTCAAGATACTCCAGTTACTGTTTGTTCGTCCATTACTACTAATTTATTTGATGCAATTAATGGTAATCCAGGAATTGGAGGTACTTGGACAGTTCCTACTGGAGGTGCGCCATTAACTGGAAATATTTTCAATCCAACTATGAATATAGCAGGTGAATATATTTATTCATTCACGAAGACTTGTAATACAGCGCTAACTTTTATTAGTGTAAAAGTCAATGTTACCATAGAACAAGCTAATAACGCAGGTACAAATAATACAAAAGATACCTGTAAAAGCGCAACTCCTTTTGATTTATTCCCTTTATTAGGTCCAGGAGTGACAACTGGCGGAACTTGGTCTTTTAATGGTGTTAATAGGCCAAATAGTACTTTTAATCCAGCTCCAAATAATGATTTAAGCGGAACGTATACTTATACGATTCCTGCGAGCGGAGCTTGTCCGGCATTATCTTCAAGTATAGTGGTAACTAATTATGATGTGCCAACTTTAGTGAGTATTACCGATTTAAAACTTTGTGATGATGCATTAGACGGTAATGACACAAACGGTCAAACTACATTTAATTTAACTCAAAAAACGGCTGAAATCTTAAATAATCAACCAAACGTTACTGTTACGTATCACTTATTACCAAATGAATCGGTTTCTGGTGCAAACGCAATTACATCCTACACTGGACCAAATACTACCATTTATGTTAGACTATTCAACACGCTAACAAATTGTTTTAATACCACTAGTTTTAATTTAGTAGTAGCGCCATTGCCTGTTCTTAAGCCAGTTATTGAACCATTAAAACAATGTGATACTGATACAGATTTGATTACAGATTTTAATTTAACTGAAGCTAATGTACTTTTATCTAATCAAAATAATTTGACTTTTACTTATCATGCTTCGCAATTGGATGCTCAAAATGACGTCGCACCACTTACAAATACATCGAATTATAATTCTGCAAATAATGGATTGGTTTGGGCAAGAATTGAAAATGCTGATGGTTGTTTTAGAACAGCACAAGTTGACTTACAAGTTTCTGCAACACAAATACCAGCTACTTTTCAAAAGATAATTTTGGAAGAATGTGATGATTATATAGATTTAAACGATACTGATACTGATGGTATTGATTATTTCGATTTTACAGGTCCAACAAATAGTTTTGCATATGCTACAACTACAATTTTAGATCCATTTTTAGATAGTGCCAACTTAACGGTAACGTATTATACTTCCGAAGCACAAGCTTTAGCAGAAGCAAGCCCAATAGATACCACTGACCCAGATGGATTTAGAAACACAGTTCCAAACCTTCAAAATATTTGGGTAAGAATTGACAGCAATACAAATAATGATTGTGTTGGTTTGGGTCAATATTTAGATTTAAAAGTCAATCCGTTACCCAATTTTGATATTATCGATTATAAAATTTTATGCGTACAACCAGGTTCTGGAGCTGGAAGTTTTGCTATTAATGCCACACCAACCGTACCCGGCAATTATACCTATACTTGGACACCAACTAATCCAAACACAACGGGAGGACAAGAAAATGCTATTTTTAATGCGGGTACATCAGGAATTTATAAAGTAGTTGTTACCAATACAGCGACACAATGTTCAAAAGAAGATCAAACGGAATTGTTTATTTCTTCTGCACCCAATTCTGTAAAATTAGAATTGGTTTCAGAAATTTTCTCTAGCGGATTAGCCACCATTCAGGCAGAAGTAATTGGCGGATTTGGCTCGTATGAATTTAGTTTAAATCAAGTAGATTGGCAAACAAGCCCAGTTTTTACAAACTTGCCAAATGGTATTTATACGGTTTATGCTAAAGATGTAAATGGGTGTTTACCTATTAAACAATCCAATACAGTAACTACCATTTCGTATCCAAATTATTTTACTCCAAATGGCGATACGTATAACGATACTTGGAATATATCTGGCTTAACACCTGAATTTAAAGCCAAAATTTATATTTTTGACCGATACGGAAAATTGATAAAAGAAATAAATCCGTATGCAAGTGGTTGGGATGGAAAAATAAATAGCGAAGAAGTGCCTTCAACGGATTATTGGTTTAAAATTGAATATACAGAAGATGGCGTTCAGAAAGAATTTAAATCACACTTTAGTTTAAAAAGATAATATGATAGCTTTTGTAAAACAAGAAGTAAAAAATAGTGTTGGATACATCACTTTTTTTCATCCGGCAGGAAATTCGTTTCCAAGTTCGCAATTACAAGAATTAGTGAAAACTATTCAGGATTTGGATGCGAATGAAAACGCTACTATTATTGTTTTACAAAGTGAAGGAACTACCTTTTGTGCCGGCGCTTCTTTTGATGAATTATTGCAAATTGACAATTTATCAGACGGAAAGCAATTTTTCTCTGGTTTTGCCAATGTAATAAACGCCATGCGAAACTGTTCGAAATTAATTGTTGGAAAAGTGCAAGGAAAAGCCGTTGGTGGTGGCGTAGGAATTATTGCTGCCTGCGATTATGCTATTGCCACAACAAAAGCCGATATCAAACTTTCAGAATTAACTATAGGAATTGGCCCTTTTGTAATAGAACCTGCCGTGAGCCGAAAAATTGGACACACCGCCATGAGCGAATTAACTTTAGCCGGAAACGAATGGAAATCCGCAAATTGGGCTTTTGAAAAAGGATTGTTTGCCAAATTAGTGCAACCTGAAGATTTGGATTCAGAATTAGAAAAATTCGCTTCACAATTAGCCAGCTACAACCCAGAAGCGTTAGCTGAAATGAAACAAGTATTGTGGCAAAACACATCACATTGGAGCACGTTATTATACGAACGCGCCGAAATTTCTGGAAAATTGGTACTGAGTGCTTTCACGAAGAAGGCTTTGGAAGGGTTTAAGAAATAGTCTTTTAGAAACTAATTTTTGTGTTTTAGCCCCGATAATAGCGGCATCCTTTTTAAAATTGTTGCCTGAGGCTCTCGAAGGTAACAATTTTAAAAAGATATAGCGGATAGCGGGACAAAAAGTGAACTGAAAAACAAAATATCTGCTTCTAATAAAAAAGATGCTGAAACAAGTTCAGCATGACAAAGCAATAAAAACCTAACTCGTTTTCAACCAACCCGTAATACTAAATCTTTTTCTATGAACGGGTTTTACTTCGTGTTCTAAAATTTGACTTTCAAAAATGACTACCCTGCCTTTTAGTGGGTAAATTTTTATGTCTTCTTCTGGTTTGTAAATGACCAATTCGCCACCAAACTCGGGTTGCCAATTTTCATCGTTTAAATAACAAACTATAGATAATTTTCGTCGCGTATCGTTTTTAAACACATCTAAATGACGTTTGTAAAAAGTGCCTTCAGGATACATGGCATAATGAAATTCTTTAGTGGTAATACCTAAATAACAAGTTGCATTGATATACGTTACAAAATCGTTGATGGTATTGAAAAACGTTTCTGAAGCTTTGTTTTTATCTTCTTCATTCAGCCAAAAAATATAATCGCCACGAATTTCTTCTTTCACCACTTCATCCGATTTATTTCCAATTGCCGATTTTTTAAACTCAGTTGTTT
The DNA here is from genome assembly GCF_044360715.1 of Flavobacterium sp. GTDB lineage: Bacteria > Bacteroidota > Bacteroidia > Flavobacteriales > Flavobacteriaceae > Flavobacterium. Next base: position 115,767 of record NZ_JBIKJY010000003.1, read on the forward strand.
CCAATTTTTGTTCTAATTCGGAACGCATAATTTGCACCGCTTCATCTGAAAAAAAAGCATCGCAAACGGCATATTGGTTCTCCAATAAATCGGTAATTATGGTTTCGTATAGTGGATTTAATTCCATTAGTTGCACATTTGAAGCAAAGATATGTGAATAATTTCGTAATTTTGCTGTTCAATTATCACATCATGAGTAAAATTAGAATTACCAAACAATTTAATTTCGAAACGGGTCATGCCCTTTATGGCTATGATGGAAAATGTAAAAACGTACACGGACATAGTTATAAACTATCGGTTACGGTTATTGGTGAGCCGATTACAGATTCAAATAATGTAAAATTTGGAATGGTAATTGATTTTTCAGATTTAAAAAAAATTGTCCGAGAAGACATTGTGGATGTCTTTGATCACGCTACGGTTTTTAACCAGAATACCCCACATGTAGAATTAGCTAAAGAATTACAAAATCGCGGACATCATGTAATCTTGGTGGATTATCAACCTACAAGTGAAAACATGGTAGTGGATTTTGCAAATAAAATTAGGGCGCGTTTGCCTAAAGACATTCAGTTACATTCGCTACGTTTACAAGAAACAGAATCGTCTTTTGCAGAATGGTTTGCTTCAGATAATGTTTAGATTATTAGACATGTTAGATTTTTAGACATTTTAGATTAAAACACTTAATTAAATTATTCAAAAAAACTTTTTAGCATTCTAATTAATCTAAAAATCTATTATCTAAAAATCCAATATCAAATTATGAGTGTTACTTTATTATCATCTCCTTTACAAGGTTTTACGGATTTCAGATTTCGAAATGCGTTTCATAAACACTTTGGTGGTATTGATACGTTCTATTCGCCTTACATCAGATTAAACGGAAAATTAGAAATTAAAGCGTCATACGAACGTGATATTCTTCCAGAAAACAATACGACTTTAGAAGTCATTCCGCAAATTATTACGAACGATGCGGATGAGTTTTTATTTGTAGCCAAATACGTACAATCACTCGGATATAAAGAGCTAAATTGGAATTTAGGCTGTCCGTATCCAATGGTGGCAAAATGCGGAATGGGTTCTGGTTTAATTAGTAATACCGAACGCATTCATTCTATTTTAGATAAAGTGCATAGCGAAACGAATATTGTGGTTTCGATGAAAATGCGCATGGGTTATGAAAACGCAGCTGAAATTTTAGAGGTGTTCCCAATTTTAGAAAAATACCCTATAAAAAATATTGCCATACATGCCAGAATAGGAAAACAACTTTACAAAGGGCCAGTAGATTTAGACTCGTTTCAACGTTGTTTGGATGTTTCTAAACACAAATTGTATTATAACGGAGATATTACTTCGGTAGAAAAATTTAGAGACATGCAAGCTCGCTTTCCAAATATAGACCATTTTATGATTGGAAGAGGATTAATTGCCGATCCGTTTTTACCAAATATGATTAAAAATAATACTACCGAATATCCTGAAGATAGGTTTAAGATTTTTAATGCGTTTCACGATGAAATTTATCAGGAATACGATGCGTTTTTGCAAGGTCCAACGCCAATACGAATGAAAATGTTAGGCTTTTGGGAATACTTTTCACAATCATTCCCTGATGCCCAAAAAACATTTAAGAAAATTAAAAAAGCCCAAAGTAAAAGAAATTACGAACTTGCTGTTAAGGAAATATTTTCATCTAAATACTAATCATAAAAAAATCGCCTCAGTATTGAGGCGATTTTTGTTTTATTAAATAGGTTAGTGTTCTTAATTTACTTTTTGATAATTAAGAATTCACTTCTTCTGTTTTGTGCGTGTTGTTCTTCTGTGCATTCTGTGCATGGTGCTTTTGGTTGG
>NZ_JBIKJY010000004.1:0-116512 GCF_044360715.1 Flavobacterium sp.
TATTTTTTGCCTTCTCTTTGAGTTAGCGGGTGCAAAAGTAGAACCTTTTTTTTTATTACCAAAACTTTAATACACTTTTTTTTGAGAAAATTGTATCTCCGTTTTGTTATAACTAAATTGTAAAAGAACTATTCCTCTTGCGGGGTGCAAAGATAACATCTTTATTTACTAAATACCAAATCTTTTTTTATCCTTTTATCAAAAATAAAATTCGTAGGATTTAAGTATTGTTTAATAAAGAACGTCGCTCTGAATGCGGGTGCAAAACTAGCAACTTTATTCGGATTTCCTAACCTTATACTAATCTTTTTTTAAAGTATTTTCTTAGCTTCTGAAGCACAATAAGTTACATAGCAAGAATTCTTGATAAAAAAGTTTTGCAAGGGAATTCAACTGAAAAAACAAGGCCATAGCCCTGATCGTAGCGGCATCCTTTTTGGTTACTAGACTTCCTTTTTTGAAGTGTAGTAACCAAAAAGATATAGCGGAGAGCAGGAAAGAGCTGCTAATTAAGTTTTACTTTTTCTTTATTTTTTGCTGCCCAATTTACTCTTAATTCGGATTCTGAAATTGGTTTTTTAGCTTCTTGTTTTGCTAATTTCCCTTCATCGAAAGCACGTTGAAGATAGGATTCAATATAAAAATCTTCTGGGACTTCCATGGGATCATACGTTTTCTTTAGATCGATATTAAATAATTTAGCGGTATTGTTAGACCAAAATGCTTTCCAGCCACTTTTGTAATTCTTTATTAAATCGAAAGTGGTTTGTCCGGTTTGACGATTAATGAGTTTGACTAAAATTTGCCCTTGTTTTTGAGATAATTTTTTAAGCTTTGGTTCGAACTCTTCATTTAAGTACTTTTCTACAAGTTTAAAATATTTTCTTTTTTCTTTTGGAGATTTTAGCTTTGCCATTGTAGCATTAATTTGCATTAACTTTTCGGCAGTTAATTTTGCATACGGATATACTACTCGCACTCTAAACTCGAGTAGTTTTATTTGTTCGCGTTCAGCTTTTGTAAGTTTTACAGTATTTTCATCAGAAATAGTGACCTCTTCAATTATTATTTCTCGAATCGTATCTGAATCTTTAATATATTCAATAGTATCGGACACACCCGAACCTTCTCCTTCTTGTGCAGAAAGTGATAAAAAATTTAAAAACAAAAGTGTTATAAAAATAGTACGTACCATATCGTAATATATTAAAGTGTAAAATTATAAATTTTATTAGCAAGTTAGATGCCAATTTTTTATTTTAGCAAAAAAAGTTTGAATTTTATGAAAAGTATTTTAAAAGATAGTTCGATTGCATTTTTAGAATCGTATTTAAATAACGCATCGCCAACAGGTTATGAAAGTGAAGGACAGAAATTATGGATGAATTATTTGAAACCATATGTGGATACTTTTATTACCGATAATTATGGTACTGCAGTTGGGATTATCAATCCAGATGCTCCATTTAAGGTTGTAATTGAAGGGCATAGTGATGAAATATCGTGGTATGTAAATTATATTACTGATGACGGATTGATTTATGTAATTAGAAACGGAGGAAGTGATCATCAAACCGCGCCTTCAAAACGCGTGAATATTCATACCAAAAAAGGAATTGTACGTGGTGTTTTTGGATGGCCTGCTATTCATACAAGAATTGCTGGAAAAGAAGAAACCGCAAAAGTGGAAAATATTTTTATTGACTGCGGTTGTAACACTAAACAAGAAGTAGAAGATTTAGGCGTTCACGTAGGATGTGTGATTACTTATCCTGATGGTTTTGAAATTTTAAATGAAAATAAGTTTGTTTGTAGAGCCATAGACAATAGAATGGGTGGTTTTATGATAGCTGAAGTGGCCAGACTTTTAAAAGAAAATAAAAAAACACTTCCTTTTGGATTGTATGTAGTTAATGCTGTTCAAGAAGAAATTGGCTTAAGAGGTGCAGAAATGATTACGCAAAGCATTAAGCCGAATATTGCCATCGTTACAGATGTAACACACGACACCTCAACACCAATGATTGATAAAAAAATTCAAGGTGATATTAAAATGGGAAAAGGCCCTGTAATCGCATACGCACCTGCTGTACAAAACAAATTAAGAGAATTAATTACTGATACCGCAGATGAAAAGAAAATTCCATTTCAACGAAATGCCACATCTAGAGTTACTGGAACAGATACAGATGCTTTTGCATACAGCAATGGAGGCGTTCCTAGTGCATTAATTTCGCTGCCTTTACGATATATGCACACTACAGTAGAAATGGTGCAAAGAGAAGATGTTGAAAATGTGATTAAATTGATTTACGAAACATTGTTAAAAATTGAAAATAATCACGATTTTTCATATTTTAAATAACATTTTTTAGTCTAAATATGATATTGCAAAATGAAGCTATAGCTAAAAAATGGTTTGAAGCATTTAACTCGCAAAACCTTGATGATTTATTATATTTATATGATGAATCAGCCACGCACTTTAGTCCAAAATTAAAGATAAGAAAACCAGAAACCAATGGTTTAATAAAAGGGAAAAGCGAATTAAGAATTTGGTGGAATGATGCGTTTGACAGACTTCCTACTTTATACTATAAAGTGACTTCGTTAACATCCAACAATAACAGGGTGTTTATGGAATATGTTAGACAAGTTGAAGGCGAAGAAGATATGCTTGTTGCAGAAGTTTTAGAAATTGATGCTGGTAAAATAGTTTTTTCCAGAGTGTATCACGGATAATACTTTTTGAAAATTAATTTGGCTAGTTCATAGAACTAGCCAAATTAATTCCATATTCTAAAATCTATACTCTAAAAAAATTACCATCTAATAATGACGCTTCCCCAAGTAAAACCAGAACCAAATGCGGCTAAAACAACTACATCGCCACTTTTAATTTTACCTTTTTCCCAAGCTTCTGTTAAAGCAATCGGAATAGATGCGGCGGTCGTATTTCCATAATTCATTATGTTGTTGTACACTTGATCATCAGACAATTTAAATTTCTGCTGAATAAACTGGGAAATTCTTAAATTCGCTTGATGCGGCACTAATAAACCAATATCTGAAACTTGTAAATTATTGGCTATTAAGCCTTCATTAATGACTTCACTAAAACGAACTACTGCATTTTTAAATACAAATTGTCCATTCATATAAGGAAAATAACTTTCATCATTTGGATCATTATCTGCAAGAATATCTGTAACCCAGCGTTTTCCCATTCCTGGTGCAATAAGAGCTAATTCTTCTGCGTGTTGCCCTTCGGAATGTAAATGAGTTGATAAAATTCCTTTATTCAAATCTTCTTCTCTGGAAAGTACGGCTGCTCCTGCTCCATCTCCAAAAATCACTGAAACACCTCTGCCTTTATCAGACATATCTAATCCGGTTGAGTGTACTTCGGATCCAATTACTAAAATATTTTTATACATCCCTGTTTTAATGTATTGATCCGCAATTGAAATCGCATACACAAATCCAGAACATTGATTTCTAACATCTAATGCACCTACTGTTTTTAAACCTAAATCACGCTGTACTAACACGCCAGGACCTGGGAAATAATAATCTGGTGAAAGTGTGGCAAAAATTACAAAATCAATATCTTCTTTAGCAACATTTGCACGCTGTATAGCTATTTCTGCAGCTTTTACACCCATAGAAGTAGTGGTGTCTTCACCTCTAATAATATGACGACGCTCTTTAATTCCTGTTCTTTCCTGAATCCATTCGTCATTGGTATCCATTATTTTGGATAAATCATCATTTGTTACAATGTTTTCTGGCACATAATAACCTAAGCCCGATATTTTTGAGTGGTACATTTTATTCGATTTATTAAGCAAATTTAAGAAAAATATGCTATAATTTATTATTTATATTTTGGTAATTATTCCTTAATTTTAAGATTGATGATACTGTGTTTATCAATTTTAAATTCTGATTCAAAAAACACAAGTTGATTTTCAAATTTGGCTTCAGTTAAATAATATTTCCCTTTAAAATAGTAAGAAACTACCTCAACTTGAATGTCAGATTTTTCTACAATTTGCAATTGATTGGGATAGATTAACTGCATTTTTCCATTTATTTCTATTTCATTTACTTCGCCAAATAAAGCCGCAGTATATTGATATTTAGGATGGTTATATAATTCAAGAGGGGTTGCTTTTTCTAAAATAGTTGTATCTTTTAAAACAATTACCTCATCTGAAAATGACAATACATCATTAATGTCGTGACTTGCAACAAGAGTTGTAATTTGTTTTTCTTTTAAATATTGAAATATTTTTCTTCTTAATTTATTTTTTCTAAAATTATCAATGTGCGAAAATGGTTCATCTAAAAGTAATACTTCTGGTTCTTGTGCTAAAACTCGTGCCAACGCCACACGCTGCATCTGTCCGCCACTTAAAAATTTGGCTTTTACGTGCTTAAATTCAGACATTTCTACCAAATTTAAAAGCTCATCTATTCGATTTTGTTTTTCTTTTGGATAAAAATTTGATAAAAATTTCCCAACGTTTTCCCCTACTGTTATAAATGGCATTAAATCGAAATCTTGTGCTAAATATTTCATAAAAGGCATTCCGGGTATAAGATGAAATTTCGGACCTAAAATAGGTTCTGACTTCCAAGAAAGATTGCCTTCATCGCAGTCATATAATCCGTAAATTAATTTCAATAAAGTACTTTTTCCGCAACCACTTTCTCCAATAACGGCTAATTGTTGCCCTTCATCTAAAGTAAATGTTAGATTTTGTAATATAATTTTTTCTTGATAAGAAAAAGAAGGAATGGTTACGTGAAGCATTTGCGAATAGTAAGAAAATAATTCTAAAAATAAAGTGTAAATATATTACTTTAAATGTAACCAAAAAAATTTGATGTTTTTGATGAAATAAAAATGTCAATTTGTCAGCAAAAGTAATATTGGTACTTAATTTGACTACTTAAACTACGTAAAATTAATTTAAATAAATACAATATGACATCAGGAAAAATTAATGTTTCGGTGGAGAATATTTTCCCATTGATTAAAAAATTTTTGTACAGCGATCACGAGATTTTTCTTCGTGAATTAATTTCTAACGGAACCGATGCCACTTTAAAATTAAAACATCTTACCAGCATTGGTGAAGCGAAAACGGAATACGGGAATCCGATTATAGAAATTAAAATTGATAAGGAAGGTAAAAAACTTCACATTATCGATCAAGGTATTGGTATGACTTCAGATGAAGTGGAAAAATACATTAACCAATTGGCATTTTCCGGAGCAGAAGAATTTTTAAATAAATACGAAGATTCAGCTAAAGATTCTGGAATAATAGGACATTTTGGTTTAGGATTTTACTCTGCTTTTATGGTAGCCTCTAAAGTTGAAATTTTTACAAAATCATTTAAGGACGAGCCAGCTGCGCATTGGACTTGCGATGGAAGTCCTGAATTCACTTTAGAACCTCATACTAAAACCGATAGAGGTACCGAAATTGTATTACACATTGCAGAAGATTCATTGGAGTTTTTAGAAGAGTATAAAATCCGTGAATTACTTACTAAGTACAATAAATTTATGCCGATTCCAATAAAATTTGGAACTAAAAAAGAAGCATTGCCAAAACCAGAAGATGCTGGAGACGATTATAAAGCGGAATATATTGATGTTGATAATTTCATAAACAACCCAAATCCAGCTTGGACCAAACAACCGAGCGAATTGTCTGATGAAGATTATAAAAGTTTTTATAGAGAATTATATCCTTCACAATTTGAAGAACCTTTATTTCACATTCATTTAAATGTAGATTTTCCTTTTAATTTAACGGGTATTTTATATTTTCCAAAATTAGGTTCCGACTTACAAATTCAGAAAGACAAAATTCAACTATATCAAAATCAAGTTTTCGTAACGGATAATGTTGAAGGAATTGTTCCTGAATTTTTATTAATGCTTAAAGGTGTGGTAGATTCACCAGATATTCCTTTAAACGTTTCTCGTTCTGGTTTACAAGCCGATAGTAATGTGAAGAAAATTTCAAATTACATTACACGAAAAGTAGCTGATAAATTGAAATCGTTATTTAATGAAAATAGAGCGGATTTTGAAGCAAAATGGAGCGATATTAAAATTGTTTTAGAATACGGAATGCTTTCTGAACCAAAATTTTATGAGAAATCGGGTGATTTTGTTTTATATCCTACAACTGAAAACAAATATTACACGTTAGCAGAATTAAAAGAAGCAACTAAAGATTTACAAACAGATAAAGATGGAAAATTAGTTGTTTTATACGCATCAAATAAAGAAACACAACACAGTTATATTGATATCGCTACCAACAAAGGGTATCAAGTATTGCTATTAGATTCTCCAATTGTGTCGCATTTAATTCAGAAATTAGAAGCAGACAACGAAAATCTGACTTTTGCACGAGTTGATGCCGATCATATTGATAAGTTAATCAATAAAGAAGAAGTGCAAATTTCTAAATTATCAGATACTGAAAAAGAAACCTTAAAAACGTCTTTAGAAGCTGTAATTCCGAAAGCGTATTCTGTACAATTGGAATCATTAGATAGTGATGCTACGCCATTTATAATTACGCAACCCGAATTTATGCGTCGTATGAAAGAAATGAGTCAAAGTGGCGGAGGCGGTATGTTTGGAATGAGCAACATGCCCGAAATGTATAATTTAGTAGTAAATGCGAATTCTGAATTAGCAACTTCAATTTTACAAGCTAATGAAGAAAATCAAAAAGAATTAGTTAAAAATGCTTTAGATTTAGCTAAACTATCTCAAGGTTTATTAAAAGGTGAAGATTTAACTGCTTTTGTAAAAAGAAGTTTTGAAACCTTAAAATAATAAGCAATACATATTTTATAAATCCTGACAGTACATTTTTTCTGTCAGGATTTTTTTATATATTGCGATTAATATTAATTATTACAGTGCACTTAAATGAAAAAATTTTGGTTACATATTTTGAAAATCATAGTGCCAATTTTTATTTTCTTTTTGGTTTTAGAAATAGCTATTCGTAAAATACCTAACGACTATCAGCTAAAAAAATCCTATTTAGATAAAAATGCTTCAAAAATTAACACCCTTGTTTTAGGAAGTTCTCATAGTTTTTATGGCATTAATCCTGAATATTTTTCAAAGCAAACATTGAATGCCGCTTATGTTTCACAAACATTAGATTTAGACGAAGAACTCTTACATCATTACAAGGATAAATTAACGAATTTAGAAACAGTGATTATTCCTATTTCATATTTTAGTCTGTTTGAAACCTTAGAAACTGATGTTGAAAAATGGCGTTTAAAAAACTACATCTTGTATTATGGTTTTGAGAATAAATATCATTTTACAGATAATTTTGAAACTTTAAATCATGATATTTTATTAAATATAAAAAAAGCAGTAAAACATTACGCTTTAAATAAATCATTTATAACTTCGTCTAATTTGGGTTGGGGAACAAACTTTAATTCAAAAGAAAGAAAAAAATTTGAAGGTCAATATACTGCAAAAAAACATACTGCAAAAAACTTTAAATTATTTGATGGAAATATAAAAAGTCTTCAGAAAATTATTAAAATGTGTCAAAAAAAGAATATTAAAATTCTATTTATTACCACGCCTGCTCATGTTTCTTATTTTAAGAATTTAAACCAAATTCAATTGTCTAAAACAATTAAAACTATAAATGAATTGGTTCAAAAAAACCAAAATTGCAGTTATTTAAATCTATTGAAATCTGACAAATTTATAACAGCCGATTTTTATGATGCGGACCATTTAAATGATATTGGTGCAAAAAAGTTATCTTTATTACTTGACAAAAAAATTAATTCCCAATAACTGTTCCTTCTTCCTTTTTGTCGTCTTTAAGTATGTTTTGTTCTATTTTTGCTGCCTTATTTTTTGTTGGTAATTTGTAATTTATTGTAAAGCCAAATTTTCGAGTATCACTTTTATTATAAGATAATAATGGATCATTTATTGGGCGGAACAAACTTCTATTCATATTAAAAATATCGTCTCCAAAAATTGTAACCGTTAATTGATCTTTTAGGAATTTCTTACTAAAAGTCATATCTAAATAATTATTAAATGGTTTGTCGGCAACAAAATAAAAGTAATTTCCACCTGAAGTGATGAAACCAAACTCTGTAATAAATTTAATATCTTTTGGTAAAATTATTTGCGACATTAAGTTTAAATTCCAAAAACCTTTTGTGGTAACATTTGGAATTTGATGCAATTGATATCCCGTATAAAGGTATAAAAAGTTGATTTTGTCTGGATTAAAATCAAATTTCATCGTTTCTTTTAATCCTTTTGTAAATAGCATATATGGCAAAGGAAGTGCAAAATTAAAATTATGTATTTTAACTTCCGATACGTTAAAATTACTACTTTGAACTAAATTTCCATTTAAACTTACTTGTTGAACCACTTGATTTTTTACACTACTTAAGTTGTACCCTAAATAAGCGTAATCAAAAGCACTAATTTTAACTTCAAAATTATCAAAAATGGTAGGTTGTAAATTTGGATTTCCAACCGAATTTAAATTCTGGTTTTGATACGTGGTATTGTTCGGATTTAATGCAGAAGTAGATGGCAATGTAATTTTCTTGTTGTAATTCATATTTAAGAAAATTTGTGGCGAAATATTATATTGTACCGTAGCGTTTGGAAACCATCTAAATTGGTCAAACGGAATCAAATCTGCAGTAGTTGTTTTTCCGTTAATTTCATATTTTTCGGCTCTGGAACCTAAAATAAAATCGAACTTATTGTATTTCGCTTGAAACTCTAAATAAGTGGAAGCAGTTGTTCTTTGATAGTCTAAATTTATGCTTCCAAAATTTTCAGCTTCAAAAAGTAATTTTTCATATAAGGCACCAAAACTAACTTTTCCTTCATCTAAAATTCGTAATCCTTGCGAGTAGTCAAATTTTCCGTTGTAATAATTTTGGTTCGAAAAATTATCTAAAACTGCATTTCTAAAAACGTTTGAAAACAGGTTGAAATCATTTTTATTGTTGTTATAATTAAAAACAAAATCTAATTTTTGACTTTTATCATCAAATCTTTTCTGATACGTTATTGTAGCATCTTGTCGAGTATTATGGGATTTTCCTTTATCTGAAGTAACAAATCCTAAACCAAAACCTTCTGTTTCACTATCGCTGTTTGCCACATTAATATCATAATTCAACAATAACCTATCTTTATTAATATCAAAAGTAATCCCAGATTTTAAAAATTGCGATCGATTTATCTTATCACTTTCTACTTTTGATAAAATAGTGTTAGAACTGGTATTTAAAAATTCGGACCAAGTGGCGTTTTCACGATAATTTTGTCCAAAATTTAATTGCCACCCAAAATATTTATTCTTAGCATTTAACAACACACTATTATACGTTCTAAAACGTGAAGTATCGTAAGTATTAAAAGCCGAACTACTCGTATAAGTAGCACTTAAGTATTTTTTTGCGTTTCTATTTGTAATAATATTTAAAATCGCACCACCGGAAGTTGCTGGAAATTCAGCTCCTGGCTGCGTAATTACTTCAATTCGTTCTACAGAATTAGCGGGCATTCCTTCTAAAAAAGAATTTAATTCTAAACTTGAAATATTTAATGGTCTTCCATCTAAAAAAACCTCTAATTGTTTTCCTTGATACATCATTCCTGCCACATCTGAAGAAATTAATCCTGGCAATTGCTTGATGGTTTCCATTAAAGTTCCCGCATTTAAATTCGGTTGATCCGAGATATTAAAAATAGTTCGATCTGGTTTTTGCTCAATGGCTTTTTTCTGTTTTACAATTTTTACTTCTTCAATCTGATTTTCTTTTTGAATATCGTCTTTTTTTACTTTTGTGGTATCTTGAGCAAAAGCAAAAAGAACAAAACAAGTGGAAAATAAGAAATTTAGAATAAGCTTTTTCATAAAAAATAAATAAATATTTGAATTTAGTTACTTGTAAGACGAAAAAATGAGCTAAAAGTTACATTATATTTTACATAAAAAAGTATCTTTAAACTTTATTAATTTAAATTAAAATTACTTCTGATGAATCTTCCTATTGAAACTCCAGCATTATTGTTTTCAGCAACTTCATTAATTTTATTAGCCTATACCAATAGATTTTTAACCATTGCTCAGATTGTACGAAGTTTAAAGAAAAACTACGACCAAGATCAAAATAAATCTATTTTAGTTGAAATTAAAAACCTCAACCAAAGAATCACATTGATTAGATATATGCAACTTTTTGGTGTATTGTGTTTGTTTTTGTCTGTTTTTGCGATGTTTTTACTGTTTTTAAACTATGAAACTGCTGGGATTTATATTTTTGGCATCAGTTTATTGTCGTTACTTATTTCATTAGGTATTTCGTTTTGGGAGATTAGCATATCCGTAAATGCGCTTCGAATTCATCTTAAAGATTTAGTTGAGGACGAAAAAAATTAATCGTCATTTTTATAACTACCTTTGTTGACTTTATAAAAACAGATTAATGAAAAATAATGTACTAAAAGGTGTTTTTCTTGTTGCATTAGGCGCTACCAGCTATGGAATGTTAGCAACGTTTGTAAAATTAGCATACAAAGACGGCTACACAACGGCTGAAGTAACTTCTTCACAATTTATCTATGGAATTCTTGGAGTATTATTAATTAATTTATTTCAAAAAATAGTTAATAAAGAAAAAGCTCAAAAAGCAAGCTCAAAAAATATTTTCCAACTAATGGTTGCAGGAACTTCATTAGGAATGACAAGTGTTTTTTACTATTTGTGTGTAAAATATATTGACGTTTCAATAGCTATTGTACTTCTTATGCAAACCGTTTGGATGGGCGTTTTATTAGAGTGGATTTTAGATAAAAAACGACCTTCTACCCAAAAGATAATTTCGGTAATTATTGTTTTATTTGGAACATTTTTAGCTACAAAATTATATGAATTTACAATTCAATTAGATTGGAGAGGCATATTTTGGGGTATTTTAGCTGCAGCTTCATTTACCACAACTATGTTTACAGCGAATAAAGTAGCTTTGGAAATTTCATCCGCACAACGAAGTTTGTATATGCTATTAGGTGGTGCCGTAATTGTATTTTTATTTTCGGCTTTTACACAAGTTGGTTCTTTAAACATTGAGATTTTCAAGAATTACGGATTATTTTTAGCGCTTTTCGGAACAATTATACCACCAATATTACTAAATGCGGGTTTTCCAAAAACAGGACTGGGCTTAGGAAGTATTGTTGCTTCTTTAGAATTACCGGTTTCAGTTCTTATGGCGTTTTTAATATTAAATGAAAAAGTAGTTATTTGGCAATGGAGTGGCATCGCTTTAATTATTTTAGCTATTGTGATAATGAATCTTAATTTTTCAAAAAAGGAACACTAATTCGAAAAAATAGCAATAAATTAGCGGTGTAAATCATCGCTTTTTTTATGCTTAATTTATTTGATAAAGAACCTATATTTTTAAATTTACCCGATGCCGAGTTTATTTATTATCCAAATTTTTTCTCTAAAGAAAAAGCCGATTTATTTTTAGAAACCCTATCTAAAGAAATAGCTTGGCAACAAGATGACATTACCATTTTTGGAAAAAAAATAGCTCAACCAAGATTAACAGCACTATACGGTAATGAAGGAAAATCCTATGGATATTCGAATATTGTTATGCAACCTCATCCATTTAATAGTGCTTTAACCTTCATAAAAGAAGAAATCGAAAGTGCTATAAACGAACACTTTACAACAGTTTTACTAAATTATTATAGAAACGAAAGAGATAGCAATGGTTGGCATTCCGATAACGAAAAAGAATTAGGCAGAGATCCCGTTATCGCTTCCGTAAGTTTTGGAGAAGCAAGAATGTTTCAAATAAAACACAATACAAAAAAAGAGTTCAAGCAATCTTTATTATTAGAACATGGTAGTTTATTAGTAATGAAAAATGGTGCTCAAATTCATTATAAACATCAAATCCCAAAAGCCACTCAACCTAAAAACCCAAGAATAAATTTAACTTTCAGAAAAATTCTTTAAAAAAAGCCTCTATTTTTTTGCTTCAAAATATTTTTTTTAATAATATTGAATAATAAATTAAAAATAAGATAGAATAATTAACAAATTATGCTTTTCACTAATGAAAAAAAGTAAAAAGATTGAACTAAATTACGAAGATACAGAACGTGTAATTAGTATGGCTCAAGAGGAAAAAAAGCCTTTTGAAGTAATTAAAGAAGAATTTGGTATTTCCGAAAGCGAGGTAACGGAAATTATGCGAAAAAAACTTTCTAAAGATAATTTTGAACTTTGGAAAAAGAAAGTTGCAGCAGGAAAACCTAAACCAAAGGCATTTAAAACCAACGTTTTAGATGACGACATTGATGATTTAGATAGCAAATATTATTTCAAAAATAAATTCGATTAATAAAAATCCTGTCTGATACCTATCACGACAGGATTTTTTTTGTAACAATTTTATACTTTTAACTACTTATTCCATAGAAAAAACAATATAAAAATGAAAAAAATAGTACTTACCCTTAGTTGCGCCATTTTTTTAATGAGTTGTAAAACATCTAATGTTACTTCAACTGTAAAAAATGATGTTTCTGTTAGCATTGATTTAGTAAATATAACTGACGACAAAGTAAAAGTTACAATAATTAATCCTACAATAACAACTGAAACTACCACGTTTAACATTCCTAAAATTGTTCCAGGAACCTATTCTGAAGACAATTACGGAAGATTTGTGGACAATGTTAAAGCGTTTGACAAAAAAGGAAATCCTTTAAAAATTGCTAAAATGGATGAGAACTCCTACACCATCTACGAAGCAACTAAATTAGCCAAAGTAACTTATAATGTGAGTGACACTTTCGATACAGAAGGCGGTGCTGGTTTTGGCGAAAGCGAAGATATATTTTCACCTGCTGGGACTAACATTAAAGCTGGAGAAAACTTTATGCTTAACACGCACGGTTTTATAGGCTATTTTGAAGGAAAATCCGAAATTCCTTATACTGTTGAAATAAAACACCCGGCAACTTTATGGGGAGCTACTTCATTAGTTGATACCAATCCAAGTAATGAAGTTGACATCTTTACTGCAGAAAGATATGGCGCTTTGGTCGACAATCCTATAATGTATTCTAAACCAGATTATACTGAGTTTAACGTTGAAGGTATGGATATTGTAATCAGTATTTATTCTCCAAATGGAAAATATAAAGCGGCTGATATTACACCAGAAACTGAAAAGTTTATGAGAGCTCAAAAAAAATTCTTAGGTAAATTTAACGCCAATAAAAAATATACGGTTTTGTTATATCTTTCTGATATGGCAGCTAAAGATGCAAAAGGTTTTGGTGCTTTGGAACATATGACGTCAACAACCGTCGTAATGCCAGAAATGATGCCGTTAGAAGCATTACAAGAACAATTAAAAGATGTAGTTTCACACGAATTTTTTCATATTGTAACACCGTTAAGTGTTCATTCAAGAGAAATCCATTATTTTGACTTCAACAAACCTCAAATGTCTGAACATTTATGGATGTATGAAGGAATTACCGAATATTTTGCGAATTTATTCCAAGTAAATCAAGGATTAATATCTGAAGAAGATTTCTACAAAAGAATGAATGGTAAAATTGAGGAAGCAAATGCTATGAATGACAAAATGAGTTTTACAAAAATGAGTAAAAACGTTTTAGAACAACCTTATAAAGAGCAATACTTAAATGTATATCAAAAAGGAGCTTTAATTGCTATGTGTATTGATATTCAAATGAGAGAATTAAGCAACGGACAAAGAGGAATTCTTAGTTTAATGCAAGATTTATCTAACGAATTTGGAAGCAATAAACCATTTAAAGATGAAGAATTATTTGCTACAATTACAAAAATTACATATCCGCAAATTGGAGAATTTTTAAATACCTACGTTGCTGGTGAAACTCCAATTCCTTACGAAGTGTTTTTTGCTAAAATGGGTGTTACAAAAGGTAAAACCATCGCTACAGGAAATCCTTTTCTAAAAGACGGAAGAACGCCATTAATTACAGTTGACGGTGCTACAAAACAAATTAAAGCTTTAGAAGATGTTAGCAATAATATTTTTATGACTTCTTTAGGAATTAAAGGTAATGATGTTTTAAAAGCATTTAATGACAAAGAATATAATTTAGACAATATATACGATTTAATTATGTCAAGCGAATCTTGGAAAGACGGCGATGCTATTTCAGTAACTGTCATTAGAGATGGAAAAGAAATTGTTTTAAAAGGTAAAATTAATTTACCTAAAGAAGAAAAATCTGGATTTATGGCAACGGATAAAACAAAAGAAACAATTAAAAATGCTTGGTTAAAAGGATAATCAATAAGTAAAGACCAATATAAAATCCTCAAATTACTATTAATTTGAGGATTTTTTTATTTTCTTTGTACTTCATATAAATTGAAATCAACACCTGTAAAATGAAAAAAATAGTTACAATACTTTTAGTTACCATTTTAGTAGCTTGTAGTAAAACAGAAAGCAATAAAACTGGAAACTTAGAAATATCTGGAAGTGTAGACGGATTAAAAAAAGGAAAACTATACATTCATAAACTAAATGATACTAATTTAGTAATTTTAGATAGTATAATAATCTCTGGGAAATCTAACTTTGACACCAAAATACAATTAGATGAACCACAAATGTTATATCTAACTTTAGATAGAGGAACTACTGAATCTATAGATAATAGTATTCAATTTTTCGCAGAACCAGGTAAAATGAAAATAGAAACTACTTTACAAGGTTTTTATTCTAATGCAAAAATTACAGGTTCAGAAAATCAAAAAGTATATGAAAAATTCTTAAAAATTAAGTCGAAATTAAATGATGAAAACTTAGATTTATTAGAAAAAGAATTAAAAAACAAAACAGCAAATAACGCAACAGTAACAGAAGAAATTCAAAACAAACGAGATAAATTAACCATTAGAAAATATTTATATACAGCTAATTTTGCACTTATAAATCCAAAATATGAAGTGTCGCCTTATATCGCATTAAGTGAAATTCCAGATGCGAATATTAAATTATTAGACACAATCAATAAAATGTTAGTTCCAAAGGTTGCTAAATCTAAATATGGAAAACGTTTAAATGAATGGATAGCTGAACGAAAAAAAACAGAAGAAAAATAATATTATTTCTTTTGTCATTTTGAACTTGTTTCAAAATCTATTTTAATATAAAATTCTTTGTTTTGAGATTCTGAAACAAGTTCAGAATGACAGAATTATACAATTCCTTTCGTTATGAAGCTAATTATAGACTCGACTTTTAGTAAAATAAACTATTCTAACGAATTATTTGAAATTGCCGAATACGATACCTGTGTTTTTAATTCTTGTACATTTATTAAAACAACACTTTCAAATAGTGTATTTACAAACTGTGAGTTTATTAATTGTAATTTTGAAACTCCATTTGTAAGCCATACTTCTTTTAAAGAAGTAACTTTTCAAGAATGTACGATTTTAGGATTGCAATTTGAATACTGTAATGACTTTTTATTTGAAGTTTCATTTGATTCTTGTATGTTACAAGTATGTTCATTTTTCAAAATGAACTTAAAAAATTCAAAATTTAAAGATTCAAAAATTATTGATGTGGATTTTTCTAATACTACACTTACTGGTGTTAAATTTGAAAATTGCGATTTATCAAAATCTATTTTTGACGCAACCAATTTAGAAAAAACAGACTTCAGTTTAGCATTTCATTTTTCAATAGATCCTGAAAAGAATAAACTAAGTAAAACTAAATTTTCAAATGAGAATTTAAGTGGCCTTTTAAATAAATATGATTTGGATATTATTTAATTTCTAACCGAGAAATTAAAGGAAAATGATCGCTATTATAAAAATCATTTAACGTTTCAAAACTATTAATTTGAATGTTTTTATCGGCAAAAATATAGTCAATTCGAGCTGGATAATATTTAAAATTATAGGTTTTACCAAATCCTTCCCCATTTGATTCAAAAGCATCCTGCATTGACCCTTTTATGGTTCTGTACACAAAAGAAAAAGCACTATTATTCATATCGCCACATATAATTTTTTTATACTTGCAATCCGTATAATGCTGTTTTAACAATAAAGCTTGCTCCTGTTGTTTGGTAAACGCACTACTGATTTTTCTGAAAATATATTTTGTTTTAGATTCGTTCATTTTCTGAATTTCCTCTTCTTCAATATCGGTACTAATTTTTATGGATTGCAAGTGCATACTGTAAATTCGCAACGTATCTTTATCTTTAATAATATCGGTATAAACCGCATTATTTGTAGAATTTGGAAAATTAATAACACCTTTATCTATAATTTTATATTTAGAAAAAATAGCATTTCCTACGATAATGTTTTTACCTTCTTTAAATACGTTTTTGTACTTATAATTCGAAAATTGTGTTTTTTCTAAATTCGAATACTCTTGAACACATAAAATATCTGGATTTTTCTCACTAACAAACTCAGCAATTTTGGTTGGAATATTCGCTTTTTTGTTCCAATTAAATTTGTTGAACAAACGAACATTATAACTCATTATAGTGAACTCTTTTTCCGATTTTGGTAACGTTGTGGGTTTTAAATTATAAAACTTATTGATAAATGTAATGCCTAAAAGCAACACCAAACCAGAAACGAAAATATATTTTTTAAATTGTAATAACCAATACATAAAAAACAATAAATTCACCACCAAGAAAAAAGGTAAAAACAAGGTTAAAACACTTAAAAAAGGAAACCATTTAGGTGCTAAAAATGGTAATAAGTAAGCCATTAATGTAATAATAGCAACTATTACATTAAAAAACAACATTGTTTTTGAAATAAATGACATTTTTTTTAGCATCTATTTATTGGCTGCAAAAAGAAATTCTTTTTCTTCTTTGGTTAAACTTTCATATCCCGATTTACTAATTTTTTCGAGTATTTCATCAATTTGTCTTTGTGTAAAATTTACATCCGAAACACGAACGGATTGATACTTTTTCACGGACTTGTTTTTATACACTTTTTTAAATGTACTATTTTTTTTCTTTTTAATTGCAAAAATCGCACTTATATCAATTCCTTTTTTCATTAACATAGCAAAAACCAATCCAACTAAACCACCAGACAAATGTGCAATATGACCACCCGTATTTTCAGTTAATAATTGTGCTACATCTATAAAAATATAAAAAACTGCAATATGCCAAATTTTCAAATAGCCAATTAAAGGTAATCGTAAAGAATAATTTGGCGCAAATGTAGCAACAGCCATAAAAATAGCCATAATGGATGCACTTGCACCAACTATTAAATTAGTATAATTAAATAAATATCCGTAGGCTACAAAAATTAATCCTGCAAAAAAACTGCCTAAAAAATAAACTGTTAAAAACTGTCTGGTAGTAAAAAAGGTATAGAACATGGTACTTATGTAATACAAAAAAATCAAATTAAATAATAAATGAATTGGTTCGGAATGCAAAAAACCATAAGTAAATAATGTCCACGGAAACCATAAAACATCTTTATAATTAGAAGACAAAGCCAACCAATTTGGATATTGAAACTGATTTGAAACAAAACTAAAACACAAAGCACTAACAATGAACACCAAAACATTAATAAAAATTAACTTTTGAGAAACATCACCTGTTTTATATTGTTGTTTTATTTCGTTTAAAATACTCATTTAACGCATCGCTTTTTACTTTTTACTTTTCACTTTTTCACCTAATTCCATCTGGTATGTGTAAACTTATTGTTTCGCCAAAGCATCATTAATAAAAAACCAGTTAAAGCACCACCAATATGGGCGAAATGAGCAATATTACCTCCGCCAGAAAAAATTGAAAAACCAGTTACGCCTGAAAATAAATCTAAACCTACAATTATTGGTACGAAAAACTTCGCTTTAATCGGCACTGGAATAAACATCATCATTAATTCTGCCATAGGAAACATAAAGGCAAAGGCTACTAATAAACCATAAATAGCACCTGAAGCACCAACACAACTTCCATAAATTAAAGATAATTTATCAAATTCAGCTTGGGTACAATCTACATTATTTAAAATCTGATTTACTTTTCCTGTAGTTTGCCCTGCCGAATTAAACACATCGCTTAAAGGCGTGTCAAAAATAATTTGCATTTCTTGAGAAGTTAGTCCTAATTCATTTATGACTTGATGAATTTCATAGTAATTCATTCCAGTTTGAACTAAAGCTGCACCTAAACCACAAGCAATGTAAAAAAACAAAAACTTTTTTCCACCCCAAAAATGTTCCAAAGCCGAACCAAAAGAAACCAGTGCAAACATATTAAATAAAATATGCATCAAATTTGGCATTTTCGCGTGCATAAACATATGTGTAAAAGGCTGCCAAAATCGGAACTTTTCACTTTCGAAATAAAATAAGGATAACGTTTCATAATTTTGAGGCAGCACTTGACTCAAAATAAAAACCAAAACATTTATAATTAATAGTTGTTTTACAACCGGTGTCATATTATTGAACATACTTAAAATCTTTTATCTAAATCTTCAGAGGTTAATGTAATAAAAATTGGTTTATTAAAGGGCGATACATTAGGTTCTTTACAAGCAAATAAACTATTCACTATGTTTTCTAATTCAATTGTATTCAAATATTTACCAGATTTAATTGCCACACTTTTTGCCATAAATTTAGAAATACTATCACTTAATGAAAAACTATCTTCAGGTAAATTTTCTTGCAAATTGTAAATTAAATCGTGTAAAATTTCTGTAACATTTGTATCTGAAATTTGAGCTGGTAAACCTGATATAACTAATTCATCCAATCCCATTTTTTCAAAAGCAAAACCTATTCCTTCTAAATTGGGTTGAATTTCTTTTAAATACACCATTTCTTCTCTTGAAAACTGAAGTTCTAAAGGAAACAACAACTGTTGACTTGAGGCTTGATGAACGGTAATGTTTGTTAAAAATTGTTCGTACAAAATACGCTGATGTGCCCGACTTTGATGAATTACCAACAAACCCGACTTAATACTATTTATAATGTATTTTCTATTGAATTGATATAGTAAAGTCTGACTTTCTGTCGATTTATCATCAAATAATGTACTGGCCACTAAATCATTTTCAAAATTTGTAGCATTAACCTCAAAAGTATCTTGTTTTAAATCGGTATACAAACTCTCCCAATGGGGTTGCGCCGATTTACTTTTATCGTAAGAAGGCGAACTTGAGTATTTTTTAATTTCAGGTTCAAATGGATTAAACGAACGATCTACCTGAATGGTTGGCGTGCCTAACGTTTTATCTTTATAATCATATGGAACATCTAAATTAGCATCTCTCTCAAAATCCAGAATTGGCGCTACATTAAACATACCTAAACTGTGTTTTACTGTTGCTCGTAAAATGGCATACAAGGCTTGCTCGTCGTCAAATTTTACTTCTGTTTTTGTGGGATGAATGTTAATATCGATAGTGTGAGGCGGCACTTCTAAAAACAAGAAATAACTGGGTTGATTATTATCTCGCAATAAGCCATCATAAGCATTTATAATAGCGTGATGCAAAAATGGGCTTCGTATAAATCTATTATTTACCAAAAAAAATTGCTCTGATCTGTTTTTCTTTGCAAATTCAGGCTTTCCTACAAAACCAGTAATTTTTAATATTTCAGTTTCTTCTGTTACAGGAACTAATTTTTCATTTGTTTTACCTCCGAAAATATTTACAATTCGCTGGCGATAATTAGAACTTGGTAAATTAAATACTTCACTACCATTACTAATCATAATAAAGCTAATTGTAGGATGCGCCAAAGCTACGCGTTCAAACTCGTCAATAATATGTTTTAATTCAATATTATCCGATTTTAAAAAATTTCTTCGCGCAGGAATATTGAAAAATAAATTTTTTACTAAAAACGAAGTTCCTTTTGGCAAAACAGCTACATCTTGTGTAATTACTTTACTACCTTCAATGATGATATGAATACCTAATTCTTCTTGATCTTGTTTGGTTTTTAATTCTACGTGAGCGACTGCAGCAATTGACGCTAAAGCTTCACCTCGAAATCCTTTTGTATGAAGAGCAAACAAATCTTCCGCGTGACGAATTTTAGAAGTAGCGTGACGTTCAAAACACAATCTCGCATCGGTAACGTTCATTCCTAAGCCATTATCTATAACTTGAATAAGCGTTTTCCCGGCATCTTTTACGATAAGTTTAATTTCGGTTGCCTTTGCATCAACAGCATTTTCAACCAACTCTTTTACTACAGAAGCAGGTCGTTGCACCACTTCTCCAGCAGCAATTTGATTGGCTACGTGATCAGGTAATAATTGAATGATTCCAGACATTAATCTGTTTTGTTTTTTATTTTGGTTATGTTACAAATTTAAGAAATTAAAAACGTATTTTTATATCTCAAAAAATACAAATTTGTAAAAGTTAATAACAAAATAGTTATTTTAAAAATAAAAAATCACAGATTACCATATTGGAACCCGTGATTTTTGTTTTAATTAACTTTATTAAAATTTAATATCGTTTATTCAAATCTATCATTTTTATTGCGGCAATTGCGGCTTCTACACCTTTATTCCCGTGTTTCCCTCCACTTCTATCAATAGATTGTTGCATGGTATTATCTGTTAACACACAAAAAATTGTAGGCACATCATAAAGTAAGTTTAAATCTTTCATACCTTGGGTTACGCCTTCGCAAACAAATTCAAAATGCATCGTTTCGCCTTTAATTACGCAACCAATAACAATTACAGCATCTAACTCTAATTTTTCGTGCATTTGTCGGGCACCAAAAATCAGTTCAAAACTTCCTGGAACATTCCAACGATTTATATTTTCTGGCAAGGCGCCACAATCGGTTAATGCTGAAATTACTCCATTATACAACCCTTCAGTTACAGTATCATTCCATTCTGAAACAACAATCCCAAACCGAAAATCTTTCGCGTTTGGGATTGTATTTTTATCGTATTGAGATAAATTTTTATTTTCGGTTGCCATTATTTTTCCAATGAAGCAATTAAAATATCAACTGTACTTCCTTCTTGAGAAGTTTCATATTTTTCTTTGATTGTTTTTAAATAACCTAGTGCTTCATCATTTCTCTTTAAAACGATTGCCATATTAGCTGCTTTTAATAAAAATCTTGGCGTCACAAAATCATTTTCATCTACATTAGCGGCTTCAACGTATAATTTCAACGCTTCTTCATTATTATTTAATTCGGCATTTGCATCACCTTTTGCACCGATAGCCAACGCGTGTAAATTTAATTCTTTTGTAGAAAAATTATCTAAATGCTCAATTGCTTTTTTGAAATCTTTCAAATGTAAACAAGCCATTCCTGCAGAATATTCTGCTAAATTAGCTGCTTTTGTACCCGGATATTCAGAAATAATTCCTTCAAAACCTAATTTACCTTCACCACCTTTTAAAGACAATTTAAATAAAGAATCTTGTTTTTCTGTAGCGTCAACCGCTTTTTGAAAATACATTTGCGCTTGATTCATTTCTTTAAATGCTTCTTCTTGACTTGGAGTTGCAACATATTTATCATATAAAATATAAGCTAATGTACCAATTGCAACTGCTAGTATAACTCCTAAAATTGCTTTTTGGTTTCTTATTACCCACTCTTCTGTTTTATTTGCTGTTTCATCTAACGCATTAAACACGCCAGCAGTAGTACTTTCGTTTTCGTTTACATTAATTTCATCTACACTTGTATCAAATGCTGGATCTTTTTCTACTTCAGGTTTTGGTGATTTATAACCTCTTTTATTATATGTTGCCATTGAACTAAAATTTTATTAGAAGTGCAAAAATATACTTTTTATTTAAATTTAAAAGTGCTTTTATTTATATTTTTAAAAATTGAACTTACATTTGTACTCGAAAGTGTAATTTTTGCCACTTTTAACCAAAAAAACGTGATTTTAAAAAAACTATCTTTACTTAATTATAAGAACATTGCCGAAAATTCATTTGAATTTGAAAGCAAAATAAACGCTATTGTTGGAAAAAACGGTATTGGAAAAACAACCATTTTAGATGCCATTTATCATTTAGCGGTTGGTAAAAGTTATTTTAATCCACTTTCCACGCAAAATATCAAACACGGTGAAGAGTTTTTTGTTATTGATGGGGTTTTTGAAAAAGAAAATCGTACCGAACAAATTATTTGTAGTTACAAAAAAGCACAAAAGAAAATTTTAAAACGCAACGGAAAAATTTACGAAAAATTTTCAGAACATATTGGTTTGATTCCTATTGTGATTATTTCGCCCAGCGACACCGATTTGATTATTGAAGGCAGCGAAACCCGAAGAAAATTTATTGATAATGTAATTTCTACTTTTGATACTTCTTATTTAAACACATTAATAAATTATCAGAAAACGTTACAACAACGTAATGCATTATTGAAGTATTTTGCTTTAAATCAGGTTTTTGATGCAGATAATTTGAGTATTTACAACGAACAATTATCGGAATTTGGACAACTAATTTTTACCAAGAGAAAAGATTTTTTAGAAAAATTCATCCCTGTTTTTCAAGAATTATATGAAGTTATTTCAGAAAATGCCGAAAAAGTAACTATTGAATACGAAAGTCAACTTTATGATGAAAATTTGGATAACTTACTAACTCAAAATCTTCAAAAAGACAGAATTACGCAATATACCACTTGTGGGATTCATAAAGATGATGTTTTATTCAACATTGCTGGTTTTCCGGTTAAAAAATTCGGATCACAAGGACAACAAAAATCATTTTTAATTGCTTTGAAATTAGCGCAGTTTGATTTCATCAAAAAACATACAAAAACATTGCCGATTCTACTTTTTGATGATATCTTTGACAAGTTAGATGCGTTTAGAGTACAACAAATTGTGAATATGGTAAACAATGATGTTTTTGGACAAATTTTTATATCCGACACACATCCTGAACGTACGGAAAACATTATAAAACAGACGCATAAAAGCTATAAAATATTTAATATTTAGATTTTCAAATCTTAAACATTAAGACTGTAAAAAAAAACAATTCAGCGAAACTTTGCGATTTCTTCGTGAATCTTTGCATAACAATTAATAAAAATGAAAAACTTAAAATCAATTATCGCAACAGCAATTATAACATTATCAATTAGTTGTACAAATAGTCAAAACTTTAAAAGTGTAGATGCAGCAGAATTTAAAGCGACTATTACAAAAACGGATGATGCGCAAATTTTAGATGTTAGAACACCTGGTGAATATGTGAATGGAAAAATTGCAGATGCTAAAAATGCTAATTGGAACGGCTCTGATTTTGATGACCAAGTAGCGAATTTAGATAAATCAAAACCTGTTTTTGTTTATTGCCTGAGTGGCGGAAGAAGTAAAAAAGCAGCCAATCATTTAGTGGAATTGGGTTTTAAAAACATTATCGAATTAGATGGCGGTTATATGGCTTGGGAAAAAGCAAACCCGAAAACTAATGGTGTTTGGTCTGGTATGACGCAAGATGCATACAATAAACTAATGATTTCAGATAAAACGGTTGTAATTGATTTTTATGCAGAATGGTGTGGACCTTGTAAAAAAATGGGGCCTTATTTAGATAAAATTAGCAAAGAATTAGCTGACAAAGTAATTATTCACAGAATTGATGCTGATAAAAACAAATCATTATTTAACGCATTAGGCTACCAAGGTTTACCTGTTGTAATTGTAGTTAAAAACGAAAAACAAACGTTCTTTAAAAATGAATTTGTTAGCGAGGAAGAGTTGAGAAAAGCTTTATAAGAAACGAAGTAAAATGTGACTTCGAGAACCTCAGTCACCAGTTGACATAGGCTCTCGAAGCCAAAATCAAATTAAAATATTATTTACTATTCACTTAAATATATGAATATCGTACAACAACAATCGTTAAAAAAATACAACACCTTTGGCATTGAAGCGTTTGCAACGGAATTTTGCGAAGTGAATTCAATTTCGGATTTGGCACGTGTTTTAAAAGAAAATCAAGAAAAAAAACTGTTTATTTTAGGTGGTGGAAGTAATATGCTTTTAACTCAGAATGTCGATGCATTCGTGTTGCACATCAATAATAAAGGCATTGAAGTGGTTGATGAAAATGACGATTTTGTTTGGGTAAAAGGTAATGCTGGCGAAGTTTGGCACGAATTTGTACAGTTTTGCATCCAAAAAAACTATGGTGGAATTGAAAATTTATCTTTAATTCCTGGTAATGTTGGTGCGACTCCGATTCAGAATATTGGAGCATATGGCGTAGAAATTAAAAACACATTTGTTTCTTGTGAAGCGATGAAAATTGACACGCAAGAAATTACCACTTTTGACAAAGCTGCTTGTAAGTTTGGGTATAGAGAAAGTGTTTTTAAAGCTGATTTAAAAAATCAATATGTGATTGTATCAGTTGTTTTTAAACTAACTAAAAAAAATCACAAACTAAATACGTCCTACGGTGCTATTGATGTAGAATTAGAAAATATGGGCTTTAAAAATCCTACCATTCAAGATGTTAGTAAAGCCGTAATCGCCATTCGTGAAAGTAAATTACCCAATCCGAAAGAATTAGGAAATAGTGGAAGTTTCTTTAAAAATCCTATAGTTCCTATTGAAGTTTACGAAAAAGCAAAAGCAAATTATCCAGATATGCCACATTATCCAGTTTCAGAAACACTTGTGAAAGTACCTGCGGGTTGGTTAATTGAACAAGCTGGATTTAAAGGCAAACGTTTTGGTGACGCTGGAATTCATACCAAGCAGGCTTTAGTTTTAGTAAATTACGGAAATGCGACTGGAAATGAAATCTGGAACGTTGCGCAAAATATTCAAAAAACTATTTTTGAAAAATACGGAATTAGCATTGAAGCAGAAGTGAACGTGATTTAATTTACGAATTGCTCATAAAAATTAAACTTGAAATTGTAAACAAATAAGAGTAAATTTGCACAACTTTTAAAAGAATATGGAAACAACATTATTTATACTTTTTATTGCATTTTTAGTTTTTTTTGTCATTCAATTCGTTTATCAATCGTTTGTTTTTAGCCGTTTTTCATTTTTGAAACCTAAGAAAGAAACTCCAAAAAGCGTACCTGTTTCTGTACTAGTTTGGGCAAAAAACGAATATGAAAATTTAGTGACACAACTTCCTATTTTAGTTTCTCAAAATTATCCAAATTACGAATTAGTACTTATTGATGATGCGTCTAATGATGAAACATTAGACTTATTTGAAGAATACGAAAAGCAATATTCTTTTGTTAAAATAGTCAAAGTAAAAAACAATGAAGCCTTTTGGGGAAACAAAAAATTTGCATTAACCTTAGGTATAAAAGCTGCAAAAAACGAATATTTATTGTTTACTGATGCAGATTGTCGCATTACATCTGAAAACTGGATTTTAGAAATGACCTCGCACTTTTCATTCAAAAAAACAATCGTTTTAGGATATGGTGCGTATAATAAAATTAAAGGTTCTGTATTAAATAAAATAATTCGCTTTGACGGAGTAATTTCTGCTATCCAATATTTTTCTTGGGCAAAAATCGGAAAACCTTATATGGGAATTGGCAGAAATTTAGCATATAAAAAATCAGAGTTTTTCAACGTAAACGGTTTTATAAATCACATTCGAGTGCGCTCTGGTGAAGATGATTTATTTATTAATGAGGCTGCAAACAGAAGTAATACAACCATTTGTTATAGTCCAGAAAGTTTTACATATTCTGAACCAAAAACGACTTTTAAAGAATGGTTAAATCAGAAAAGAAAAGAAACATCTACCAAAAAACATTATAAAGAATTTAATAAGTTGCAACTTGCATTATATTTTATTTCACAATTATCTTGTATTGTTTTGGCTGTAATTTTACTATCTTTCCAATATAATTGGATTATTGTATCAAGCGTTTTAGGTTTTAGATACGTTTTTAACTGGATAGTTTTTGGTTATGGCGCAGCTAAATTAAAAGAAAAAGATATTATTGTTTGGTATCCAATTTTTGAAATTATTTTACTAATAACTCAAATACGAGTAGCTTTTACCAATTTGATACACAAACCAGAACATTGGAAGTAAAACAAGAGAAAATACTCAAAAACATTCAAAAAGCAAAACTTGGCGATCAAGTGGCTTTTACTTTTCTTCTCGATTTTTATTGGAATGAAGTGTACGGATATATGCTAAAACGAACCGAAAATGAAACGGATACAGAAGATATAGTAATAGAAACATTTGCTAAAGCATTTGATAAAATAAGCACATACAACCCTGAATTTGGATTTAATACTTGGTTAATTGCCATTGCTAAAAACGCCCATATTGATATGCTTCGCAAAAAAAAATCTACTTTGTTTTTAGAAATAACAGATGAAGAAGATGGTTTGGCCAATCAGGTTTTAGACAGCACACCAACTATTGAAGATAAATTAATTACCGAACAAAACTTATCGCAATTATTGCAACAAATTAAACAGTTAAAACCTGCCTATCAAGAAGTTATACAATTACGTTACTTTCAAGAAATGAGCTATCAAGATATGGCAGAACAATTGAACGAACCGCTGAACAACATCAAAATAAAATTGCTTCGTGCTAAAAAATTATTAGCAGAAATTATTAGCAATAAATAACAATAATTTATCTTTTTAGTCCAAAACCTGTTTTTTTGGCACGATTATTTCATATAGTTTAAATTATACACAAGTTGTAACCTTTAAAACTATATATTATGTCAAACTTCAATGTACAAAACGAAAACTGGTTGGAAATAGCTTTCGAAAACAGAAACAAAGCATACGGTGCTTACCAATTAAGAAAAGAAAGTGACGCAACTACCATAAAAGCAATGTTGTTAACTTTCGGATGTATTGCTTTTGGAATTGGATTGTTTTCATTTACAACTCCTGAAACTAAACCAATAGTAAAAACAGAACCTAATGTGCTGCCACCAATTGTAACAATTGTAAAATTTACACCTAAAGTTCCAACAGAAAAAGCAATTCAAACTAAAGGAACTAATAAACCAAAATTAAATCTAACACCTAATAAAGTACCACCAGTTGTTGTGGATAAAACAGACGTAAAACCACCAATTGAACCCAAAAACCCTGATCCTTCTACACCATTTAATCCAAATGGTAGCGAACATGGAAATCCGGGACCTGTTGGAAATCCGTTAGGCACTTCTACTACTCCAATCACAACAACTACGCCAGGAAATGGAAGTGGTACAAGTATATTTAAAGGCGTATTAGGTTCAGAAGCGAGCTTTCCTGGAGGAATTAACAAGTTCAGAACTTTTATTGCTGAAAACTATAAAGTTCCAAATTCTTTTGATCAAGAGGTATTGTTTATTGAAATGATTTTTGTGATAGAAAAAGACGGTTCAATGACTGATATCAGAATGGTAAGTAAAGGAGATAAAGCATTAGAAAAAGAAGCCATTAGGGTTTTAACATCTATGAAAAAGAAATGGACACCAGGTCGCGTTAATGGCGAGGTAGTAAGAAGTGAAAAAAGACTTCCAATTCAAATTAACTTGCTTGAAACAGAATAGAAATAGCTGAATTTTATTAAATTTTAAAGACCACATAACACTTACATTATGTGGTTTTTTGATTAAAAATAGTTTTAAAATCAAAATAATTAAACAAAAGTTAGCAATATGTTACAATTGAAAAATAACACTTTAAAATAGGTTTTGTTTTTAATGCGTTTTGTATATTTGCGGTAGATTTTATATTCAAATTATGGCAACAGAAAGTGTATTTCCTCCTACACCAAAACCAAAATGGCTTCGTGTAAAATTACCCGTTGGTCAAAAATATACTGAACTTAGAGGTTTGGTTGATAAATACAAATTAAATACCATTTGCGCTTCTGGTAGTTGTCCGAATATGGGAGAATGTTGGGGAGAAGGCACCGCAACTTTTATGATTTTAGGAAATATTTGTACCCGTTCTTGTGGATTTTGTGGTGTAAAAACGGGTCGTCCTGAAAATGTAGATTGGGAAGAACCAGAAAAAGTAGCTCGTTCCATTAAAATTATGAATATCAAACACGCTGTTATTACAAGTGTTGATCGAGACGATTTGAAAGATATGGGCACCATTATTTGGGCGGAAACTGTAAAAGCCATACGAAGAATGAATCCGAAAACCACACTTGAAACTTTAATTCCAGATTTTCAAGGTAGTGAATCGCATTTAGACAAAATTATTGAAGTGGCACCCGAAGTGGTTTCACATAACATTGAAACAGTAAGAAGATTAACACGCGAAGTACGTATTCAAGCAAAATACGATAAAAGCTTAGCCGTTTTAAAATATTTAAAAGAACAAGGATTGAACCGAACAAAATCGGGAATTATGCTTGGACTTGGCGAAACAGAAGAAGAAGTTATTCAAACTTTACACGATTTAAGAGCCGCAAAAGTTGATGTAGTGACTATTGGTCAGTATTTACAGCCAAGTAAAAAACATTTACCCGTAAAAGAATTCATCACACCTGAACAATTTGAAAAATACGAAAAAATTGGTAAAGAATTAGGTTTTATTCATGTAGAAAGTGGTCCGTTAGTACGTTCTTCATATCATGCTGAAAAACATATTCACTAAAATAGTTTATTCGGTTATTTGTTTTTTGTTTAGAAGTAAACCTTTTCAACAACCAATCGAATTAACAAATAAACAAACAACCTAAAAATGAAAATACGTGTCGCTATTAATGGTTTTGGTAGAATTGGAAGAAATGTTTTCCGATTATTACTCAATCATCCTAACATAGAAGTTGTGGCTGTAAATGACATTGCGGATATAAAAACTATGAGTCATTTATTGAAATATGATAGCATTCACGGTGTTTTACAACATTCTATTTCAACCGAAAATGAAACGTTACTAATTGACGATTTAAAATTTCAATTTTTCCACGAAAGTGATATTTCTAAATTACCTTGGAAAAACCTAAATATCGATTTTGTAATTGAGTCGACTGGAAAATTTAAATCTTCAGAAACTGCTGGTTTACATATTTTAGCTGGTGCGAAAAAAGTAATTTTATCCGCGCCTCCTGAAGACGAAACAATAAAAACTGTTGTTTTAGGTGTTAATGAACATATTTTAGATGGTTCGGAAACTATCATATCAAATGCCAGCTGCACTACAAATAACGCAGCACCAATGCTTAAAATCATACAAGAATTGTGTGGTATTGAACAAGCATATATTACCACGGTTCACTCCTACACTACCGACCAAAGTTTGCACGACCAACCACACAAAGATTTAAGACGTGCACGAGGTGCTTCGCAATCTATAATTCCAACTTCGACTGGTGCAGCAAAAGCGATTACCAAAATTTTTCCAGAATTGGAAGGAAAAATTGGCGGATGTGGAATTCGAGTTCCAGTGCCTGACGGTTCGTTAACCGATATTACATTTAATGTACAGCGAAAAATTACTATTGAGGAAATTAATTTAGCCTTTAAAAAAGCTGCTGAAAACGAATTAAAAAATATTTTAGCCTATACCGAAGACCCAATCGTTTCGGTAGATATTATCGGTAATAAAAATTCGTGTGTATTTGATGCGCAACTCACTTCTGTAATTGACAAAATGGTTAAAATTGTAGGATGGTATGATAATGAAATTGGATATTCTTCTCGTATAATTGATTTAATTCTTTTTTTATCGAAAAATAAATACTAATTTTAACAATATTAATATAGGTTTTGAATACTAAATAATGAAAAAACTCCTTTTTCTACTTACTTTTTTCTCACTATTTACTTTTTCTCAGACAAAGGAAAACAAAACTGATAGCATTACCTATTTTTTAGAATTAGCCAATTATTCTTTTGAAGAAAAATACAATTCTAAAGATGCCATAAAGTACGCTCAGAAAGCTATTGAGTATTCTAAAGCATACAAAAATCAAGAAAAACTATACGATTGCTATTATTTTTTAGGAAGCTTGTATTTAGAAACCAACAATTTTAATGAAGCTATTGTTAACTTCATAAAATGTTCTAATTACTATGAAATCAATCAAGTTCGTACTTCTAAAGTCGCTAAAATCAACTACGCATTAGGAACCTTATATTTAGAAAAAAGAAATTTTAAGATTGCAAAATTATATTTCAACAAATCGTATTCCATTTACAATGCAATCAATTCAAACAATACTTTAGTGTTAATTGAACTTCAGAAAGGGTTAACTTTAAAAGCCAACAATAATTTAGAAGAAGCCATTCTTGTGTTTGATAATATTGCCAATACGAGCAGAGATATAGAACCAAGTAAAATTGAAGCGCTTTATCAGCTTAGTAAAATTTATTATTCGCAGGAAGAGTATGAAAAGGCATTAGATTTCTCAAAAAAAGCATTAAAATTAGTAGAAAATAATACGGTCGGAATTTCTAAAAAGAAAATATTAAATAACCTTATTTTAATTAGTGAAAAACAAGAAGATTATAAATTATCCAATTTTTATTTAAAAGAATTTTTAACTTTAAATGAGATTAAAAACAACTCTAGTCTTGCCAATACGGATTTACTTATCAATAAAAAAGAGCACGACAATCAGTTAGAAATTGTTGAAAAACTGGAAAAAGAAAAAAACGACCAATTAAAATCCATTCGGTTTAATAAACTGATAAGTATAATGAGCATTGTCTTAATTGCCATTTTATCTCTATTGAGTTTTTCTTTATACAAGAACAATAAAATTAGAACCGTTACGAATAAACTTTTACAAGAAAAAAACGAGGAATTAACGGAACAAAAAGAAAAAGCAGAGCTAGCATCAAATGCCCGTTCGGAGTTTTTATCTACGGTAAGTCACGAGTTACGAACGCCATTAAATGCTATAAACGGAATTACGCATTTGCTTTTACAAGAAAATCCAAAATCGACACAATTAAATTATTTAAAATCGTTAGAGTTTTCTGGAAATTATCTTTTAAGTTTTATTAATGATATTTTGGAGATAAACAGATTGGAATCGAACACTATACATATTGAGCGAATTAATTTCAATTTAGAAGAATTAATTCAAAATATTCGTGAATCGTTCAATGGTTTTATTGAACAAAACAATATTGATTTCAGATTAGAATTAGATTTAGAAAACCACAAAAATTTACTTGGCGATCCTACAAAATTATCTCAGATTTTAATAAATTTAATCAATAATTCTATTAAATTCACTAAAAACGGCAAGGTTACGCTTTCGGTAAAAACCATAAAAGAAGAAAACGATACGGTAACTTTGAATTTCATAATTCAAGATAACGGAATCGGAATACCAGAAGACAAAATTGCCAATATTTTCGATAGTTTTTCGCAAGGTTCAGTAGAAATAAACAGAACGTATGGCGGAACGGGTTTAGGACTTTCTATCGTCAAGAAAATTATTGAATTATTAGGCAGCGAAATTCATTTAGAAAGCAAAGTAAACGAAGGAACAAAATTGTATTTCGATTTAAATTTCGGAAAATCAAATGCCGAAATTATTTTAAATCACGAGAAAAAGAAAGTAACTTCTTACGACAATTTAAAAAACAAAACCGTTTTATTGGTTGAAGACAACAAAATCAACCAAATGATAACCAAAAAAATGGTGGAAAATAAAGGTATGGTTTGTACCATAATTGACAACGGCGAAGAGGCAATTGTTGAAATGCAAAATAACACCTTTGATTTGGTTTTAATGGACGTTCACTTAACAGGAATTAACGGAACCGAGGCTACAGCAGAAATTAGAAAATTTGACAAAACAACACCAATAATTGCTTTAACCGCTATTTCATTAAACGAAAACAAAGAAATGTTATTATCTTTTGGTATGAATGAAGTAATTACAAAACCTTTTAATCCAGAGTATTTTTACAGCGTAATAAGTGATTACGTAGTATAACTTTTTACCCAATTTGTAACTAAACTATCAAATTGCTCTTTATCTGAGTTGAATTTGGTTTGTATAGGCAAATAAAATAAGTTACTCGAGTGTATTTTTCTGTTTAAACGCATAAAATCCTTTTCTGTAGTAACAATAATTTTATCTTTTGAAAGTTCACTTATTTCTGAAATTTCTGCATCTGAAAAATTATGATGGTCTGGATATATGATAACGTTATCAGCACCAGAATTTAAATAATCAACAAAATATTTTGGCTTAGCAATTCCTGCAACAATAATTTTTTCTTTAGAAATTATATCTGAAACCGAAATACTATTTTCTGTACTAAACACATCAGAATCGTAGTCAATTGAAGTGAAAAAAACGGGCACATTTACGTTTAATTTAAGCTTTACTTCATCTTTGTTTTTTTCTTTAATATTTTGAGGGCATTTTGTTACAACAACTACATGGGCTCGCTTTTTACCGATAGCACTTTCTCGTAAATTTCCGAATGGTAAAATATAATCATCTGAAAACAAGTCATCATAAGACGTTAACAAAATATAAAAACCTGCTTTTACTTTTCTATGCTGAAACGCATCGTCTAACAAAATAATATCTGGATTGCTTTTCGAAATTAAGTTTTCAATTCCTGTTTGTCTGTCTTCACAAACGGCAACGGAAATTTCAGGAAATTTTGAATACATTTGAAACGACTCGTCACCTAGTTCGGAAGACGTAACAACATCATTTGCCAATAGAAAACCTTTTGTACTTCGTTTATAACCACGACTTAAAACAGCAATTTTATAAGTGTTTTTTAATAATCGAATAATGTATTCTGTCTGAGGCGTTTTACCTGTGCCACCTGCACTTAAATTTCCAATTGCTATAATCGGTAAATCATATGATTTTGAAGTAAAAATACCTAAATCGTATAGCCAATTTCTAATAAAAGTGACTAACCAATATACAACTCCAAGCGGAAAAAGTAGTTTTCGTATTACCATCATAGTTATTTATCTAAATAATGATTTACAAAAGTATCCCATAGAATTAGATAAACAAATGTACAAAAATCGTACGAATTAATTTTCAACTAAATTATATTTAAAATCAATTGCATTTTTTATCTTTGAAAAATACAAAATTACTAATACGAAAAATGCAATTATCTGAAATTACAAAACATCTTGAAAAACTGGCTCCTTTGGCTTACGCTGAAGACTTTGACAATGTTGGGCTTTTAGTTGGTCACAGCAATGATATTACTGGCATTTTGGTTTGTCACGATGCTTTGGAAGAAGTTATTGAAGAAGCCATTTCTAAAAAATGTAATTTAGTAGTTTGCTTCCATCCTATTTTGTTTTCTAGATTAAAAAAAATAACAGGAAAAAATTATGTAGAAAGAGCGATTATCAAAGCCATAAAAAATGATATTGCCATTTATGCCGTTCATACCGCATTAGATAATCATCAAAATGGTGTGAATAAAATTTTCTGTGATGCTTTAGGTTTATCGAATACTAAAGTTCTAATTCCTAAACAAAATTTCATTTATAAATTAGTAACTTATACCAAACCGGAGAACGAAAACCAAGTAAAACAAGCCTTATTTGAAGCGGGTGCAGGAAGTATTGGCAACTATGATAATTGTAGTTTTACATCTGCTGGAAGTAGTTCTTTTAAAGGAAATGAAAACAGCAATCCGGTACTTGGAGAAAAACATATTTTACAAATTGAAGAGGAAATAAAAATAGAGGTAATTTTCGAAAAACACTTGCAAAACAACATATTAAAGGCATTATTTGCTAATCATATGTATGAAGAAGTGGCATATGAAATTTACAAAACCGAAAATGAACATCAAAATATTGGTTTAGGTATGATTGGCGAATTGGAACAACCTATGAAACCAAACGCTTTTTTACAATTTGTGAAAGAAAAATTAGAATGTGGTGGCATTCGTCATAGCCAATTTTTATCAACGGAAATCAAAAAAGTTGCAGTTTTAGGTGGAAGCGGTAGTTTTGCCATAAAAAATGCAATTGCAGCAGGAGCCGATGCTTTTTTAACCGCCGATTTAAAATATCACCAATTTTATGAAGCCGAAAATAAGCTACTTTTAGCAGATATTGGCCATTTTGAAAGCGAAAGATATACAAAAAATTATATTGTTGACTTTCTTAAAGAAAAAATCACTAATTTTGCAATCATTTTATCAGAATTAAATACAAATCCCGTTAAATATTTTTAACAATATGGCAAATACAAAAGAACTAAGCGTAGAAGAAAAATTAAGAGCAATTTATGCCTTACAATTAATTGATTCTAAAATTGACGAAATAAGAAACGTACGAGGAGAATTACCTTTAGAAGTTGAAGATTTAGAAGATGAAGTAGCTGGATTATCTAAACGTTTAGAGAAATTAAACGACGATTTAAACAACATCGATCATCAAGCAAAAGAAAAAAAGAACAATATTGATGACCACAAAGCAGCAATAAAAAAATATACAGAACAGCAAAAAAATGTGCGTAACAATAGAGAATTTAATTCTTTATCTAAAGAAATTGAATTTCAAGAATTAGAAATTCAATTGGCTGAAAAGCACATTAAAGAAATGAAAGTTACGTTTGAAAACAAAAAAGAAATTGTTAATCAAACAAAAGACAAACTGGAAAGTAAAGAAAATCACTTAAAACATAAAAAAGCAGAATTAAGTGATATTATGGCTGAAACTGAAAAAGACGAAAACTTTTTAATTGAAAAATCTAATGATTTTAGAGGCAAAATTGAAGCTCGTTTATTAGCAGCATACGACAGAATTAGAAATAGCGTTGTTAACGGTTTAGCAGTTGTTTCTATCGAACGTGGTGCCTCTGCAGGTTCTTTCTTTACCATTCCACCACAAACTCAAATGGAAATTGCAGGTAGAAAGAAAATCTTAACCGATGAGCACAGTGGACGTATTTTAGTTGATAGTGTTTTAGCTGATGAAGAAAGAGAAAAAATGGATAAAATTTTCGCCAAAATGTAATTGAATTAGTCGAAGGTCCAAAATTCGAAAGTTTTAAAGTCGAAATATTAGGCTTTTACTCAATATAAAAACCAAATTAAAAATTCCAAACTCCAAGTTTTAAATTTGGGATTTGGAATTTTTTTTATTGGAATTTTAAACAAAACAAACCCCATAAACATTTAAACTAAAATACTACCTTTGCCTAATGGAAGAACAATTAGTACGCATCAATAAATATTTGTCAGAATCAGGATTTTGCTCTCGTAGAGAAGCAGATCGGTTATTAGAAGAAGGCAGAATCACCATCAACGGACAATCTCCAGAATTAGGCACGAAAGTAGCTCCTGGAGACGAAGTTCGTGTGAATGGCGAATTAGTAACCAACGCGAATAAAAAACCTGTTTATTTATCGTTCCACAAACCTGCAGGAATTGAATGTACGACCAATCTTAACATTCCAGACAACATTGTTGATTATATCAATTACCCCGAACGTGTTTTCCCAATCGGAAGATTAGACAAAGCCAGTGAAGGATTAATATTTATGACCAATGATGGCGATATTGTAAACAAAATTTTACGCGCCAGAAACAACCACGAAAAAGAATATATTGTTACCGTTGACAAACCAATTACTGAAACTTTCATTAATCAAATGAGCAATGGTTTGCCTATTTTAGACACCATTACCAAAAAATGTAAAGTAGAAAAAATGAGTCAGTTTGTGTTTAAAATTGTTTTAACACAAGGCTTAAACCGACAAATTCGTCGTATGTGCGAATACTTAGATTACGAAGTAACTTCATTAAAAAGAATCCGAATTATCAACATTACATTAGATGTTCCAGTTGGAAAATATCGCCCGTTAACCGACAAAGAAATCGTAGAATTAAATACTCTTATTGAACCTTCCAGTAAAACCGAAGATGCCAGTATTTTAAGAGATAAGAAAACCAATTACGGCAGCAGAAATTACGACAAGCGAAATAGATAATTTTATTTGGGCGTTCCCTTTCAGGTCGTGTCTTCCGCTATATCTTTTTATATTTTGTTACCTTCGAGAACCTCAGGCAACAAAATACAAAAAGGATGCCGCTACAACCACTAACGCAAAAGCGTTTTCATTAGAACAGATATTCCATTACGTAGTCATCCATAACGTAACCGTTTCCAATATCAATTACTTCTTCTTTTGAAATAACAAAACCCAATTTCTCATAGAAAAATTTTGCTTTGTTATATTTGTTCACATTTAAAAAAACACCTTTCTGATTATTGCTTTTAGCGATTTTTACTATTTCATCAATCATAAATTTACCATAACCTTTACCTTGCGTTTCTGGTAACAAATAAATTTTATGGATTTTAGTTAATGTCTGACTGAAGTTCTCAAAGTTGCAATTTAATTCATAAGCAACAAATCCAATAGCATTTGTGTCTTCAAACAGTAATTCAAATACTTGCCCATTATCCATTTGCTTTTCTAAATTGGCAACGGAATAAAAGTTATGCAACATATAATCTAACTGTTCACTTGATAAAATCTCTCTATAAGTGGATGGCCAAATAGTATACGCTAAATCACGAACTATCGAAAGTTGTTCTCTATTACAAACGCTCATTTTCATAGGGCTAAAATAAAACAAAAAGGGCCAATCTGTATAGATTGACCCTTTTTTTATTATAAGCTAGTTATTATTTTTTAACAACTTTAAATTCACTTGAGGTATCATTAGCAAAAACTCTTACTACATAAACTGATGTAGCTAAATCAGATAAATCAACAGTAACTAAATTACTATTT
Source organism: Flavobacterium sp. (assembly GCF_044360715.1). Taxonomy (GTDB): domain Bacteria; phylum Bacteroidota; class Bacteroidia; order Flavobacteriales; family Flavobacteriaceae; genus Flavobacterium. Next base: position 36,909 of record NZ_JBIKJY010000004.1, read on the forward strand.
GGACTCATATTTCTAATTTGTCTTCCACTAATATCGTACACTTGAACTGAAGTAATTTCACTAGAATAACTAATAGTTAATTTATCAACCACAGGGTTAGGATAGTATTTTAAAGATTTGATATCAAAACTTTGATTTTCTAACACAACCGTTACCGTAACTGCTAAAGCAGTACTTCTACAAGTTCCCACAACTGAAACTGCGTAATATGTAGTTCCATCAACTAATTGAGTTCCTGCAGCAATTGCATTTGTTCCTGCTGCTGCGTCAGCTGCAGTTGGATACCAAATTACATTTGTTCCTGATACAGAAATATCTTCAATTATTGCATCAGGTCCTACACCTCCAAAAATAGTTTGTGTAGCAGCACCTGTTGGAGCGGCAATTGGTGTAATTGTTATAATAACAGCTGTTCTAGTACTTTCACAACCATTAACTGTTTGCGAAACATAATACGTTCCTGCTGCCAATGGTGCTGTTGAACTTAAGACATTTCCAGCAGTAGCTGCGTCATACCATGTAAATGCAGAGCCATTAGGTAATAAATTAGCTACTAATGGTGCACTACAGAACGTTTGAGCAGATGCATTTGGTGCTGTAGGAATTGGATTCACAACAGCAGTTACTGCAAATCTAGTCGTACTTTCACAACCATTAACTGTTTGTGAAGCATAATATATAGTTCCATTTGTTAACCCAACTAAAGGCAATAATGAAGCAGGGTATTCTGTACCACCTGTAGCAGCATTGTACCATTTGATATTACTACCCGTAGCAACTAATTGCGATAAATTAGCCGAACCACAGAATACTTGAGAAGCAGTTCCTGTTGGTGTATTTGCAACATTAATTGTTACCGTTACAGGCATAATTTTTTCACAGCCATTTGCATTATTAACTGCTTTGATGTAATACGTTCCAGAAGTGGTTACCGCACTAGCTGTTGTTAAAGCAGTAGTTGCCGAACTATCTGACCAATACGATAATGTTATTCCTGAATCCGAACCAGCGGTAATTGCATTTGCTGTAATATCTATAGTAGATGGACTACAAACAGAGGCTGGGTTAGTAATTGTTAATACCGGTTGTGGATTAATAGTTACTGTAACTGGAGCTATAACTGAACATCCATTAGTATTTGTCCCTTTAATATAATAGGTACCTGAGGTACTAACAGCACTTGGTAAAGTTAAAGTAGTAGTAGCCGCTAAATCCGTAAAGTATGTAAATGTTAATCCTGAATCAGAACCTGTTGTTACCCCTGATGCTGTAAGATTTACAGTAGTTGGCGCACAAACCGTTGTTGGGTTTACACTTACTACATTTGGTAAAGCATTTACTGTTACTATTACTGATGCCATTGCAACACAACCGTTAGAATTTGTACCTTTAATATAATACGTTCCAGAACTTGCAACTGCATTTGGATTTGCCAATACTGTTGTAGCTGAAGCATCTGTGAAATAACTATAGGTTAAACCTGCAGTTGTACCAGTTGTTACAGCAGTAGCTGTTAAGTCTACTGTAGATCCAATACATACTGCACTTGGAGCATTTGCAACAACCACTGGTAATGGGTTAGCTGTTACAGTAAATGTAGCCGTATTAACACATTGTCCACCAGAAGTTTGATTCGCAGTTAATGTATATGTTGTAGTTGCTGTTGGATTAAACACCCAACCATTTATACTATCTCCTGAAGCACCTAATGAAGGTGACAAATCATAAGTATCAAAATCTGATAAAGTAGATGTTACAGTTACAGGAACAGTAGTTACAACCCCCGCACAAATTGTTGTACTTGCGCTACTTAACGTTAACGCTGGTGCCGGGTTAACAGTTACTGGAACTGCAACTCTTGAAGAAGCACAAACCGCACTAGTATTTACATTCCAATTATAGAAATAATAACGTGATCCTGAGGTTAAATTATTACCATCAATAGTGTTACCTGTAATTGAGAATCCGTTAACAGTAGATGGATATACGTAGGTACCTCCTCCTCTATAAATTGCTAAATCATAACTTAAAACCCAACCTGTTGCTCCCGCTGGAACAACGAATCCTGTTAAATTAAGTGTCTTAACTACTGATGTACTAATTTCCGAAGCATCTATTGTAAATGCTTGACTTATTACTAAACCACCTAAATTATTGCTAAGTGTAATATTTAGAGTACCTGCGGTAGATGGATAAATATCTATTGAATTAATAGTTGTACTATTAACTGAAGCTACATACATGCCGTAAGCTCCAAGAGATGATAAATTTGAACTTAAATCTGATGCAAGACCTACATATGAATTACTTGAGTTTACTGTTTCTGCACTAGCATAGTAAGTAGCCGAAGTACTTAATTGTGGCGTAACAAATGGCGAACCTGTTCCTACAGAAGTACCACCTGTTGCAGTTGTATACCATTTAATTGTTGATCCGGTGTTGGCTGTAGCTTGAATACTCGCGGTACCTGTTCCACAACGAGTAGCTGGTGTTGTTGCAGTAATGTTATTGTTAAATACTACTGAAGCTATACTTGAATATCCAGGAGTTCCTCCACAAGCAACAATCTTACAACGATATTGAGTGGCAGCAGCTGGTGTAACTGTTAAAGTAGTAGCTGTTGCAGATGCAACATCTTGCCACGAACCTCCATTGTCAATACTAGATTGCCATTGGAAAGCTAAACCATCATTACTTCCTGTGTAATCGATACTTAAGTTTACGCTAGTACCCAAACAAATTGTAGTAGCACTAGCTATTGTGTTTACACCTGTAGGTGGAGTATTATTTAAAATATTCATTAATACTTGAGCCGAACCTGGGGCATTTGTACAACCCGTAGTTTGATTCGTATAAGAAATAGAATACGTTGTAGTAATTACTGGCGCTACAGATTGAGAGAAAATATTTGTTCCAGTTGCAATTGTAGTTGTCCCATTGGCATCAGTAGCCGTCCATGTTGTATTATAATTTGCCGGTGGTGAAAATCTCCAAGCTAAAGGAGTAGTTATTTCATTCGATACACCATTCCAGAAATTTGCTGCATTTGTTGTGCAGTTTGGAGCAGTTGCACCAATTGTTTTTGTTGGATCCTGAAGACCAATATATTTATTTCTTGAATCATTATTAAATGAACATGTTGTAGCTAATTGGTTTGTAGCACTAATAACTCTAATTTCAATAATTCCCGTTGTTTCATATAATACCAACTCTGCAGAATTTCTACCATCTGTTGCATTAGTTGAGCACCATAATGGAGCATTTGCATATTGTACTATAAATCTTCTATTAGGAGCAATTCCTTCTGTCCAATATGCTATTTTTCCTTTATCTACTCCAACTGTAGAATTATCAAATTTTAAATCTCTAGCACATACTGCAATTGTACTCGCAGGATTAGCTGTGTTTGGAAAACCTCCAGTAAAAGAATATAATGTTGAACCAGTTGCGCCAAAATTAACTGTACCATTAGTGGCAATATTTAACGTAGTATAAATGGTTCCAAAAAAGTTAAAGTTAAATCCTATTGGTTTTGCATTCCAATAACCATCATCAATACCTGATACATTACCTGTACCAGCAACAGCTGCTCCATTTTCGCATAATACTACACCATTAGATGGAATTGTACTTAATGCCGTTGGTGCTGTTATACAAGTTGCGGTAAAATTCCCCGCACTTAATCCTGAATTGATAGTTGCGCTAGTTCCTGGACATACTCCATTAGCTGATGTAGTAACCGTAGCAGTAGGCAAAGGATACACACCTACAGAAATAAACGCTACAGAAGGACAACCACCATTATTTGGTGTTCCGGTTACTTTAAAATCAGTAGTAGCTGAAATTGTAGCCGTTATTGAAGCTCCTGTTGTAGTGCTCAATGCAGTACCACTTGTTAATGATTCCCATGTGTAAACTACACCTGTAATTGAAGAACTTGCATTTAATGTAACATCACCACCTGTACCACAAAAATTAGGAACTGAAGGTGTTATTGTTATAATATCATTACTAAATCCTTCATCTGTATATGAAACACCTTCTTGATTTTTATTTAATGAGTTAGAATCGGTTGCTGTAACCGACCAAGTTACCGTTCCGTTAGACGGAGTAACAGTTGGTATAACACCCGACCAATCATTACCAGATGTATTTGTCATGGTTATTGGTGTTTGTGCTGTTCCATTAATACTATAATTAATTACAACACTAGCAATAGTTCCAGATACTGGAGTAACAGTAACAGTAACTGTTCTTGCTATATTTGGACAAAATTTACCCATTGGTGTCATCAATAAATTTGATAAAGCTGGACTTGGTGAAATCGCATCAAATTCCCATGCACCTATATCATAACCTGTACCTGAACCTCCTGGACGAGAAACACCGTTAAAATCTGGACTTGTTATAGTAATTAGATTTCCTCCACCTTCTGCTTGAGTCGAAATACCAGCAGCTGGTTTTAAGAAGGTAGCGTCTGAACCTGTTGTAGAAGTAAAGAAAGTTGCTGGAACAAAAGCAGTTTCTGTAAATGAATTTGCATCACGAGGCGCTATTGTACCAGCAGTAAATACTCCTGCAATATATTGTGCCATAGTTTGTGCACCCATTGTTCCGTCACTGTAAATTAAATTACTAGCACCCGGAGTTCCTGCATAAAATAAATTCTTGTTTGATGTTGCTGCATAATTTGCTAATGTAGAAGCAATTCCACTAGTTCTTCTAAAAGCAACAGCTAAACCTGTACCTGTTGGTGTTAGGTTATTGAAAATCATATTATTTTGTAAATCTAACGAAGCAGTTGTAGCTGTTGTACTTGTGGTATGTAAAATACCTGTACCTCCAAAGTTTGCTCCACCACTACCTGCTAAATAAACCGAGTTGTTATACACTCTTTGCGCTGAAGTTGCAGCAGCTGAAGAAACAGATATACCGTGGATAGCATCTGGTAAACTTGCATTTGGTGCTGTTAAACTACCAATAATATTATTATAAGTACTCACAGTTGTTCCTCCTGACAATAAAATACCTTTTACAGGATTGACTGTAAGTAAAGCACTAGTAATTGCACCACTTTGAGATAAACCATATACTTTATTTCTGTACATATTTACAGTTGTTCCACCAGAAACTTGCATACCATGTACTAATGGTGATGTAGCTCCTGAACCAGATAAAGTATGAATTGTATTTTGGAATGCATTTGTTAAGGTGGCTCCTGTAACAGCTAAACCTAACACAGTTGATGAAGCACCTGATGATGATAATGTATTAATAGTATTAGCATTAATATTAACAACCGGCGATGTATTTGCACATGTTAAACCAGTAACTGAGCCACCTATTCCTGTAGATGATAAACCCGTAATGGTATTATTTGCAATATTTAATGGGTTGGCTAAGTTACCAGATGATCCAATGGTAATACCTATAATTGAACTTTGACCAGTTAAATTAGTAACTGTATTATTTGATAATGAAGAAGTTCCTCCAAAAAAACCAAAGTTCATTCCAGTAATTGCACCCGCACCTGTTGTCCAGTTATTAAATGTATTACCAGTAACAGTTCGTGTTGCACCAGAGCTAGAACCGTCAGTATTATTAATACCTGTTATAGCTGTAGCGCCTGTTGTAGTAATATTTGAAAAATTATTATTTGTAATAGTACTTATAGCGCCTGTAGCTGATGATCCATTAGAAGTAAACCCTGTAATTCCTCCACCTGCACTAGACTTATTAAATGCAGTTACAATATTATTGTTAGTAATATTTTGAGTACCTGTTGCTGCAACAGAATAACTGTGAGAAATAAACGTTACTGAACCTGTAGTATTTACATTTAAATTGGTAAAAGTATTACCAGAAACGGTAGCAATATTATTGGCTACTGTAGCTCCAGTAAGGTTAATATATGTTTGAGAGTGTGTACCTGCAACAGCATGAGTAATTCCTTGAAAATCATTATTGGTGATATTGTGCGTTGTTGCAAGAGTATTCGCTACACTTAATCCTGTTAAGGTTCCTGAATTTGCAAAAACATATCTTACAAATCCAAGAGCAGATGTACCGATACTGTTTGTAGAAACATTAACAGAAGGCGTTGTTCCTGACATTGATCCAGACGTAATAATACCTGTAACAGCAGTTACTGTTCCTGAAACGGCTATACCACGAATGGTATTGTTTGATACGACTAAAGTATTTCCTGTTGCCGTACTTCTAATTCCTAATGCTATTGCAGTTGCACCCGTTGTTGAAGCTAGTACACCCGATGAATTTGAAAGAGGAGTAGCAGTAAAACCCGTTCTAATATTATCAGTAGTAGTATTTCCTATCGTATTATTACTAATATTGAATACACCAGCTGTTCCAGCTGTATCAATTCCTGTAAATCCACCACTAATTGATGCTGTAGTTCCCACAGCATCAATAGCACCTATAGTATTGTTTTGAATAGTTACAGTTCCTGTGCTTGTAGCGTAAATACCTACTACCTGACCACCAGTTGTTGTACAAGCTGCATAAACAGATGAGTTTCCTGTAGTTGCTCCAATTGTGTTAGCTGTAGTAGTACCAATATTTGCATTTCCAGAAGTTACGTTAATACCTGCCCATATACCATTTGTAGTAGATGCACCACTTGAAGTAAATAATGCAAAACCAGCAATTGTATTTCCTTGAATGTTAGAAATTGCAGCACCTGCTGTAAAACCTAAAGTCATACCTGTATAACGAGTTGCTGTTGCTGTACCTGAAGTAACATAAGAAGAAGGAAAACCAGTAAGAAGAAGCGAGTTACCTAATAAATTAGTTGTTCCAGTTCCAGATGCATTAGCATAACCGATAGTGTTACCTGTAATGGTGTATCCACCTCCAGAACCAATATTAATACCATTGTGCGTATTAGCTGTAGTATATAAACGGGTTGCGGTTTGGAATAATTTGTTATTGGTAATTGTCCACGTTGAGTTTCCTGTTGAAGCAAGTGCAATACCGTTGGTAGCACTTATTGGACTGTAGTAATCAGAAATTTGATTGTTATCTATTGTATTTCCACTATTATCTACCGCAGCACTTGTACCTACTGAATAGATAGCATTCGCTGGGAAGTTAGTAAGTGTTAATGCAGTTGACGCAACTGTTGCAGATGCATTTACTGTATACGTTCCATTTCCACCTGTCCCTGTTCCTGCTACCGTGATAATTGTACCTGCAGTAACACCTGTTCCTGAAACAGTAGCTCCCGGAACTACAAAACCACTAGTAACTGCAGATACAGTTATAGCAGTTGTCGTTTGAGAACCTGTAACCACTGCCGTTGCAGCATTTGCTGTAAAGGTACAGTTATTGATAGTATTGTTGTCATTACCTGAAAACAATCCAGCACCAAAATACACTGAACCTCCTGTTGTAGAAAGGTTAGCACTTTTAATATCTAGATATTTTAAGGTATTGTTATTGGCATCATTAGTAAACATAATGGCATTTGCACCTCCAGTAGAGGTTCCTGTTAAGGCAATTGCAGATACATTATTAGTACTGTTGTTTAGCGTATATGTTCCAGCGCCACCGGTTCCAGTTCCATATCCTGTAATTACAGTACCTGGAAGTACGCCCGTTCCTGAAAGTGTTTGACCAATTAAAAATGGTCCTGAACCTGCTGTTAATGTTCCGACAGTAAATGTTGATGCTGCTATAGAAGAACCTGTTGCTGTAGTTGATGCTGTAGCTCCACCTGGCGCTAAGTTAGCAATTGTCATAACAGAAGTTGTACCTGTTTGATTTACACGTCCATCAATTGTTAATTTTGCTGTGCTATTTAAATCAAAAATAGAAGATGATGTAGCATTAGAAATAGTTAAAGGTGTAGCTACTGTTGTAGGATATACATTAATTGTATACCCAGCCCCTGCTCCACCTGTAGGTCCTACTATAGGAAATGTTTCTGGTGTTACTGGATAACCTGTAATTAATTCTAGATTAATATTACCTACTAATCCGTTTGAATTAATAGCGGCAAAAGCAGTAGTTAAATTTGCATAATCACCACCCGTACCAACAGTTTTAGTTCCCGTTAGAGTACCTGATGGGGTAGCTTGAGTGCCTTCTAAATTTGCACTAACCGCACCTTCAGTAAATGCCGCAACTCTCCAATAATAAGTAGCTCCAAAAGTAAGGCCTGTAGCCGCATATGTACTAGTATTAGCGGCTGATGTATTTACTAAAGTATATGTAATACCATCCGTTGAACGGTACACAAAATAACCTAATTCATTAGTAGCATTATCTGTCCAGTTTAAAGTAGTAGTTCCACCTGTTACTCCGCTAAATGTTAATGCACTTGGCGCTAAAGCCACCGGTGGTGTAAAGGTATAAAAAGTATTAGCTAAATTAGCTATTTGTACACTAGCGGCAAACGTATTGACTGTAGGAGTTGTCGTAGTAGTATTTTGAGTTGATGGAACACCAACAGTAATAAAATCTGATGAATTAGCAATATTACTTGAACTATGAAAAATTGATCTAGTTACACTTGAAGTACTTGAATTTAATATACTTCCATATAAAAACTCAAAAACACCAGTGCTTTCATTTAAAACCAATTGCATATTACCAGAAGTAGTTATGTCTGTATTAGATGCGTAAAATTGATTCCATTCTATTATTAATTTTCTATTTGGTGCTGAACCCACAACCAAATAAGACATCCCATTATTAACTTCATTATCTCCAGCCATAGGAGCTAATGTAACTGTTGAAGCCGCGTATGCACTAATAGCTGAAGATCCGATTGCAGTCGCTGCACTATTAGCATGTAATCTTGCTTGACCGTTACTATTGACACTTATATGAGAATAAATGTTCCCCATATAAACGAAATTAAATCCAATTGGAAATACGGAACTTCCCCAGTTATCATTATTACCTGTAACTAAAGTTGTTGCACCCGTCATCGAGTTTAAAGTACTAACACCTGATGTAAAAGTGTAATTGGCAGATGATGATTGCCCTTGAACAAAAACAAAAGAAAGTAAAGCTACAAACACTGTTACAAATGAAAGCCAGTTTCGTTTTGTAGCGGTGTACGATGTGCTCTCTTGTTTTTGAGATTGTGGTGTTCCTGAGGAATTACAGGAAACAACCGAATCGTAATTGTTTTTCATAATAAGTAATTTAGTTTGATATGTGTAATTGACAAATATATTTAAAAATTTTAAAAAACAACAATAATTCATGTTTTTTTTCAAATAATTATTATACTGTCAGTTAAAGCATGAATTTGCAAACAAAAACAAAAAAAAACGCCCCAATTATTGAGGCGTTTTAAATTTATGCTTGACCAGTTGGTCCAAAATTTAAAGGTATGGGCGGATGCTCTTCCTCTTTTATTTGTCCGTGTGTACTTTCGAAACGATGAATGTTTTCGTTTAATGCTTTTAATAAGCGTTTGGCGTGTTGTGGCGTTAATATAATTCTAGATTTTACTTTTGCTTTAGGAACGCCTGGCATTAAAGCAATAAAATCTAATACAAATTCGGTATTCGAATGGTTGATTATGGCTAGATTGGAATAGGTTCCTTCTGCTACTTTTTCGTCTAGTTCAATATTGATTTGGCCTTCTTGGTTGTTGTTTTCCATTTTTATTGGGTGTTAGGTGAATTGTAAATTGTAAATTTCTACTTTTAAATTAAACATATAAGGCATATAAGAGAATGTAAGCTTTTTTATTATACTTTTGACTTTCGACTTTCGTGTAATGCAATAATACAAAAACCTTTTGATTTAAAAAAAAGCCTAACAGAAAAAAATCTGTTAGGCCTTTTTAGTATATTAAGAAAAAGAATTAGTAATTAAATTCTTCTTTTCCAGCCATTAATTCGCTGTATTCTTCTTTAGAACCTACAATAATGTTATCGTAATCTCTCATACCTGTTCCAGCAGGAATTCTGTGACCTACAATTACATTTTCTTTCAATCCTTCTAATGTATCAATTTTACCAGCAACAGCCGCTTCGTTTAATACTTTAGTTGTTTCCTGGAACGATGCCGCAGAAATGAATGATTTTGTTTGTAACGATGCTCTTGTAATACCTTGTAAAACTGGTGTTGCAGTAGCCGTAATTACATCTCTTGCAGAAACTAAGTTTTTATCTTCACGTTTTAATAATGAATTTTCATCTCTTAATTCTCTTGGAGAAATAATTTGTCCTGGTTTTAAGCTTGAAGAGTCACCAGCATCTTCTACAACTTTCATTCCGTATAACTTATCGTTTTCTAAAATGAAGTCTGAAGTATGTGCTAATTGATCTTCTAAGAATAATGTATCTCCTGGATCTTGAATTCTTACTTTTCTCATCATTTGACGAATCACTACTTCGAAGTGTTTGTCATTGATTTTTACCCCTTGTAAACGGTACACCTCTTGAATTTCATTTACCAAGTACTGTTGTACAGCAGATGGCCCTTGAATTCTTAAGATATCTTCTGGAGTAATTGCTCCGTCTGATAAAGGCGTTCCTGCTCTTACGAAGTCATTTTCTTGAACTAAGATTTGAGCGGATAGCTTCACTAAATATTTCTTAACATCTCCGAATTTAGATTCAATTGATAACTCACGGTTACCTCTTTTCACTTTTCCGAAAGTAACTACACCATCAATTTCAGTAACTACTGCAGGGTTTGAAGGATTACGAGCTTCTAACAACTCGGTAATTCTTGGTAAACCTCCTGTAATATCACTTGCTTTAGATGAACGACGAGGAATTTTAACAAGAATTTTTCCTGCTTTAATTTTCTCGCCATTATCAACCATAAGGTGTGCCCCTACTGGTAAATTGTATGATCTAATTAATTCTCCATCTTTACCATAAATATGTAATGTTGGGATTAATTTTTTGTTACGTCCTTCAGAAATTACTTTTTCTTGGAAACCTGTTTGCTCATCAATTTCAACCATGAATGATTGTCCTTGTTCTAAATCTTCATAAGCAATTTTACCTGTAAATTCAGATACAATTACACCATTATAAGGATCCCACTTACAGATTGTTGCTCCTTTTTCTACTTTATCTCCGTCTTTAACGAAAATTGTAGAACCGTAAGGAATATTATGTGTACTTAATAAAATACCTGTATTAACGTCAACTAATTTTAATTCGGTAGAACGAGAAATTACGATATCGATAGCGTTACCATCAGCATCTTCTCCTTTTACAGTTTTTAAATCTTCGATTTCTAATTTTCCAGCAAAACGTGCAGAAATTCCTGCTTCTTCAGAAATACCCCCTGCAACCCCTCCAACGTGGAACGTACGAAGTGTTAACTGTGTACCTGGCTCTCCAATTGACTGTGCAGCAATTACACCGACAGCTTCACCTCTTTGTGCCATTTTACCAGTAGCTAAATTACGACCGTAACATTTTGTACAGATTCCTTTTTTAGCTTCACAAGTTAATGCTGAACGAACTTCTACTTTTTCAATTGGCGAAGCTTCAACAGCTTTAACAATTGCTTCTGTAATGTGCTCACCTGCATGAATTAAAACTTCAGAATTAAATGGATTTACAACATCTTGTAAGGCCACACGTCCTAAAATTCTTTCTCCTAAGGTTTCTACTATTTCTTCGTTTTTCTTTAATGCTGAAACTTCAACACCTCTTAATGTTCCACAATCTACAGAATTGATAATAACATCTTGAGATACATCATGTAACCTTCTTGTTAAATATCCTGCATCGGCAGTTTTAAGAGCCGTATCCGCTAATCCTTTACGTGCACCGTGAGTAGAAATGAAGTATTCTAAAATTGATAAACCTTCTTTAAAGTTAGAAAGAATTGGATTTTCAATAATTTCACCACCACCTGCAGTCGATTTTTTCGGCTTAGCCATTAATCCACGCATACCAGTTAACTGACGAATTTGTTCTTTAGAACCCCTTGCACCAGAGTCAAGCATCATATATACCGAGTTGAAACCTTGTTGGTCTTCACGGATATTTTTCATAGCTAATTCTGTTAATTGTGCATTGGCAGATGTCCAAATATCAATTACCTGATTGTAACGCTCGTTATTTGTAATAAGTCCCATGTTATAGTTCATAGAAATACCTTCTACTTGTACACGAGCATCAGCAATTAATTGCGTTTTTTGTTCTGGAATACGAATATCACCCAAACTGAATGACAATCCACCTTTGAAAGCGAATTTGTAACCCATATCTTTCATATCATCTAAGAAAGCTGCTGTAGTAGGTACATCCGTTACCGATAAAATTTTACCAATAATATCTCTTAACGATTTTTTTGTTAAAACTTCATTAATATATCCTGCAGCTTCAGGTACTACTTCATTAAATAATACTCTACCTGCTGTAGTTTGAATAATTTGGTTTACTTGTTCTCCATTTTCATTAAAATCTCTTGCTCTAATTTTCACTCTAGCATTTAATTCTAATCTTCCTTCGTTTAAAGCAATGTTTACTTCTTCCGCAGAATAGAAAGTTAATCCTTCTCCTAAAATGGCATGTTCCGGAGTTGATAAACGCTCTTTGGTCATGTAATACAGACCCAACACCATGTCTTGAGAAGGTACCGTGATAGGCGCTCCATTCGCAGGATTCAAGATATTGTGAGACGCCAACATTAATAATTGTGCTTCCAAAATTGCTTCTGGACCTAAAGGTAAGTGAACCGCCATCTGGTCACCATCGAAATCGGCGTTGAATGCCGTACATACTAATGGGTGTAACTGGATTGCTTTTCCTTCAATTAACTTAGGTTGGAACGCTTGGATACCTAAACGGTGAAGCGTAGGCGCACGGTTAAGTAATACTGGATGTCCTTTGATAACATTTTCTAAGATATCCCATACTACTGGTTCTTTTTTGTCGATAATTTTCTTAGCCGACTTCACTGTTTTAACAATTCCTCTTTCGATTAATTTACGAATAACGAATGGTTTGTATAATTCAGCAGCCATATCTTTTGGTAATCCACATTCGAACAATTTCATTTCTGGACCAACAACAATTACAGAACGAGCAGAATAATCTACACGTTTTCCTAATAAGTTTTGACGGAAACGACCTTGTTTTCCTTTTAATGAATCGGATAAAGATTTTAATGGTCTGTTTGATTCTGTTTTAACTGCAGAAGCTTTTCTTGTATTATCGAAAAGTGAATCTACCGCTTCTTGTAACATACGTTTTTCATTACGTAAGATTACTTCAGGCGCTTTAATTTCCACTAATCTTTTTAAACGATTGTTACGGATGATTACTCTTCTGTATAAATCATTTAAATCTGAAGTTGCGAAACGACCACCATCTAAAGGCACAAGAGGACGTAATTCTGGTGGAATAACCGGAATTACCTTTAAAATCATCCATTCTGGACGGTTTTCTCTGTTTTTGTTAGATTCACGGAAAGATTCAACAACATTCAATCTTTTTAATGCTTCTGTTTTTCTTTGTTTAGACGTTTCATTATTTGCAGCGTGACGTAATTTGTATGATAACTCATCTAAATCAGTACGTGCTAATAAATCCATAATACATTCAGCACCCATTTTGGCGATAAATTTATTTGGATCGTTATCGTCTAAATATTGGTTTTCCATTGGTAAAGTATCCACAATATTTAGATATTCTTCTTCTGTTAAGAAATCCAATCTGTTTAATTCTTCTCCTTCTGGACCTTTAGCTATACCGGCTTGAATTACTACATATCTTTCGTAGTAAATAATCATATCTAATTTTTTAGATGGTAATCCTAAAACGTAACCAATTTTATTTGGAAGTGAACGGAAATACCAGATATGAGCAATTGGCACCACAAGATTGATATGCCCTACTCTGTCTCTACGTACTTTTTTCTCAGTAACTTCCACCCCACATCGGTCACAAACGATTCCTTTGTAGCGTATTCTTTTATATTTTCCACAAGCACATTCGAAATCTTTTACTGGTCCGAAAATTCGTTCACAGAAAAGTCCATCTCTTTCTGGTTTGTGTGTACGGTAGTTGATGGTTTCAGGTTTTAACACTTCACCTCTTGATTCACCTAACATGGCTTCTGGCGATGCCAAACCAATTGTTATTCTGTTAAATCTTTTAACTCCTGTACTTTTGTCTTTGTTATTTCTATTATTCATCATAGTTTTTACTATTGATTTATGTGCAATTTAAAATTGATTCTTGTTATCCTCTAAAGATTTACTTTAGATTTAACGCTACCTCGGCTTACTTCTCTAAACTTCAACATTAACGTTGTAAGTGCTAATTATATTTCTATAAAAAATCGGAACGGTTTACGGGTATAAATCCTAAAAACTCTTTATTAATATAGTGTTCAGTGTTCAGTTTTTAGTGTTCAGACTGACTACTAAAAACTGACCACTGAATACTGAAATTATTCTTCTAATCTGATATCTAAACCAAGACCTTTTAATTCATGCATTAATACATTGAATGATTCAGGTAATCCTGGTTCTGGCATAGTTTCACCTTTAACGATTGCTTCGTACGTTTTGGCTCTACCATTAACGTCATCCGATTTAACAGTTAAGATTTCTCTTAAAGTACTTGATGCACCATATGCTTCAAGCGCCCAAACCTCCATCTCTCCGAAACGTTGACCTCCAAATTGCGCTTTACCTCCTAAAGGTTGTTGCGTAATTAATGAGTATGGTCCGATAGAACGTGCGTGCATTTTATCATCTACCATATGCCCTAATTTAAGCATATAGATAACTCCAACAGTTGCTGGTTGATGGAAACGCTCTCCAGTTCCACCATCGTATAAATACGTATGACCGAATCTTGGAATTCCAGCTTCGTCAGTATAGCCATTAATTTGATCTAATGAAGCACCATCAAAGATAGGGGTTGCAAACTTTTTACCAGTTTTTAGACCTGCCCAACCTAATACGGTTTCATAAATCTGTCCAATGTTCATACGAGAAGGTACGCCTAATGGATTTAATACGATATCTACTGGTGTTCCGTCTTCTAAGAAAGGCATATCTTCCTGACGAACGATTTTAGCAACAATACCTTTGTTACCGTGACGTCCTGCCATTTTATCCCCAACTTTTAGCTTACGTTTTTTAGCGATATATACTTTAGCTAATTTTAAAATTCCAGCAGGTAATTCATCTCCAACAGAAATTGTAAATTTCTCTCTTCTTAGTACCCCTTGTAAATCGTTTAATTTGATTTTATAGTTGTGTACTAAATCGTTAATTAATGAATTGGTATGTTCGTCTGTAGTCCATTGTCCTTTTGTTAAGTGAGCAAAATCGTCTACAGCTTGTAACATTTTTTTAGTGAATTTTTTACCTTTTGGTAGTACTTCTTCACCTAAATCATTGATTACACCTTGAGAAGTTTTTCCGTCTACGATTAAGAATAATTTATCAATTAACCTGTCTTTTAATTCGGTGAATTTCACTTCGAATTCCATTTCAAGTTTGTCTAAATCTTCTTTATCTTTTGAACGCTTACGTTTATCTTTAACGGCTTTAGCAAATAATTTTTTATCTAAAACCACACCGTGTAATGAAGGAGATGCTTTTAATGAAGCATCTTTTACATCACCCGCTTTATCACCAAATATAGCACGTAATAATTTTTCTTCTGGAGTTGGATCTGATTCCCCTTTAGGTGTAATTTTTCCAATAAGAATGTCGCCAGGTTTCACCTCTGCACCAATTCTAATCATACCATTTTCATCTAAATCTTTAGTAGCTTCTTCAGAAACGTTAGGTATATCGTTAGTTAACTCTTCATTACCTAATTTAGTATCTCTAACTTCTAATGAATAATCATCAACGTGAATAGATGTAAAAATATCATCTCTAACTACTTTTTCAGAAATTACAATTGCATCCTCAAAGTTATACCCTTTCCAAGGCATAAAGGCAACTTGTAGGTTTCTTCCTAAAGCCAATTCTCCGTTTTGAGTAGCATATCCTTCACAAAGTACTTGACCTTTTTCCACTCTAGAACCTTTTCTTACGATAGGTTTTAAGTTAATAGTAGTACTTTGATTGGTTTTTCTGAATTTGATTAAGTTATAAGATTTTTCATCTTCATCAAAACTTACCATTCTTTGTTCGTCAGTACGGTCGTATTTAATAGTTACTTTATCAGCATCTACATACGTTACAATACCAGCACCTTCTGCATTAATAAGCACACGAGAATCAGACGCAACTTGTCTTTCTAAACCAGTTCCTACAATAGGCGCTTCTGGTCTTAATAAAGGTACTGCCTGACGCATCATGTTAGAACCCATCAAGGCTCTATTCGCATCATCATGCTCTAAGAATGGAATTAATGAAGCTGAAATAGAAGCAATTTGATTTGGTGCTACATCTGTATAATGTACTGCAGATGGAGAAACCACAGGGAAATCTCCTTCTTCACGAGCAATTACATTAGCAGCAGTAATTTTACCTTTAGCATCCATTTCAATGTTTGCTTGTGCAATCATTTTTCCTTCTTCTTCTTCTGCACTTAAATAAACTGGAGTTGACTCTAAATCTACTACACCATCAGTTACCTTACGGTAAGGTGTTTCGATGAATCCCATTCCATTTACTTTTGCATATACACCAAGTGAAGAAATCAAACCAATGTTTGGTCCCTCAGGTGTTTCAATAGGACATAAACGTCCGTAATGCGTATAGTGAACGTCACGAACCTCGAATCCCGCTCTTTCTCTGGATAAACCTCCAGGTCCAAGTGCAGATAAACGACGTTTGTGAGTAATCTCTGCTAATGGATTCGTTTGATCCATAAACTGAGATAACTGGTTTGTACCAAAGAATGAATTAATTACAGATGATAACGTTTTAGCGTTAATCAAATCGATAGGAGTAAATACTTCGTTATCACGTACATTCATTCTTTCACGAATAGTACGCGCCATACGAGCTAAACCTACACCAAACTGTGCAGATAATTGTTCACCAACCGTTCTAACACGACGGTTAGATAAGTGGTCAATATCATCAATCTCAGCTTTTGAATTAATTAATTCTATTAAGTATTTTACAATCGTAATGATATCTTCTTTCGTTAAAACTTGTTTGTCCATAGGGATGTCTAAGTTTAACTTTTTATTCATTCTGTAACGACCTACATCACCTAAATTGTAACGTTGGTCAGAGAAGAATAATTTGTCGATAATACCACGAGCCGTTTCTTCATCAGGCGGTTCGGCATTACGTAATTGTCTATATATATGTTCTACGGCTTCTTTTTCAGAGTTCGTAGGGTCTTTTTGCAATGTATTGTGGATAATAGCGAAATCGGCTTGATTGCTATCTTCTTTGTGTAATAAAATTACTTTAACATCTGCTTCAATAATTTCTTCTACGTTTTCTTTATCTAAAATCGTATCACGATCTAAGATAATTTCATTACGCTCAATAGAAACCACTTCCCCAGTGTCTTCATCAACGAAATCTTCATGCCAAGTATTTAATACACGAGCAGCAAGTCTTCTTCCGATGAATTTTTTGATTCCAGTTTTAGACACTTTAATTTCTTCCGCAAGGTCGAAAATTTCAAGAATGTCCTTATCTCTTTCGAAACCTATGGCACGGAAAAGAGTAGTAACTGGTAATTTTTTCTTTCTATCAATGTACGCATACATTACGTTATTGATATCTGTTGCAAATTCTATCCAAGAACCTTTGAAAGGAATTACTCTGGCAGAATATAATTTAGTTCCGTTTGCGTGGAAAGATTGACCAAAGAAAACCCCTGGTGATCTATGCAATTGAGAAACCACAACACGTTCTGCGCCATTAATAACGAAAGTTCCGCTTGGCGCCATGTATGGAATAGTACCTAAATATACATCTTGCACAATAGTTTCAAAATCCTCGTGCTCTGGATCTGTACAATACAATTTCAAACGTGCTTTTAAAGGAACGCTATACGTTAAACCTCTATCAATACATTCTTCGATTGTATATCTTGGTGGGTCAATAAAGTAATCTAGGAACTCCAATACAAATTGGTTTCTAGTATCCGTTATTGGAAAATTTTCCATGAAGGTATTATAAAGACCTTCGTTACCTCTTTCGTCTGATTTAGTTTCTAATTGAAAAAAATCTTGAAATGACTTCACCTGAATATCTAGAAAATCTGGATAATTCGGAATGTTTTTTGTCGAGGCAAAATTGATTCTTTCTGTTTGATTAGCAATCATCAATGGATAATATTTTTGATTAAAAAAAAGTAATTTTTGTGATAACACAACATTTATAAAATATTTTATACTTTTTTTTTACAACCAATACATCTTTAAAAACAAATGAAATTTATTTTTTTTCTTCGTATTGATTTAAAAAAACATTTTTCGAAATTATAAAACTATATAATTTTATTATACGAAAAATGGTTTAGGTCGTTGGAAACGATTTCCAAGACCTAAACCTGTATTTCAAACTGAGTGAGATTATTTTAACTCAACAACAGCTCCTGCTTCTTCTAAAGCTTTCTTAAGCCCTTCAGCCTCATCTTTAGAAACGCCTTCTTTAACATTTGCTGGAGCAGCATCTACTAAATCTTTAGCTTCTTTAAGACCTAAACCAGTTAATTCTTTAACCGCTTTAACTACTCCTAATTTAGAAGCACCAGCTTCTTTTAATACTACTGTAAATTCTGATTGCTCAGCACCAGCACCAGCATCACCACCACCAGCAGCAACTACTACAGCTGCAGCAGCAGGCTCGATACCATACTCGTCTTTTAATATTGTTGCTAATTCGTTAACTTCTTTTACTGTTAAATTAACTAATTGTTCTGCGAATTGTTTTAAATCTGCCATTTTTTCTATCTTTAATGTGTTTAAAATATGTAATTTATTAAGTGCGTTTTGTTTTGTTATTCTGCAGCTTCACCTTTCGTTTCAGCATTGTTTAATAAAGCTGAAAGGATACGTTTAGCTGGAGATTGTAATAATCCGATGATTTCACCGATAACTTCTTCTCTAGATTTAATAGCTACTAAACTATCTAAAAGTTCGTCACCAATGTAAACTTCTTGATTAATATATGCTCCTTTTAAAACAGGTTTTTGTCCTTTTTTACGGAATTCTTTAATAATTTTTGCAGGACCATTTGCGGTATCTGCAATCATTATAGAAGTATTTCCTTTTAAAGTTGACGATAAATCTCCATAGTCGTTTGCAGAAACCTCCATAGCTTTCGCTAATAAAGTGTTTTTTACAACTTCTAATTTGATTCCTGCTTTAAAACAAGCTCTTCTTAAGTCTGAAGTAGTCCCTGCATCAAGTCCAGAAATGTCTGCTAAATACACAACATTCACATCTGCTAACTGTGCAGTTAAATCTTCAATAGCAATTGATTTTTCTTCTCTAGTCATACTAAATATATTTAACTACCAATTATACTGCTTTAGGATCTAAAGCGATAGCAGGACTCATAGTACTTGTTAAGTGAATAGACTTAATGTAAGTACCTTTCGCTGCAGTTGGTTTTAATTTGATTAATGTTTGAACAATTTCGTGTGCATTGTCATAGATTTTATCAGCATCGAAAGATACTCTACCTATTCCTGCATGAACGATACCAGTTTTATCAACTTTAAAGTCAATTTTACCAGCTTTTACTTCTTGAATTGCTTTAGCAACATCCATTGTTACTGTACCTGTTTTAGGGTTTGGCATTAAACCTCTTGGTCCTAAAACACGTCCTAATGGACCTAATTTACCCATAACAGCTGGCATAGTGATAATTACATCAACATCTGTCCAACCATCTTTGATTTTTTGAAGGTAGTCATCTAAACCAACGTGGTCTGCACCTGCTGCTTTAGCTTCCGCTTCTTTATCTGGAGTAACTAAGGCTAAAACTCTTACATCTTTACCTGTACCGTGTGGTAATGCAACCACACCTCTTACCATTTGATTTGCTTTTCTTGGATCTACTCCAAGTCTAACAGAGATATCAACTGATTCATCAAACTTTGCAGAAGCAATTTGTTTGATTAATACTGAAGCATCTTTTAAAGAATATAATTTATTCTTTTCAATTTTTGCTGCAGCTTCTTTTTGCTTTTTTGTCAATTTTGCCATATCTCTTATTTTAGAGGAGAATCTCCAGTTACAGTTATACCCATAGATCTAGCTGTTCCAGCAATCATACTCATTGCAGCTTCCATTGTGAATGCATTTAAATCTGCCATTTTATCTTCAGCGATTGCCTTAATCTGATCCCAAGTAACGCTTGCTACTTTTTTACGATTAGGCTCTCCTGAACCAGACTTTAATTTTGCAGCATCCATTAATTGAACCGCAGCAGGTGGAGTTTTTACAACAAAGTCAAAAGACTTGTCTTTATATACAGTAATTTGTACTGGACATATTTTGCCGGGTTTATCTTGTGTTCTAGCATTAAATTGCTTACAGAACTCCATGATGTTAACTCCAGCAGCTCCCAAAGCAGGTCCAACCGGTGGCGACGGGTTCGCAGCACCTCCCTTAACTTGTAGTTTAACTACTTTACTAACTTCTTTAGCCATTTTTTAAATTTTTACATTAACCATTGGAAGCGATTAATGCGGGTTTATATATATGTAACAAAAATTATACTTTTTCAACTTGCATAAAACTTAATTCTAAAGGTGTTTTTCTACCGAAAATTTTCACCATTACTTCAAGTTTACGCTTTTCTTCATTTATTTTTTCAATAGTTCCATTGAAACCATTGAAAGGTCCATCGATAACTTTAACTGTTTCATCAATAGAGAAAGGAATGTTAACGTTTTCTGTTGTTACAGATAATTCGTCAACCTTACCTAACATTCTGTTTACTTCAGCCAGTCTTAATGGAACTGCTTCACCACCTTTAGTTTCACCTAAAAAACCGATAACACCGGTAATAGATTTTATAATATGTGGAATTTCACCTGTTAAGTTAGCTTCTATCATAACATAACCTGGGAAATATACTCTTTCTTTTGATATTTTTTTGCCGTCTTTTACTTGTACTACTTTTTCAGTAGGCACAAGAACTTGTGAGACATAATCAGCCATTCCAACACGATTAACTTCTTGCTCAATATAAGCTTTAATCTTGTTTTCTTGTCCGCTTACCGCTCTAACGACATACCATTTCTTTACGTTATTATCAGCCATTTCGTATTAACCTTTTAACAAATTAAAGAAACCGTTTAATACTTTTGTAAAAGTTAAATCAATACCCCAAGTTGCTAAAGCAAATATTACTGAAAATAATGCTACAACGATAGTGTATTTTTGTACTTCTGCCCATTCTGGCCAAGTTACATTTGATTTTAATTCTTCGAATGCTTCAGAGAAATATTTTAACATGATATTTACATTATTTTGCACGAGCGGAGGGATTCGAACCCCCATCAATGGTTTTGGAGACCACTATTCTGCCCTTGAACTACGCTCGTATGTTAAAATCAGTACCGATTGCTCGATACTGATTTAAAAAAATATTATTGACTTTAAATTAGTCTAAAATTTCAGTTACCTGTCCAGCACCTACTGTTCTACCACCTTCACGGATAGCGAAACGTAAACCTAAAGACAATGCAATTGGAGATAATAATTCAACATCAATTGTTAAGTTATCACCTGGCATAACCATCTCTCTTCCTTGTGGTAACATAATAGTACCTGTTACGTCAGTTGTACGTACATAAAACTGAGGACGGTAATTATTATGGAATGGAGTATGACGTCCACCTTCTTCTTTTTTCAAGATATAAACCTCTGCTTTAAATTTTGCGTGTGGTTTTACTGAACCTGGCTTAATAATAACCATACCTCTTTTGATATCAGCTTTATCAATACCTCTTAACAATAAACCTACGTTATCTCCAGCTTCACCTCTATCTAAGATTTTACGGAACATTTCAACTCCTGTAATAGTAGATGTTAATTTTTCAGCACCCATACCGATAATTTCAACTGGGTCTCCTGTATTAGCAATACCTGTTTCGATACGACCTGTAGCAACAGTTCCACGACCAGTAATTGTAAATGAATCTTCAACTGGCATTAAGAATGGTTTTTCAACGTCACGAACTGGTAATTCAATCCATGAATCTACTGCATCCATTAATTCCATAATAGTAGCTACCCATTTTGGATCTCCATTCAAACCTCCTAAAGCAGAACCTTGAATAACTGGACCATTATCACCATCATATTGATAGAAAGATAATAAGTCTCTGATTTCCATCTCAACTAACTCTAATAATTCAGCATCATCAACCATATCCACTTTGTTCATGAATACAACCATTCTTGGCACACCTACTTGGCGACCTAAAAGGATATGCTCACGAGTTTGTGGCATTGGACCATCTGTAGCAGCAACTACTAAGATAGCACCGTCCATTTGTGCAGCACCTGTAACCATGTTCTTAACGTAATCCGCGTGACCTGGACAGTCTACGTGAGCGTAGTGACGGTTAGCAGTTGAATACTCAACGTGCGACGTGTTAATTGTAATACCTCTTTCTTTTTCTTCTGGAGCATTATCAATTTGATCAAATGATTTTGCTTCTGATAAACCTGCATCTGACAATACTTTTGTAATTGCAGCTGTTAACGTAGTTTTACCGTGATCTACGTGTCCGATAGTACCAATATTCAAATGGGGCTTCGAACGGTCGAATGTTTCCTTTGCCATGATTTTAAAATTTAATCTTAGTTATTTATTAGTGTTCAAAAATTATTTCTATTTTGAGCCAATGTCGGGAATTGAACCCGAGACCTCTTCCTTACCAAGGAAGCACTCTACCCCTGAGCTACACCGGCTTTTGTGAGTTCAGAGTTAAAAACAAACCTAAATTTGCTCTTAATCCTATTTATTCTATTTATCAATTTTAAAGATTTTACTTAAAATAGTTTTAAATAAATTCATTTAAAAAAGTTTGTGGGGAGAGCAGGATTCGAACCTGCGAAGTTTTCACAGCAGATTTACAGTCTGCCCTCGTTGGCCGCTTGAGTATCTCCCCTAACCTTACTTAAAAAATCAAAAAAACAAATACTAAATTCTAAATACACATTAGAAAATGCACTTATTTATTTTGATTAACATAATTTCAAAGAGCCAGTGGAGGGACTCGAACCCACGACCTGCTGATTACAAATCAGCTGCTCTAGCCAGCTGAGCTACACCGGCGTTTTATACATAAAAAAAGTCCGCTATTTCTAACGGACTGCAAATGTATGTAATTTATTTATTAATCAAAACTTTTTTAAATCTTTTTTTCAATTAACTGTGCGCTCTTAATTTTTCTTTTCTCTTTACTAATAATCGTTCTAAAGATTCAATTGCTAAATCTGCAGCTTCTTCAAAACTTTTACTGTGTTTGGTTACAATAAAATCATCACCAGGAACCAATACCTTTAATTCAACTGTTTTGTTTTCTTTTTCGCTTATATTTTCTACTTTTAAAAACGCATCCGAAGAAATTACCTTATCGTAATATTTTTCTAATTTAGTCATTCTTTCATCTATAAAATCAACTAATTTTCTGTCGATATTAAAATTAACTGCATGTACATTCACTTTCATAATAATTATAGGTTTTAATTAAACATTACTTGTTTCTTGGGTGTGCATTGCTGTATACTTTTTTTAACTCTGACAAACTACTGTGTGTGTAAATCTGAGTAGATGACAAACTAGCGTGACCAAGCAACTCTTTAACTGAATTTAAATCTGCACCGTTATTTAACAAATGTGTTGCAAAGGAATGCCTAAGAACGTGGGGGCTTCTTTTTACCTTTTCAGATATAGTACTAAAGTAATCATTTATTAATCGATACACAAACGTTTCGCTTATTTTATTTCCTTTTTTAGATAAAATTAACTTTTCGGGAGCACCTATATTATCGAGTTCTTTACGTTTTGTTAAATATAATTTTATTACATCAGTCGTGGATGCTAATAAAGGTATAATTCTTTCCTTATTTCTTTTTCCTAATACCTTTATAGTATTGCCATAAAAATCTATTGCATTTGTTTCTAAATTAATTAATTCCGCTCTTCGCATTCCAGTTGCGTATAATAATTCTACAACCAATCTATTTCGCACACTATCAAAATCGGTTTCTAAAAAATGCAATTCAAATAAGGTATTAATTTCTTTTTCAGAAAAAGGAATCTGAACTTGTTTGGGTGTTTTTAACGATTTGTGTTTTACAAAAGGATTGTTTTCAATTTGCTTTGTTTTTAATAGAAACTTGTAAAACGATTTTAAGGATGCCATTTTTCTATTAATTGAAGAAGCTGCAATTTTTGCATCGGATAATTTAACAATCCAACTTCGAATTAAAGCATAATTTACTTCTTCTAATAAACAAGCGTCGTGATGTTCATTTAAAAAAGTTTGAAATGACATAATGTCTTTTTGATACGCATTCACAGTAAGTGGAGAATACTTTTTTTCCTTTTCGAGATATTCTAGATGTGACTGTAAATTATTACGCATAAAAAAACCGTTAGATACAAATTTATAATTTATAATCTAACGGTTAAAGTATTTAATCAAAAAATGATGGATTAACTTTCTAAGTTGTCTCTCATGTTTTGGATGTAAGCCGCTTTTTGAATTTTGATTCTGTTTGTCACAGAAGGCTTAATGAAAGCTTGACGTGCACGTAACTGACGAACAGTTCCTGTTTTATCAAATTTTCTTTTATAGCGCTTTAATGCTCTATCGATATTTTCTCCGTCTTTAATTGGTATAATTAACATAATATTGACACCTCCTCTCGTTAAGGGTGCAAACTTAAATAAAAATTATGAATTATGAATTACGAATTGTGAATTATTTTTAAAACAACTATTTAACGGCTGGTTTATAATTTTGATTATCGATAATCATTTTCGATAAAATTTCTTTTAAAATTTCTGAAGTACCACCGCCAATTGGACCTAAACGACTGTCTCTTAACAATCGTGCTAACGGGTATTCTTCCATATATCCATAACCACCAAGCATTTGTAAGCAATCGTAAATAGCTAAATCAGCTACTTTTGTAGATTTCAATTTTGCCATTGTAGCCTCTTTTACTACATACTCTCCATTGTTTAATCTAGCCACAGCTGCGTAATTGAAGATTTTGCAGTGTTCAACTTCAGTAGCGTGTTCCACCATTGTATGACGTAGCGCTTGAAATTTATTAATTTTACTTCCAAATGCCTCACGTTGCGACATATATTCTATAGTATAATCGATGGCATATTCCGCTCTGGCGTGAGCATTAACTGCCATTATTAATCTTTCAAATGCAAAATGCTGCATAATGTATGGAAATCCTTTTCCTTCTTCACCCATTAAATTTTCTAAAGGAATCTCAACATTATCAAATGCAATTTCTGCAGTATCCGATGCTCTCCAACCTAATTTATCAAGTTTGGTTGCAGAAATTCCTTTTAAATTGGTATCTACTAAAAAAATACTAATTCCTTTATTTCCAAGTTCTGGATTTGTTTTTGCAGCTACTATATAATAATCGGCATACACACCATTTGTAATAAATGTTTTCGAGCCGTTTATAATAAATTTATTTCCTTGCTTTACAGCCGTAGTTCGCATGCCTGCTACATCACTTCCTCCAAAAGGTTCGGTTACGCAAAGTGCACCAATTTTGTCACCTAATATACTTGGCGCTAAATAATTTTGTTTGATAGCTTCACTTCCTTCTGCGTTTAAATGCGTCATGGCTAAATAAGCGTGTGCCCACATAGCTGCAGCAAAACCAGAAGACTTAATTTTTTGAAGTTCTTCTAAAAAAACAACGGTATAAAACAAATCTAAGTTTAATCCACCATAAGCTTCAGGATAATTAATTCCGAAAAAGCCCATTTCACCAAATTTTTTCCAAATAAAGCGTTCAATTGTGCCTGTTTTTTCCCATTTTTCAATATGAGGCACAACTTCTTTTTGTAAAAAATCTTGTAAACTTTTTCTGAACAATTCGTGTTCTTCTGTAAAATATAATGAATTCATTAATTAGATTTTATTGGTTTGTTTTTAGAATTCCAAATATAAGGCTATTATTTTTAATTTTTCAAGTGGAAATTGCTTAACATTTGTTAAATCTTCACTGCTTTTAAAATCGCCATTCATACTTCTAAAAGTTACAATATTCTTAGCTATAGTGTAATTAAAGTATGGAAATTGTTGTAATTCTTTTATGGTAGAAGTGTTAATATTTATCTTTTTTAAGTTTTCTGAAGATTTAATTTGGAATTTTTTATTCAAATCTGCAATTGCTTCAGGCGAAATTCCCCAAATAAAACCTAATTGATCCATAGAAGCAAAATTTCCAAATCGTTCTCGTTCAGAAATTATTTTAAGCGCTAATTTTTCGCCAATCATATAGACTTTTTCTAATTCTACTTGATTAGCTTTATTTAAATCTTGTACAACAATTTTAGATTCTTTTTTATCAAATTTCTGATACGTGTTTTCATATTTCAACTGATAGTTTTTAGAAGTTTTATTGGTTACCCAATCTGGAAATTTAAAATATATTGCATATTGTTTCATCCATTCATTTGAAACTCCAGTTAGTTTCTGAAATTCTGCATTTGAATTTACATATTTATTTTGCGCTCTAAAGTGATGCAACTTGTCAATTTGCGTTTCTGACATACCTAACTTATATCCTTTGTAGTCTGAAATAAAATTTGGATTGAATGGATAAATTTTATTGGAATTTTCTTGATTTACTACTTTTATACTATCAATTTCATTTTGAGCTAAAAGCCAATTTTTCTCTTCTTGAGTTAAATCCGAAGATGTTGTTTCCTTTTGGTTTTTATACCAATAAATAAATAGTTGTAACAATCCAATGCTACAAATTAATATTGCAATTCCGAAATAATGTCCTTTAGAAAATCGTAACATAGATTACTGTTATAAATCAAAAACTGAACTTCGTTTGGTGTAAACTAAATCTTTAAGTTTATATATAAAAGCTAAAGTTAAATAAAAACCAAAACCTAATCCTACAGTAATAAAAGATATATATACAAAAAACAAACGTACTTGAGTGGCACGCATTCCTAATCTGTCCGCTAGACGAGAAGCTACAAAAAATCCGTTTTTTTCGAAGAAGTGTAGTAAATTGTACATATATGCGAATAAATATTCAAAGTATAAAGATACTTAGTTTTTTAACAATTGCAAACCTACAGCGCAGTTAAGGCATTTATTTTTATTACAATATTCATTTTTAAGTTCTAATAATGATTGTGATTGAAAAGCATTTACTGATTTTACATTATAAGCTGAGAATTTCTCGAGAATAGCATTTTTTTCTGAAGGTATTGATTCTAAAAGATATATTAATTCTTCAATATTTAATTTTCCTTGATGTTTAGCATAACAAAACTTTATAGGAATTACTGTATTAATTAGTATCAAATCGATAAATTGATTGGTTAAACCTTTACTTTTTGTTTTACTTGTTTTTGAAAAATTATAATGATTTATCCAATATTCTGAAGTTTCACTTTTTAATAATTGTTTGATTTGAGAATAAGAATTTGCTTGAATCAATTGAGCAAACAGATTGTGATTATTCGCTATTAAATTTGCAAATTGCGATAAACGTATTGTTGGAAAATTATCTGGTCGAAGTTTAAAAAATTGCGGATACAAACCAAATTCTGATTCTAAATTATATTTTATTTTGAGATAGCTCCAATGCAATGCTAATTTTGTGTGGTATTCATCTTCGATAGGCTCATCTAATAAATTTAATTTACCGAAAAATAAGGCTTCCAAATTTTCAACATCAAAACTTTCTTTTCTAATTATCGAAAAAGGAATAGATTGAGCCAATTGCAAAAAGCAATCGCCATTTGTATTCAAACCAAAATTTTTGGATAACAATTCAAAAAAAATGGCTTCCCAATTCGTATTTGTTTCTCGTAATCGCTTATCTATAATTTCAGATTTTCTTTCTAATCTATTTAAAAACAAACTTTCTAACCAATTTTCCCAAACAAACGTATCAATTTCTGCGATTTGATTTTCGCAATTTATCCAAGATTTAGAAGTTATTAGCGATTTATACTTGTTTATTTCAGAAAGTGGGACGTACTTTTTTAATTCTAAAGTTGGGATTTCAGAATTGTCTTTTCTAAAAATGGGCGTATCATTTTCCCAGACTACGTGAAGAATTACGTTGTCATAATTAGCGTCCTTTTCGTGATTGTGTAAATACCAATCGGAAGATTTAACGTGAATTTCAATATTTCCAGCCCATTTTTGCTGATTAATAGAAATTTGAGCATTAAAAATGTCAGGACCCGCATTTTGTAAATACTGTCCAAAATGATTGATTTCTAACTTTTCGTTAAGATGTGTTTTGAGTTGGGTAAATGGTAGTTTCTTATTTACCCATAAATAATGGAGAAATTCTTCTTGCATCGCGTGTACTTTTTAATTTGGCTTATATATAAAACAAATATAAAAAAAACGGATAACATATTGCTATCCGTTTTTAAAATATTTATTTAGATTTTCTATTTAATGGAACTAATAATATCGTGTTTTGTAATGATATGATGTTTTCCGTTTCCTAAATCTACCAAAACCGCTTGATTGTCTTTATTAATTAATTTAGAAACTTCATCAATAGAAGCCGAGGCCAAAACAACTGGAAAGGGCTTACCCATAACTTCTTTAATAGGCAAATCTGCAATGTCTTTATTTTCAAAATAACTTCTAAACAAATCCGATTCATCTAAACTTCCTACAAAACCAGTCGTATCAATTACAGGAATTTGAGAAATTTTGTATTTTTTTAATCTTTCAATAGCGTGAGAAACCAATTCTTCTGTTCTAACAATAATTAAAGGTTTGTCTTTATGATCTTTGATTAAATCCTCGGCCTTGGTTATGTCTTCTTCTAAAAATCCACGTTCTCGCATCCATTCGTCATTATACATTTTACCAACATATCGACTTCCAGAATCGTGAAACAAAACAACCACAACGTCATCTGGTTTAAAATGTTCTTTCAATTGTAAAACACCTTTAACAGCTGCACCAGCAGAATTTCCACAAAACATCCCTTCTTCTAAAGCTAATTTTCGAGTATAAACTGCAGCGTCTTTATCAGTAACTTTTGTAAATCCGTCTATCAAAGAAAAATCTACATTTAATGGTAAAATATCTTCACCAATTCCTTCTGTTATGTACGAATATATTTCATTTTCATCAAAAATACCTGTTTCGTGGTATTTTTTAAATACGGATCCATATGTATCAATTCCCCAAATTTTTATATTCGGATTTTGTTCTTTCAAATATTTAGCCACACCAGAAATCGTTCCGCCAGTTCCTACTCCAACCACAAAATGTGTAATCTTGCCTTCTGTTTGTTTCCAAATTTCTGGCCCCGTTTGCTCATAGTGTGCAGTTGCATTACTCGGGTTGTCATATTGATTTACATACCAAGAATTTGGAATTTCATCACCTAATCTTTTAGAAACAGAATAATATGAACGTGGATCAGTAGGTTCTACATCTGTAGGACACACTATAACTTTCGCGCCTACAGCACGTAAAATATCTGACTTCTCTTTTGACTGCTTGTCCGAGATTACAAAAATACATTTATATCCTTTAACAATAGCTGCTAAAGCCAAACCCATTCCTGTATTTCCAGAAGTTCCTTCAATGATGGTTCCGCCTGGTTTTAATCGACCATCTGCTTCAGCATCCTCCACCATTTTTAACGCCATTCTGTCTTTAACAGAATTTCCTGGGTTAAATGTTTCCAACTTCCCAAGAACCAAACAAGGTAAATCTGCTGTAATTTTATTTATTTTTACAATTGGTGTATTGCCAATAGTTTCTAATATATTTTTAGCGTATTTCATATCATTTTTTTGTGATGACAAAGTTACATTTTCTTGTATGATTTACAAAAAATAACTTCAATTGGTCGATTTTGTTCTATTTAAAGAAATTCCACTCTAATCCGAAACGAATGTGAAAATCACGAAATGGCGAATTTGGCGTGTTAAAATAATCTACTTTATTAGTAAACAACGCATTAAAATGTTCTGCTTTAAGGTAAATTCTACATTGCTGAACACGAGCATTTACAAAGAAATCTAAAACAGGGAAACCTCCGACTTTTGTCTGGTCTTGAACATAAAATTCACCTAAAACACCAACATAATCATTTGCATAATGCTTACTAAAGTAGTTTGCTGTAATACCCGTTTGCAATAACATAGCTTTCTTAAATACCGATTTAGTATAATACAATGTATTTCGTAAAACAATATTTGGCAAATTTAAAATTTTAGCATCTTGCTGTACTTCTTGAAATTTTACTCTGTTATCTAATGCCCAACTTCTAAAATTAATTTCTTTGGCTACTTCAGCGCTTGCATATTGAATAGATTTACTGTATTGTAATGGTTTTATGAGTAAAACATCTAAACGTTGTGTTGTATTATAAAAATACAAATGGTCATTTAAATTTGATATTTGAACAGTTGCATCCACCCATTTGTTTTTAGTTTCCACTTTAATAGTGCTGATTTTTTCATTTTTAAAAGGCGTGTCCCAATTGTAATTATTGTAATCACTTTTATGAAATACAAAAATATTATCTGGAACTTTACTAACTTGTTGTGCTGATATTTTTACAAAATTATCGTTTGAAAATCTATACTTGGCAAAAGCTTCAAAATTTGATGCCGGCTGATTGGAAATGGCATTCTGCAATAAAATATTGAAATTCCATTTATTTCTGTCAAACTCATATTGGCCACCTACCGAAGTTACGCGATTGTGTAAATTATATTTGTCATTTGAATTGTACAATATATTTTCTGGAATAACATAAAACTGATTGTAGGAATAATTATCCAGAAAAAAGTTAATTTCACCTAACGTTTTAGTTTTAAAACTAACACCAACTTTATTGTAAAACACATCAAAACGGGTTTTGTTATTTATAGATGATGAAATTGCAGTACCCAGACGGTCACTTTTTGTGGCTTGAATATATTCGTAAAATTTATTTTCATAATAGGCCTGATGTTTAATCACTAATGAATTACCAGTAGAAAATTGATATGATTGATTTATAAAATAACGGTTTCCTTTTAATTTAGAAGAAGCATCTGTAAAATATACATCTACACGTTCTCTTTGACTAAAAGATGGGTTTGTACCATCTAATTGTTCTAATGTTTTTACACCTCCGTTTTCTTGGTTGAAAATATCTTGACCAATAAAATTAGCTTTTAAAAAATATTTTTTATTTAATGAATGATAATTTGTTATAAACCTAAAATGACCAGAACTTGTTAGATTATTAAAATAATCTCCAATCGAACGAATTGATTTATAAGCAATCGTAAAATTTAAATTTGGTTTGGTATTTACAGATAATAAGGCATCTAAACTTTGCCCTTGACGCATAACGGTTTTGAAATAGATATCCGTTAAAGGAGTTGGCACCGAATAATAATAAATATCATTTGTATTTAAATAAGAAACGTGTTTCGCATTAAAACCAAATTGAGGCAAAGAACCAGTAGTTTTTTTTGAAAAATCTAATTGATTATATAAGTACCCTTCATTTGAAAAGGAGAATAACCCAAAATTATCTTTTCTTAAGTAATTATATTTATATTCATCTTGTATCGTCAAAGATGTATCAATATATACCGTATCTTTTTGAGTATTGAAAGTTTTATAAAGTTTAATATCTGCTTTTAAGTCTACAACTTTGGTAGTATCTCTTTCTTGGGCGTTCGAAGAAAATGACAAAGCAAAAAACAATATAATAAGTAGGGTTCTCATTTTAACAATTTAAAGGGCAAATGTACTGAGAATTTGTTGTAAAAAAAAACCCCGATAAAATCGGGGTTTAATTTATAAAATAGGTTATTAATAACCAGGATTTTGTTGAATTGAAGAATTAGCATTTAATTCAGCAGTTGGAATTGGTAATGTAAATTTATAACTTGTTAAAGGTAAGTTAGAAGGATTTCCTGCTGGGAAATTCCATGAAGCTGAAGCATATTCTGCAGCATCTCTATCTAAGCCAGTAGCAGCTAAAGAACCAATACGTTTTAAATCTATGTATCTAAAACCTTCAAAAGCCAATTCTTTTCTTCTTTCATCTAAAACAGCTTTCCAAGCAGCTTGAGCTGTTGTTGGAGCTGTAACAGTGTATGGAGTTGTAAATCTTGCAGTAACAATAGTTTGTAACGCAGAAGCAACACCTGCATAATCAGAAGCTTGAGCTCTTGCCTCAGCTTTGATCAAATACATTTCAGATAATCTACAAACCATAAAGTCCGGATTAGCTCCATTTGTAGATGTAGCAGCAGTTTGACCACCATGCTTTTGAAAAACAATAATATCAGAATTTCTGACATCAGTAGCTGTTGCATAATTAGCGTCAATTAAAGAGCCTTGTGCTCCAGTTAATAACACCATAGTATTCAAACGAATATCTCCAGAATTAGCAACCATTTTGTTATATAATGCTCTACTAACTTCATAGAAAGGTGAACCATTTCTTCTATTCGCAACTGAACACCATCCATTATGTAAATTAGTTCCTTGTGAATTCTGTTGTACAGTTCTTCTCAATCTGAAAATCACCTCAGTATTAGCTGCTTCATTGTGAGTATGAAATACAGCATTATATGATGCTTGAGTACTAGCTAAAGTAATACCAGAAGTATTAATAACTGTGTCTGCCCAAATTTCAGCATTAGTATAATCTCCTTTTAGTGCATATGCACGAGCTTTGATAGCTTGAGCTAATACTTTAGAAGCATAATACGTTTTATTAGCATAAGCTGGAGCTGTATTCCCATTAAAAATAGTTATTGCAGCATTTAAATCACCATGAATAGATGCATAAAATGCACCATTAGAATCTCTTTGAGGTGTTTCAGTAGTTTCAATTACTCTGTTTGCTAAAACTCCAGCTAAAGCTGCATCATTTTTAGGATCAGTAGAATAATAAGACATAATTTTTAAATGACAAATAGCTCTAAAAACTAAAGCTTCAGCTCTAGTTCTTGCAATTAATTGCGCATCAGCAGCATCTACAGGAGAAACAGTGTAAGAAAAATCAATAGCACGATTGATTCTAGCTAAAGCTGCATAATTAGACGTCCAAATTGAATTAGCAGAACCATTTGATATATTCATTAAGAAAATATAATCTGATGTAATTCCTTGACCACCATTGTTAAAACCAGGAGCTGCTTCGTCAGTAAAAACTGAACTAAAAACATATTCTGTTCTGTTTGTCATAATATTCATAGCTGAATTCACCAATCTAGATAAATCCGAACTTGTCTTAATAGCCACTTCCTCAGTTAATGAACCAGGAGTGAAGGGCTCTAATAAATCATTGTCACATGAAAACAGAAGTGACAATGAAACAAATAATAAACCAAATATTTTTTTCATATTTTTATTAATTAAAATTTAACATCTAAACCAAAAGTAAACAATCTTGGTGTTGGGTATTGGTAAAAATCAGCAGTTCTATCACTTTCAGGATCGAAACCTTGCCATTTGGTGATATTAAATAAGTTTTCAGCTTGTAAAGTAAAAGATAAATCTTTAATGAAAGTATCTTTTAAGAATTTACTAGGCATTCTGTAACCTACTTGAACATTTCTTAAACGAATGTAAGATGCGTCTCTTAAGAAACGATCAGAATCATCATCTAATCCAATATTTGCTGCATTTAATGCAGGTACTTGTGTATTAGTATTTGTTGGAGTCCATGCATTTAACATGTCATTAGTTACCACAAACTGACCTAAATTAGATGGATCGTATAAATTTTCTAAATCAACATCGAATCTCCATACATCAAATGCATAAGTGAATAATGCAGAAGTAAAGAATCCTTTGTAAGAAAAGTCAAAACCAAAACCACCTTGGTAAGAAGGCATATAGTTTTTATTTGTACTTTTTCTATCTGCTGCTGTAGGCGTTTCAGTTGGGTTACCATTTATATCTTCAAATAATAAGTTACCATTTGCAGGGTTAACACCAATATAATGATATACGAAAGGCGCATCTAAAGAACCACCGTTTTCAGTGATATAAGTTGGTCCTGTACCTGTAAAAATAACACCATTATTTGCTTTAATACCATCAACTGTATTATCGTTATAAGAACCGTTAGCTTTAATAGTTAACAAAATTTCTTTTTCTTGGTTTCTTATTAAATCATAAGCTAAATTTAACTCAACACCTTTATTTGTAAGAGATGCGTCTGTATTTTTAGTTAATGAAGTTGTCCCTGAAGTAGCTGATACTGGTGCAGCTAAGAATAAATCAGATGTAACTTTATTATACACATCCAAAGATCCTTTTAATCTAGTTTTGAACATTTCAAAATCTAAACCAACGTTTGACTGTGTAGTTGTTTCCCACTGTAAGTCAGGAAATCCAAAACTAATTCCGTATCCTGTACCACCATTATATGTATTATTAGCAACACTATAAATATCTGCAAATGCAGGAGGGTTTATACCAGCGTAAATAGTCCCATCAATAATTCTTTGATTACCTACAGTTCCATAAGATCCTCTTAATTTCAATACATCAATAAATTTAGCATTATCCATAAATGCTTCTTCATCAATATTCCATCTTCCACCAACAGACCAGAAGTTACCCCATTGTTTAGAATCAATAAATCTTGAAGTACCGTCTCTTCTGATAGAAGCTACAACACCATATTTTTTACTAAAATCATAATCAACAGAACCAAAGTAAGAAATTAAATCATTTCTTAATTGACCTGCAGAAATTTGTGGTACATAGAAATCATTTGCTGCTGTATCAGCTGCATATCCAGCACCTGTATCAGGTATAAAAATTCCAGCAATTAAACCTCTTTGTCTAAAGTTATTAGATTGAAAACGAGAATTATTATATTCAGCGTTAGCAGAAATATTAAAGGTATGATTTCCAATTTGTTTGTTATAAGCTACTTGCCATAAATTATTAAATAAGAATTCTCTTCTACTTTGAATGTCTTCAAAACCTGTAAAAGTTTGTCCTGGAGCTTGAAATAATAAAGCATTAAATGAATTTGGAAACTCCGCTTGATTAAATCTAGTATTTAACAATTGCCCATTTAATCTTGAACGGAACGTTAAGTTTTTAGTTAAGCTGTAAGCAAAATCTGTTGCTACATCAACTCTAATTTCATCTGTTAAATTCGTATATGTTTGCAACTTATCCATTAACATAATTGGAGTAGCTAACAAACCTGGTGTGTTGTTGTAATAATCTAATGCAGATTGTGAACCTTGATACACATCAGTAGAAACATAAGGCGCTCCTAAGAATGCTCCAGTTACATAATTTCTATTAATCGCACCCTCTCCTAAGTTTGTTGCTTGAGCATTTTTAGAGAAACCAATACCTGTATTAATTTGGTATTTAAATTTATCATTAGAAGATTTTCCATTTATGTTATTACGCAAGTTAAATCTTTTGATTCCTGTAGACTCTAAGATACCATCTTGGTCAAAATAACCTAATGACGTAAAAGAAGCAATGTTTTTATTGCTGTTCTCAACACTTAAATTATGTGATTTTGAAGTAGAAGGTCTAAAGAAATAACCAACCCAATCAGTATCAACTCCATAAGCTGCAATTTCTGCATCCGTTAATGTTGCTCCTAAACCAGCACCAAAATTTTGTTCAATTTTTAATAATTCTTTAGCATTAGCATAAGTATATTTTGGTAATTGCATATACCCTACACCATATTGCGAACTATATCTGAAACTAGTTTTAGCATCTCCAAATTTAGCTTTTTTAGTTTTAACTACAATAACCCCATTTGAACCTCTATTTCCATATTCAGAAGTTGCCGCAGCATCTTTTAATACCGCAATAGACTCAATATCATTTGAGTTAATCGTACGGAATGAGTCACTGTTAGATGGGAAACCATCAATAACATACAATGGATCAGAGTTACCATTGATTGAACCAATACCTCTAATTACTACACTAGATTTAGCACCTGGCTGACCTGTACTTGCAGTAATGTTAACACCAGCTAATTGACCTTGTAAGGTATTCATAGCATTTGCATTTGGTCTGTTTTCAATAGTTTTTGCAGAAACAGAAGCATCAGCTGTTACAGCAGATTTTTTTGTTACTGTTCTATAACCTTGAACAACTACATCCTGTATTACATTGTTTGTTGTTGATAAAACAACATTAACAACATTACCAGCACCAATTTTTACTGTTTTAGTGTCTTTTCCTAAGAATGAAACCTCCAAAACATCACCTTGAGCTACTTTAATAGAGAATTTTCCATTCTCATCCGTTTGAGTACCTTGTTTTGTACCCGAAATACTTACAGTAGCACCTGGCAATTTAGCGCCATCACTTGTTACTGTACCCGTAACAGTTTTCTGTTGTGCGAAAGAAAACTGCATTGTAAACGCTACTAAAAGCGTAAAAATCCATTTGAACTTCGATCTCATATTAATTTTATTTGAGTTAGTTATTCCGCAAACTTCTTAATAATTTCTTAAATAAACAAATAATACTTCACAATATTATCATTTTTTTTGTGTTAAAATTTTTTTCGGATTTAAAAACTTTGCAGAACCCACAATATAATAGCGTTGAATAAATGTTAAATGTTATTTTAAATTTAATTATTTTTGTAAAAAATATTTTATGTTAAATAAATGTTACAGTAATTATACTATTGAGTGCGGAACGGATGAAGCCGGCAGAGGATGTTTGGCAGGTCCTGTAACCGCAGCTGCAATTATTTTACAATCACCTAACATTAAACTTACGAAAGCCCAAAAAAAACAAGAGCGACTTTTATTTCAAGCTATAAATGATTCTAAACAATTAACTGAAAAAAAACGTTTTGAACTCAGACCTATTATAGTAGATTTATTTGATTTTTCTTTTACACATATATATAATGTAGAAATTGATGAAATAAATATCCTTAACGCCTCTATGAAAGCCATGCAAGAAAGCATATTGAAATTGAAAACCATACCCGAATATATTATTGTAGACGGAAACAGACCTTTAAACGGAAAATTAGGTATGAAACAAAAAGAAGGAAAAATATTTAACGCTAAAGAAATTGAAATTTTGTCATCGATTCCAACTACGTCTATTATTAAAGGTGATGCGAAATTTTTAAGTATTGCCGCTGCATCTATTTTAGCAAAAACATATAGAGATGATTATATGGATAAAATTCACGAAGAGTTTCCTATGTATAATTGGAAAAAGAATAAAGGATACCCCACAAAAGAACACCGAGATGCTATTAGAAAATATGGTATTACTAAATACCACAGAAAAACATTTAGATTACTTCCAGATCAATTACTTTTAGAATTATAAACTCTAAATGAAAGAATTTTCAAATAAAACGGAAAAATGTTTTAGAATTTTTTCTTTGACTTCTTCTTCGTTAACATCTCTACCCAACTCAACGTGCATAGACGTTACTGCCTTACCACGAATACCACAAGGAATAATATTATCAAAATAGCCTAAATCGGCATTTACATTTAAGGCAAAACCATGCATCGTAACCCAACGCGAAGCACGAACACCCATAGCACAAATTTTTCGAGCAAAAGGCGTTCCTACATCAAACCACACACCTGTTTCGCCAGGACTGCGTTCTGTTTTCAATCCGTATTCTGCTAACGTTAAAATAATGGATTCCTCTAAAAATCGAAGGTATTTATGAATATCGGTAAAAAAATTTTCTAAATCTAAAATTGGATAGCCTACAATTTGACCTGGACCATGATAGGTTATATCCCCTCCTCTATTTATTTTGTAAAAAGTTGCTCCTTTTTCAGTTAATTGTTTTTCGGAAAGTAATAAATTTGAAATATCGCCGCTTTTACCTAAAGTATAAACGTGAGGGTGTGTAACATAAAGAAAGAAATTAGGTGTAGGAATTGGTGCAGTTGAATTTCTATTCAGAATTTTCAAATCCACAATTCTTTTAAACAATTCTTCTTGATATTCCCAAGTTTCTTTGTAATCTTTACTCCCTAAATCAAGAAGTTGAATTTGTTTCATACACGAAAATAGATTTATTTTTCAAAGATACAATTTTAAATCATTTTGCTAAAAAATTCTGACTTTGAAACTATATTTCTATTGCTTACCTTTGCCTTCTAAAAATAAAATAAATTATGCAACTTTCCGAACAAGAAATCATTAGAAGAGAGAAATTACAAGCCCTTAGAAACTTAGGGATTAATCCTTATCCTGCAGATTTATATCCTGTAAAGCACACTTCAAAAGCCATAAAGGATAATTTCGAAGAAGGAAAAAAGGTAGTAATTGCTGGGCGCTTAATGAGTGTAAGAGATCAAGGAAAAGCGGCATTTGCTGAAATTCAAGACAGCGAAGGCAGAATACAAGTCTATTTTAACAGAGATTTTATTTGCCAAGGTGAAGACAAAACATTATACAACCAAGTTTTTAAAAAATTAACCGATTTAGGAGATTTTTTAGGAATTGAAGGCGAATTATTTACCACACAAGTAGGTGCAAAATGCGTACGAGTAGATAATTTTACTTTTTTAAGTAAAACCCTACGTCCATTACCTTTTCCAAAAACGGATGAAGATGGAAAAGTATACGATGCCTTTAATGATGCCGAATTGCGTTACCGTATGCGTTATGTAGATTTGGTCGTGAATCCGCAAGTAAAAGAAGTGTTTGTAAAAAGAACCAAATTATTTACTGCGATGCGAACTTTCTTTAACGAAAGTGGTTATATGGAAGTTGAAACACCCATTTTGCAATCTATTCCAGGTGGTGCAGCTGCGCGTCCTTTTATGACACATCACAACAGTTTAGACATTCCTTTATATATGCGAATTGCTAACGAACTATATTTAAAAAGATTAATTGTAGGTGGTTTTGATGGTGTGTACGAATTTTCTAAAAATTTCCGTAATGAAGGAATGGACCGAACACACAATCCAGAATTTACGGCAATGGAAATTTATGTAGCGTACAAAGATTACAATTGGATGATGGAATTTACCGAAAACCTTTTGGAATATTGTGCTACAAAAGTAAACGATACTCCAGAAACTACTTTTGGCGAACATAAAATTAGCTTTAAAGCGCCTTATTCAAGAGTAACTATGACGCAATCTATCATTGACTTCACCGGTTTTGATATTTCTGGAAAAACAGAAGCTGAGTTATTTGAAGCAGCTAAAGGAATGGGAATTGACGTGGATGAGACTATGGGTAAGGGAAAATTAATTGATGAAATTTTTGGTGCAAAATGCGAAGGAAATTACATTCAACCGACTTTTATTACGGATTATCCAAAAGAAATGTCGCCTTTATGTAAACAACACCGAGACAATCCTGAATTAACAGAGCGTTTTGAATTAATGGTTTGTGGAAAAGAAATTGCAAATGCGTATTCCGAATTAAATGACCCTATTGACCAAAGAGAACGTTTTGAAGCACAAATGGCTTTAGCAGAAAAAGGCGATGATGAAGCCAACGGAATTATTGATGAAGACTTTTTACGTGCGTTAGAATACGGAATGCCACCAACTTCTGGTTTAGGAATTGGAATGGACCGATTAATTATGTTTTTAACAAATAACGCCTCAATTCAAGAAGTGTTGTTTTTCCCACAGATGCGTCCTGAGAAAAAAGTAACGTATGAATTAACAGAAGACGAAAAATTCATTGTTAGTTTATTAGAAAAAGAAAACAATCAACCAATTGGTGTTTTAAAAGACAAATCGGCTTTAAGCGGCAAAAAATGGGATGCTGCTATGAAAGGTTTAGCCAAACACGGCCTAACTAAGGTAGTAGTTGACGGAGAAAATAAATTAGTGGTTTTAGGGTAATAAGGTTACACAAAGTAACGCAAAGAAAACACAGAGAACCACAAAATTCCAATATACAAAAAACCTCGAAACTTTCAAATTTCGAGGTTTTTTGTATATTGGAATTTAAATATTGGAATTTTATATTTAAAATCTTAAACCAAACATAAATCCTTGTCCGAAGTTGCTCCCTTGAAAACTTCTAACATAATCTACACGGAAAATTTTAAACTTTCCAAAGCCAATTCGGTCGAAACCGACAGTTATTTCTTGGTAGGGTCTGATATTTGGAACGGCTAATTGATGAAATCCTCCAACTAAGTTCCAACCTAATTTATTTAATAATGGAATTTTATTCATAAAGTAACCATTATCGTTATAATTTGCATGCAATTCAAAATACTTGTTATTAGTAGATTGCGAATAATATGGCAATAAATTAAAGCTTGAATTGTATTGCCCATCAATGCGAACATGTGTTTGATTTCCGTTAAAATGTTTGTAATCTACAAATGAAATGTTGTCGGCACCAAAAAACGTTCCTGCTTTAATATTCAATTCCAAATCACCTTTGTTGGCTAATGTTTTGCTGTATTTTAAACGTGCTTCTAAAAAGTCATATTCGTATGCTTTTGAAGTAGCTAAAAATGCTTTAGTATAAGTAAACCCTAGTGTTGGATATTTCCCTTCATTCATATTCATTTTTCCATCGGGTCTGGTAATGTATTTTTGACCAAAAACAATACGAGAACTCAAACTAAACTTAGTGATATGGTGTTCATTAAATGCTGGAAGTAAATCAGAATTTGGCTGTAACGGATTATTTGAACTGTATACATCATCTGTTTTGATAATGGCAAAATCTGTAGTATTAAATACTGGTTTTCTGTTTTCATAGGTAACATTCGCGTTTAAAAATAAACCATTTACTACTTCCCTACCAGCTCCTATTTCAATAAATTCTTTTTCGTATAATTTCATAAAATTATTTTTAAAAAACAATGAACTTACTGAGTTTTCAATTCCAGAAATAGGTTCTGAACTATTAAATTGATTGACTTTATTTCCACCAGACAGTCGAAAATAAGCATCGTTTGTATTATTGAATTTATGATAAAAAGAAGCCGTTGGTCGGATGCGTTTGTCTGAAAATCCGTATTGAAAATCGGTATTAATTACAGTTCGCTTTTGCTTTTCTTCGTTATAACTTGAATAGGAAAAACCTGAGCCAATATGATAACCCTGTACGGTATTAAAATTAAAAGAAGACAAATTAAATAAACCTTGATAATTGAATCTTTTGTTTTTGAAACTATTTTTAAACTAATATCCTGTTATCAACTTAATTGCCTTAAATTTATTTGAAACCGCATCAACGGAATCCATATACACTTGAGAATTTCGGATTTTATAAACACTATCTTTTTTTACATAATTAGTCGTTTCTTCTTCTGTTAATGGCACTGGACGATTTTCTAACCAATACGAATCTTCCTTTTTATTTGATTTTTCGGCAAACGTAACTACTTCACTACCAAAGGTTTTCTTTTCAAAATTAGATACAAAATTATAATTACTAAACACGTGTGTAAATTTCCCATTGAATTTCATCATAAAAATCCCCGCCTTAAAATCAAATGATTGCAAACTTTTAACCCACATTTTAGTGTCTGGATTAAAACTAAAATTTTGCACCACTTTAAACGATTCTAAAAACTCTTGTTGTGCTCTATATCCTTTAATATCTAAATCGGCTGCATAAATGGCGTAAGTATCGTCAATAATATAAATATAACCTTCAAAAACGGGCTCTTTATCACGTTTTGGAGTAACTTTTATTTTGTATACATAATTATTATAACTATCTGTAAATGAGTCTTCTATTTTGTATTTATAATACGTAAAAGCATTGGAAGCAATAGGAGAAATCATTGGAATATTAAAATCAACGGTATTTTGATACAAATCATAATTGGTATTTAAAGCAGTATTGAAGCTAAATCCGTTATCGTTTCCAGCCACTTTACTTGCAATGATTTCTTCTTTTAAATTGTTCGGTTTTTCAAACTTAATTTTAGAAACGGTTTCCGATTGATAAATAATTCCAGCACCTGTAGAATCTACATTCCCGTCTAAATCACCAATTTCAATACCCATAAATTTTTTAGGAACATCTTTTACTCTAAAGATACCTCTTGAGTAAAAATCGGCTTCATATTTATCGGTTTTTTCTGTATTTTTTTTACGATTGGCTATTGCGTTTCTGATGATTCCATTGGCTGGATTTTCGCCACTTTTTACAACTACTTCCTCAATAGAATATTGCTCATCGGGAAGTGTAGCATTAATTATTACAGGAAATGAATTAATTTCTTGGGTTATGGTTTTGGTTTTGTATCCTAAAATCTTAAAAACCAAGGTGTATTTACCTGTTTTTTTGATGTTTAATTCGTACTCCCCGTTTTCATTTGTGGAAGTTCCGATGTAGGTTTTTTCGATAGTTACACTTGCATAAGGCAACGCGTTTCCTTTTGAATCAGTGACTTTTCCTTTTATTTGCGCTATCGAAAAACAAGAAAAAAGCAATAGTAAGATTGAGGTTTGGGGCTTCATAATATTATTTTATTTGTTCTACAGAGCCAGAAGTGCTCTCGGTTATTTTTACTTTATCTAATTTTCCATAATATTTTATAGAGCCGCTTGTAGAAGCGTTGGCATCTAATCCTTTTATGGCTAAAACGTGAACGTCTGAAGAGGTACTTGCAGAAACCTGTGCCAAATTTGAAATTAACTCTTTAGCATCGCAATCTGCTGAACTTGATGCGTCAATAGCTAAATTATCTGTTTTTCCCCTTAAGGCAACACTAGAACTACTACTTAAACTAACAGCAATATCGTCTGTCGCCATATTTAAAGCCACATTTGAACTTGAAGAAGCATCAATAAAAATAGAATTACAAGTTACCGTTCCTGAAAAATCAGCACTTGAAGAAGTATTAATTTTTAATAAACTTACATTTAAATTATTTTTGATTGAAAACGTAGCCGAAGAACTTACTGTAACGCTTCCAATACCTGGATTTGAAACGGTTACAAGCAATTTACTGGTGTCCATTTTTTTATAGTAATTGGTGTTTTCAATAAAAATTTTTAAAATATTATTTTTAGTTTCCACTTTTAAAAATTTCATTAAATCTTTTTCCCAAGTCACCTCAACATTTTGTACAGGTCCTTGAGTATAGACAACATTAACACCTGATGAAGCCTTAATAGCTGTGAAGTTTCCAACACCTCTGGTTTCTTTAACTTGTCCGAAAGAAGCTGAAAGCATTGCGAAAAATGCAAATAGAAATACAGTAATTTTTTTCATTTTTTTAATAGATTTAGAATGTGAAAGTATAGACGTTTTTTTTGAAATAAAAGTTGTATCAAGTTACAAAAAACTTTGAATAGCCAATGCGTAACTTTTTAAACCAAAACCAATAATTACGCCTTTTGCGTTTGGAGAAATATAAGATTGATGACGAAATGTTTCTCTGGAAAACGTATTTGAAATATGGACTTCAATTACTGGTGATGTTATTGCCTTTACACAATCGGAAATGGCTACAGAAGTGTGTGTATACGCTCCAGCATTTAATAGTATTCCATCATATGAAAAACCAACTTCTTGCAATTTATTGATAATTTCGCCTTCTACATTCGATTGAAAATAATCCAAATGAACTGAAGGAAACTGTAATTTCAATTCATCAAAATACGAATCAAAACTTTGATTGCCGTAAACTTCTGGTTCACGTTGTCCTAATAAATTTAAATTAGGGCCGTTTAAAATTAACAAATGCATTATTTACCGTCTTTGTCAACCACAATTCTATTTTCTCTATTGGCCAATTCCCATGCTAAAGTAAATGCTAATTTAACACGCATCGCTAACAAATCATATTCAATTTTATCAGCAGTATCATTTGGCCCGTGATAATCTTCATGAACACCATTAAAAAAGAAAATTGAAGGAATCCCTTTTCTAGCAAAATTATAATGATCTGAACGCTTGTAAAATTGATTTGGATCGTTTCTGGCATTAAAAGTATAGTCTAAATTTAAGCCCACATATTTTGTATTCATTTCTTCGTTTATTGTGTGTAATTCGGAACTTAATCTATCTGAACCAATTACATAAACGTATTTCCCATTTTCTTTATGATTGGCAAGTGTATCTCTACGTCCCACCATATCAATATTAATATCTGCTATCGTGTTTTTTATAGGAAATAAAGGGTTTTCGGAATAATATCTAGAGCCATGTAAACCGTGTTCTTCACCTGTAACGTGTAAAAATAAAATAGAACGTTTTGGTGAAAAACCATCTTTTTTTGCTTCTGAAAAAGCTTTGGCAATTTCAACTAAAGAAACCGTACCAGAGCCATCATCATCTGC
Organism: Flavobacterium sp.; assembly: GCF_044360715.1. GTDB lineage: Bacteria > Bacteroidota > Bacteroidia > Flavobacteriales > Flavobacteriaceae > Flavobacterium. The sequence goes on from NZ_JBIKJY010000004.1 coordinate 81,298, forward strand.
ACCGTTAAAAACCTCACCATTTTTCATACCAACGTGGTCGTAATGTGCAGAAATAACAAGCACCTCTTCTGGTTTTTCAGAACCAGGAATGAAAGCCCAAATATTTTCCGAATCAGCCAATTTTGGTGCAAAACCTTTTTTCATAAATTCTGCAGGCACTTTTTGATAAAAATCATTGGACCCTGGAGGATTTGAAATACCTAACGCTTTATATTGCTCAATAAGATATAAACCCGCTTTTTTCTGTCCTGGTTCCCCTGTATTTCTGCCTTCCATTTCATCGGAAGCAATTACATGCAGGTTTTTAGACAAACTGGCTTCGTTAATTGTATTTAGGTATTTTGTAATGTCTACAACTTTTTTTGTTGAACTGGCTACAATTATTTTTTTTGGAGAACAACTAAGCAAAAATGCAGCTGTTGTAAGTAATAGTAATAACTTTTTCATTTGAATTGGTTTTAAACAATACAAATCTAAATTAAAAAAGTTTGATACCAATAAATTTTATAAGAATTTTAAGAAGAGAAGTAAAAAATGGCAAGCGACCTACATCGCACCGCTACAACCACATACCTTTGCTGCGTTCCCACCCTGGAGGATTTTGAGGGAGCTGGTCGTGTAGGACTTGCCGGTGCAAATATACAATCTTTTATTATTTCTACAAATCAAAAATTAGTTTAAAATAAATTGTAATATTGTAATATTAAAAAAATTGAATATGAAAAAAATTAACTTACTTATAATCACAACATTAAGTGTTTTTTTATATAATTGTAGTGAAACAAAAGACTTGTTTTCTATTGCTACAAAAGACTTAAAACAAGTTTACAAACCAACAGAAACTGTGAATTTAAGTATTGAAAATGTTGAAAATGCTAAAATTGATTCGGTAATTTATTTTTCAAACGATATTAAATTAGGGAAATCAACTGAAAATGCAGTTTTTAATTTAAAATTAGAAAAACTACAATTTGGTATTCAAGACATAAAAGCAATTGTGCATTCTGAAGGTGAAAAAGTAGAATGTTTAACATCTTTTGAATTGGTTTCGAATATCACCCCAAAATTATATGAAACGAAAGATTATACTATTTTAAACGCTTACAATCACGATGTAAATGCTTACACACAAGGTTTAGAATTTTACAACGGTATTTTATATGAAGGAACGGGTCAAAATGGCGAATCTACACTAAGAAAAACAGATTATAAATCTGGAAATGTTTCAAAATCCGTGCCTTTATCACCAGATTATTTTGGGGAAGGAATTACCGTTTTTAATGGCAAGATTTATCAACTGACTTGGAAAAATAAAGTTGGATTTATTTATAATGCAGAAACTTTAGAGAAAGAAAATACGTTTGATTATTTTTCAGATGTTGAAGGTTGGGGTTTAACGCATAATGACAAACACTTAATAATGAGCGATGGAACCAATAAAATTTATTTTCTAAATCCTGAAACTCAACAAATGGAACGCTTTATAAATGTATATTCTGATACAAATGCCATTACAGAACTGAACGAATTAGAATGGATTGATGGAAAAATTTGGGCAAACATTTACCTGAAAGATGTAATTGTTATTATCAATCCAGAAAATGGTGCCGTAGAAAGTGCTATTGATTTTTCAGATTTAAAAACAAAAAACAAAAAAGCATTAACGGAAGGAGATGAAGTTTTAAACGGAATTGCATACAATCCATCCACAAAAACCGTTTTTATTACAGGTAAAAATTGGGATAAAATGTTTGAAATTAAATTGAAATAAATATCAAATCAAAACAGCAAAAACTATGAAAAAAATAATCTTAGCATCAGTTTTACTGATATTTACCGCAAAAATACAATCACAAAACCAAAATCAAAAAATGAAAACCATTCAACCACCAATTGCAAAAATAATTCCAAAAAAGTTAGAAAAACACGGAGATGTTAGAACGGATAATTACTATTGGTTAAACGAAAGAGAAAATCCAGAAGTAATTGACTATTTAAATAAAGAAAACGAATATTACCAAAAATATACTGCGCATACCAAACAATTGCAAGACGATTTGTTTGCTGAAATGAAATCCAGAATTAAAGAAGACGACAGTTCTGTGCCTTATTTTTATAACGAATATTGGTACATCACTCGCTTCGAAACGGGTAAAGATTATCCAATTTATGCCAGAAAAAAAGGAAGTTTAGATGCGAAAGAAGAAATTTTATTCGATTGTAACGAAATGGCAAAAGGACAATCTTATTTCAATTTAAGCGGAATGAGTGTAAGTGGCGACAACAAATTAGTAGCTTTTGGTTTAGATTTGGTTTCAAGAAGACAATACACAATTCAAATTAAAAATTTAGAAACAGGCGAAATTCTTTCAGATAAAATTGAAAACACAACTGGTGGTTCAAGCTGGTCTACCGATAATAAAACGCTTTTTTATACTGGAAAAGATGCGCAAACGCTTCGTTCTGATAAAATTTTCAAACATAAATTAGGCACAAATGCAACCGAAGATGTTTTAGTTTTTCACGAAAAGGACGATACGTACAACACATATGTCTATAAAGAAAAATCGAAAAAATACATCATAATTGGTTCTGGAAGTACACTTACAACCGAATATCAAATCTTAGAAGCGAATAATCCCGATGGAAAATTTAGAGTATTTCAACCAAGAACACGCGGTTTAGAATATTCGATTTCTTTCTATAAAGATAAATTTTACATCTTAACGAATGCTGATAAAGCCACCAATTTCAAATTAATGACTACGCCTGAGAATGCTACATCAAAAGAAAATTGGACCGATTTAATTCCGCATAGAAAAGATGTTTTATTAGAAGGCATTGAAATTTTTAAAAACTATTTAGTAGTGGAAGAACGTTCAAATGGTTTAAATAAAATTCAAATTAAGCCTTGGGATGGCTCTGGCGATTACTATTTGCCATTTAGTAGCGAAACCTATACGTGCTACACTACCTCTAATGTAGATTTTGATACCGATGTGTTGCGTTATGGCTACCAATCTATGGCTACGCCGTCTTCTGTGATTGATTTCAATATGAAAATAAAAGAAAAAACCGTATTAAAAGAACAAGCTGTTTTAGGCGGAAAATTCGATAAAAACAACTATATTGAAGAGAGAATTTGGGCTACTGCAACTGATGGAACTAAAATTCCTATGAGTGTGGTATACCGAAAAGGCATAAAAAAAGACGGAAAAAATCCTTTATTACAATATGCTTATGGTTCATACGGTTCTTCAATGGATCCTTATTTTTCAAGTACGCGATTAAGTTTAATGGATAGAGGATTCATCTACGTTATCGCTCACATTCGTGGTGGAGAAGATTTAGGAAGAGAATGGTATGAGAATGGAAAATTATTAAAAAAGAAAAATACGTTTACAGATTTTATCGATTGTAGTAAGTATTTAATAGCCGAAAAATACACATCTGCCGAGCATTTATATGCTGAAGGTGGATCTGCCGGAGGTTTGTTAATGGGAGCAATTGTAAATATGGCTCCAGAATTGTATAATGGTGTCATAGCACAAGTACCATTTGTTGATGTGATTACCACAATGTTAGACGACACCATACCTTTAACAACTGGGGAATACGACGAATGGGGAAATCCGAATGAAAAAAAATATTATGATTATATGCTATCCTATTCACCATACGATCAAGTAAAAGCACAAGGGTATCCAAATATGTATGTTTCAACAGGTTTACACGATTCGCAAGTGCAATATTTTGAACCTGCAAAATGGGTTGCAAAATTAAGAGTATTGAAAACCAACAACAAACAATTATTTTTAGACACAAATATGGATGCGGGTCACGGTGGAGCTTCTGGAAGATTTGAAGCCTTAAAAGAATTAGCCAAAGAGTTTGCATTCTTATTTGATTTAGAAGCTATTAAAAAATAATTTGCATTATCACTTTACATTTGTGATAAAAAGAAAAATGAAAATGAAAAACGAAATAAACGCCCATAATTCAGTAATTGATTTAATTGGTAATACGCCAATAATAAAGTTGAATAAAATTGCAGCTGGATTAACCGGTAATTTTTATGCCAAAGTAGAAGCTTTTAATCCCGGACATTCTGCAAAAGATAGAATAGCCTTACATATTATCAATTGTGCTGAAGAAAAAGGCATTTTAAAGCCTGGTGCAACTATTGTAGAAACAACTTCAGGAAATACAGGATTTAGTTTAGCTATGATTAGCATCATTAAAGGATACAAATGTATTTTAGCGGTGAGCGATAAATCGTCACCAGACAAAATTGATATGCTGAAAAGTATGGGCGCAAAAGTATATGTTTGTCCGGCAAATGTTGCTGCAGATGATCCAAGAAGCTATTATGAAGTGGCAAAAAAAATTCATAAAGAAACACCAAATTCAATTTACATCAATCAGTACTTTAATGATTTAAACATTGAAGCGCACTATTGCAGTACAGGAAAAGAAATTTGGAATCAAACAAATGGTTCAGTTACTCACGTTGTAGTATGTAGTGGTACAGGAGGAACAATCTCTGGAATTGGACGGTATTTGAAAGAAAAAAATCCATCTATAAAAGTTTTAGGTGTAGATGCTTATGGTTCTGTTTTAAAAAAATACCACGAAACCAAAGAGTTTGACGAAAAGGAAATTTATTCATACAAAATTGAAGGTTTAGGTAAAAATTTAATTCCAACGGCTACTGATTTTGATATTATTGATAAATATGTGAAAGTTACCGATAAAGAAAGTGCTATTACAGCCAGAGAAATTTCAAAAACCGAAGGATTATTTGTAGGTTACACATCTGGCGCTGCATTTCAAGCTGTAAAGCAATATGCCGCATTAGGAGAATTTAACGAAGACAGTAATGTAGTAGTTGTTTTTCCAGACCACGGATCGCGTTATATGAGTAAAATTTATAGTGATGAGTGGATGCAAGAACAAGGTTTTTTAGATGCTGAAAATAGTGATGATTCAATGAAAATTGAGATAATATAATAAACATCTTAATCATATAAAAAAAGCGGCTACATTTTTTTAGCCGCTTTTTTTTATAATTTAAAATTGACATTTACACTCCATCTGGAGGTAGCTTCAACTAAACCACCCACTAAATTTTGATTTATTGGCAACTGTAAATTAGAACCAAACGACCATTTTTTATACCCTAATTCAAAGCCAAATTTACTAAAAAGAACATCGCCTGAAGTATTTTTTACTTTTTGGTTGTATTGATAATTACTTTCATACAACTCACCAGCAAGACCAATTTGCGGTGCAAATGCAAATTTTTTATTCTCAAATAAATAAAAAATAGTAGATGCATAATTAAACTGATTTCCAAAACGATAGTATTTTCCGTTTTCATTTTTTATGATATAGTTAATCATATTATTTAATCCGAATTTCTTTTTCTTTATTACATATTCAGATGTTAAAAGTACATCCCAGCTCCCAGTACCTAATTGAAAACTTGGATTTACACTGCCTGAATTTGCTTGCTTATAAGCGCCCGTAGGAAGTTTAACACCCATACCTGCTTGTAAATTGTGTTTAAATGAAGTCGAAACCGTATCTGTTTTTGATTTAAAAACGGTTGTTAATGCCAAAACTGTAATATCACCAATACCACTAATAGATTGATTTTCGCTTTGGGTTTCACGCTCATGATTATGATAAGGAATTAAAGCTGAAACTTGAAACTTTTTAAAAACAGGTACTCTGGCCCAAACCTGAACGGTATTAAAATTTTCATTTAACCAAGGTGAATTTGAATATAAACCATCATTAGATTTATATTGTTGATTAAAATAGCGGACACCAACAAAATTCGAATTAATCATTGAAGCAAAACCCATACTTCCTCCGCTTGCGCCACAACCACAACCATCACAATCATCTAAAAACAAACTTTTAGTCGTGTGTTTTTTTAAATAATTAGTTGTTGGTAAACTAAGTTTATAACTAAATTTTTGATTTGGTTTTGGCTTTTCGTGAGCATGTAAAATGGTTGATACAAAAAAAGCAAGTAGTATATTTTTCATAATGTATATTTATTAATATTCAGCAAATTTTGGATTTGTGATAAACTCGTTATCAGTTAACGTTTTTAAAAACGCAATAAGATTTGCTTTTTCTTGATTTGACAATGGAATTCCTAAAGTGCCATTCGAATTTAAACTTGGATCCAAAGTAGTTGAATTTACCATTCCCGAAGAATAATGATTTAACACTGCGTCTAAAGTAATAAATCGTCCGTCATGCATGTACGGCGCTGTAAGTTCAATATTTCTTAAACTGGGTACTTTAAATTTATACAAATCCGCATCTAAAAGAGTTACCCTATAACGCCCAACATCATTAAAAGTTGGATTAATTGGCAAACCATTATTTCTAAATGAATTATCAGTAAACAAATCTGTAGTATGACATGTGGCACATTTTTGATTGAAAATAGCATAGCCTTGCAATTCTGGCACAGATAAATTACCTCCCGTTTCATTTCTTCTATACTTATCGAAACGAGAATTTGAAGAAACCATCATTGCCATAAATTGACCCAACGCTTTGAGCATATTTTCAGAATTAATTTGTTTATCTGGAAAGGCTTGATTGTAAAGTTTTACATACGCGGGATCAGATTTCATCATAGCAATAGCAGTTGAAAAATCACCATTCATTTCAATCGGACTGGTAAATGGGATAATCGGTTGTAAATCCAAATGAGACACAGCGCCATCCCACATAAAAGTAGATTGAAATGCTAAATTCTGAATCGGAGGTGTATTTCTCGTTCCAATATTATCTCCTACACCATGGCTTAATGAATGACCGTGATGTGTAAAAGCATCTTGCTGAATATGGCAAAATCCGCAAGAAATTATTCCATCTGAAGCCAATCGACCATCATAAAATAATTTTTTCCCTAATTCGAAACCTTTTTCAGTAATAGGATTATTAATTGTGTTATACGTTGAAGGTGGAAAATTACTTGGAACTACAAGATTCAAAGGCAAATTCACATATTCACTCTCATCATCAGAATGTTCACAACCAAAAAATGACAAAAACGTAAGCAATATTAAATATTTTGCTTTCATATCGAATAAATATTAAAAAAGACTGTCATAAGAAAAGATGACAGTCTTTTTAATTAAATGTTAATCATTATGCACATGATGTACTTCAAACATGTTACTTAAATTTGCAGTAACTAAAGCTAATTTACTTCCTCCCATAATAGTAGGTTGTATAGTTAAACTTATTTTATTTGTTCCATCAATTATATGTTGTAAATCTGACATAATATGAACTTGTGGTGTAATTGAGCTTCTAACCAAAGCATTGTTTGGAAAATTTAATGTTACATCAGTATAATTATAATCAGTACCTGTTTGACCTGTATGAACTTTATAATCTGTTGCAGTTGTTACCGTAGGCGAAGTAAAAGTACCTTCAAAAGCAACAAATTTATAACCAGCACTCCAATTCCACATCATACCAGCAGTTTGTGCTTGAGTAAGAAAATTACCCTGTCCTGTTGCACCAAGTGCCCATTGCGTTTGATCAACTCCTATTCCAAATTTGATGCTTTTATAATCACCTGCTGGAATATTTGGTAAATTTAATAACGTGCTTGATGCAGTTGCTTCATCAATTATAAAGTAACTTTCAGATTTAGGAATTGTAAAAGTTGAGTTATCCGTTTTTGTTAAAACTATATTGCTAACAATATACTTTACTTTACTTACTTTAATAACTTCACCATTAGAATTTGTATAGTTTGTAGCAAATGCTAAATCTGCACTTCCGTATACATTGTCAAATTCTACTTTTAAATTACCTTTTTCATCAACTGCAACAGCAGGAGTGTCATCATTATTACAAGAATTGAATACGAAAGCCATAGCCATAATAGCTATACTATTTTTTAATTGAAATTTCATTTTATTTTTAGTTTAAATTTATAGATAATTTAGGCTTGAATTCTTTCAAACATTATTTTTTGGACATAAGTGCCCTTTCCGGTTAGAAAAGCGGAAGATCTCTTGTATTTAAACTAATTTAGTGGGTGGATGAAAAATCTGAGAACTATTTAAATGAAAATAGTTGTTAAAATAATAAGTAGAAATAACATCTACATAATAAACGCTTTTTTTAATTTCAAAATAAATAGCATTTTGATAATATAGCACTTCTATTTCTTGTTTATTAACTGATTTTTTATCTTTGGAAGTAGAACTTTCTTCTGAGGAAGCTTTTGCTAATTCTTTTTTAAGATGACATTTACCATTACATTCCATTTCTGGTTTGTCTTGGTTTTCACAAAGCTCATTTGTAATATACTCATAATTAATAAAATAGCTTAGAACTGGTGATATAGGTTTCACCAAAAATAAAAAAGTAATTAAAATAGCTATTTTTTTCACAATACAAAGGTACAAAAAATTCAAAATACAGATATAAATTGAAGGCATTTTTTAAATTAAAATTGATAAAAAAAGCTGAAAAGTAAATTCTTATAATTACTAAAAAAAAAAAAATTAATAATTAATTACAAAAAAATGCTTTTTATTGAAAATATTTTTTATTTTTGATAAAACTATTAAAAAATTTAACAATGAAAAATTTATTAGGCGCTCTTGTTTTGTTTTTAGCTTTCACAGTAAATGCTAATGCTCAAGAAACATTTAAAAAAGTAGACGAGAAAATTGAAGCTAAAAATAATATGGTTGCTCTTTCTGAAGTAGTAACTGTAGAAGGAACTTTAAGCGAAGATTTAACAAGATTATTTGAATACAAATTCAGAAACTTAAATGAAAATCTTTCAGCTGAAAGAAAAATCGAATTGGCTAGAGTAATTGAAGCTAAATTAAGAGCGACACTTTCTCAAACACAAATGGAAAGTATTGAAAGTAAACAAGGTTTGTTGAAAAAATTAACAAACTAAAAATAAAGGATTTTAAAAAAGCCCGTCTCATAAATCATGAGACGGGCTTTTTTTATAATATTTTTGCCACTTCTTGAATTGACTGAATCGTAAAATCTAAATCTTCATAACTTAAAGCATCAGTAATAAACCACGTTTCATATGCTGAGGGAGCAATATAAATACCACGTTTCAATAATTCGTGAAAGAATTTTTTAAATCTTTCGTTATCCCCATTTTTTGCAGTTTCAAAATCATACACTTCATTTTTATCGAAATGCACTGAAATCATTGATCCTACTCTATTTATAGTAAACTCAATATTATTTTCCGACAGAACTTTGTGAATTCCATTCTCTAAATAGGCTGTTTTTTCTTCTAATCTTTTAAATATTTCTTTATCTGAATTTAACTCCAATAACATTTGATATCCGGCCGCCATGGCTAATGGATTTCCAGATAAAGTTCCTGCTTGATAAACAGGACCTAATGGAGATAACAAATTCATAATTTCATTTCTTGCTGCAAAAGCACCTACTGGCAAACCTCCACCAATTACTTTCCCAAAACAAACAATATCTGCAGCAACTTGATACAATTCTTGAACGCCACCTTTTGCAAGACGAAATCCAGTCATTACTTCATCAAAAACTAATAATGCGCCGTTTTCCTTACAAAGCTGCTTTAAACCAGATAAAAAACCTTCTTTTGGAGGTATACATCCCATATTTCCTGCAACAGGTTCTACGATAATTGCTGAAATTTCATTTTTATTGGCATCAAAAAGCGCTTTTACATGCTCTAAATCATTATATTTAGCTAACAACGTGTCTTTAGCCGTGCCTTCAGTTACTCCTGGACTATTCGGTACACCAAACGTACTTAATCCACTTCCTGCAGCAATTAAAAACGAATCGGAATGACCGTGATAACATCCTGAAAACTTAATAATTTTATCACGTTTGGTATAGCCTCGTGATAAACGAATTGCGCTCATACAAGCTTCTGTACCCGAGTTAACAAATCGAATTTTATCAATATTTGGCACCATTGAAATGGCTAATTGAGCTATTTTAGTTTCTAACTCAGTTGGCGTTCCAAAAGATGTACCTTTTTTTGCTTTTTCAATTATTGCATTTACTACAGGCTCGTGGGCGTGACCTAAAATCATAGGACCCCAAGAATTAATATAGTCTATGTATTTATTCCCGTCTTCATCATATAAATAAGCGCCTTTGGCTTCTTTAATAAAAATCGGAAAACCGCCTACGCCTTTAAACGCTCTAACTGGAGAGTTAACACCACCAGGTATTACTTCATTTGCTTCAACAAATAACTGACTACTTCTTTGATATAACATTATTTTTTTACTTTTAATTTTTGACCGATTGAAATTCCGGATTCGAAAATATTATTTAAACTTTTTAACTCCTCAACAGGAATATTATATTTTTTTGATAATGAAAACAAGGTATCTCCTTTTTCAACGATATGCTCTCCTATAACTTGCACTTGGGTTACAACTCTTGGTTTAGGAATAAAATTTCTTCCTAAAACTTCATTGTCAATTTTATATAATTCATAACGTTCAATAATACCAATTAATTTTGAAGGGTATAACGTATCTGTTGCATATCCTGCTTGTTTTAAACCATTTGCCCACGATTCGTAATCACCTTTATCTAATTTAAACAAACTTTCATATCGTTTTCTTGAAGATAAAAAAGCAGAATGGTCTTTGTACGATTCGGTTGGGTCTTTATATTTTCTAAAACACTCTTGTTCGGCATCGTCATCATATTTTACAGACTCACCTGTCCATCCTGTATGGCATTTAATTCCGAAATGATTGTTCGCTTCTTTCGCTAAAGATCCAAATCCCGCACCCGATTCTAAAATACCCTGTGCCATAGTAATACTTGCAGGAATTCCGTGAACTTTCATATTGTTTATTGCCGTTTCTTTAAAATTTTCAATGTATTTTTTTACATCTTCTGTTGTAGCTTTTACTTTAGATGTTGCCACTAATATTTCGCTACCAGAAGGATTTTCCTTAGTTGGAGATTTTGCTACTGGTGTTGGTTTTGCAGCAGGCTTTTTTGAAGCAGGATAACTTTTAGAATACATTTTTCCTTTAGTTGTAGTGATTTTAGAACCTCCACAACTTGTCAAAAGCAGCGCAAAAAATAGTATTAAAATTTTATTTATCATATCATTATCTTTGTTTTTCCTGATTTTTCTAATTTTAAATTCATACCTGCAATACCCTGTAAGCCACCTGTATGAATGGCTAAAATTTTTGAATTTGGTGGAAAAAAATCATTTTTTATTAAATCTAAAATACCAAACATCATTTTTCCGGTATAAATTGGATCCAATGGAATTTCATATAGAATGTAAAATGAATTTATAAAATCAATTAATTCATTAGTTACTTTTCCATAACCACCAAAATGATACTCACAATTTATGGTCCAATTCTTTTGTTTTGCAAATTTAGCAATATCCTTTTGTAAAAAATCACCTTTTAAGGAAGAAAATCCAATAATATTTTGATGAGAAGCAGCACTATTAATTATTCCAGAAATTGTTCCGCCAGTTCCTACAGAAGTACAGACATAAGAAAATTCCGAATCAAGTTCATTTAAAATTTCTTCACACCCTTTTATGGCTAATTCATTTGTGCCGCCTTCGGGTAGTAAATAAAAATCTCCAAATTGAGACTGCATTTCTTCTAAAAATTCAGGTGTATCTTTTAATCTATATTTATCTCTTGAAACAAAAACCAATTTCATTCCAAATTGTTGTGCAACTGCTAAACTTGGGTTTTCATTTATCTTTTCTTCTAATTCTTCGCCTCTAATTATTCCAATAGTTTCAAAACCAAATTCTTTTCCAGCACCTGCAACAGCAACAATATGATTAGAAAATGCCCCGCCAAAAGTGAGCAATTTTTTATATCCTAATCGTTTTGCTTCGGCTAAATTATATTTTAATTTTCTGAATTTATTTCCAGAAATTATTGGATGTAATTGATCTTCTCTTTTGATAAAAAGTTCAATTCCATTAGGAAAATGAATTGATATTTTCTGGTTTTTTGATTTCATAAAAAAGAAATAATTGTTTCGCTACTTAAATATTTAAAAACTAATACAATCATTTGCTGCAAAGTTCCTAAATTTGCGATTATGAACAATGAAATAAATCCAAAAAATTTAAAAGAAGGAGAAGATTTTTATTTTACTCCTGAAGGATATAAATGTTTTACAGAAAAACATCATTTAAAGCGAGGATATTGCTGTAAAAGTGGCTGTAGACATTGCCCATATGGTTTCGACAAAAAAACAGGAAGAAATAAAAAATAGTTTTAGACAACCGATTTTCATACATAAATTTCTGAAAATCCAAAATCTAAAAATCCAAAATCTAAAAAAATGACTTTTAAAGAGCAAATACAACAAGGAATTCCAGATGTTTTACCGCAACATAAACCGTATGATGCCGAAATAAATCATGCCCCAAAACGTAAAGAAATTCTTTCAGATGAAGAAAAAAAATTAGCTTTAAAAAACGCTTTACGCTATTTTGATGCCAAACATCATGCAACGTTGCTTACTGAATTTAAAGCCGAATTGGAAAAATATGGGCGAATTTATATGTATCGATTTCGTCCAGATTACGAAATGAAGGCTAGACCAATTTCTGAATATCCAGGAAATTCTGAGCAAGCCAAAGCGATTATGTTGATGATACAAAATAATTTAGATTATGCTGTTGCACAACATCCTCATGAATTAATTACTTATGGAGGAAATGGTGCTGTTTTTCAAAATTGGGCACAGTATTTACTTACCATGAAATATTTGTCTGAAATGACAGACGAACAAACGTTATCGATGTATTCTGGTCATCCAATGGGATTATTTCCTTCTCATAAAGAAGCACCAAGAGTCGTAGTTACCAACGGAATGGTTATTCCAAACTACTCTAAACCAGATGATTGGGAAAAAATGAATGCATTAGGCGTGTCGCAATATGGACAAATGACTGCAGGAAGTTATATGTACATTGGACCTCAAGGCATTGTACATGGCACTACAATTACCGTTTTAAACGGTTTTCGAAAAATAAAAAAATCACCAAAAGGCGGTTTATTTGTAACCTCTGGATTAGGTGGAATGTCTGGGGCACAGCCAAAAGCAGGAAATATTGCGGGATGTGTTACCGTTTGTGCAGAAGTGAATCCTAAAATTACACATATTCGCCATTCGCAAGGTTGGATAAATGAAGTGATTGAAGACATTACACTTTTAGTAGCGAGAGTTAGAAAAGCAATGGAAACAAATGAAGTAGTCTCTATTGCTTATTTAGGAAATGTAGTAGATGTTTGGGAACGATTTGATGCAGAAAATTTACATATCGATTTAGGTTCTGACCAAACGTCACTTCACAATCCTTGGGCTGGCGGCTACTACCCTATTGGATTTACATTTTATGAGTCAAATGAAATGATGGCAAATCATCCAGAAAAATTTAAGGAAGAAGTACAGAAAACATTGCGTCGTCATGCCATGGCAATTAATAAACATACGGATAAAGGTACCTATTTCTTCGACTATGGAAACGCCTTTTTATTAGAAGCTTCTAGAGCGGGTGCGGATGTTTTTGCAGAAAATCATATCGATTTTAAATACAATAGTTATGTACAAGACATTATGGGTCCCATGTGTTTTGATTATGGATTTGGACCTTTTCGATGGGTTTGTGCCTCAGGAAATCCTGAAGACTTAGCGAAAACCGATGCAATTGCTTGTGCTGTTTTAGAACAAATGATGAAAACTTCTCCAGAAGAAATTAAACAACAAATGGCCGATAATATTCAGTGGATTAAAGGCGCTCAAGAAAATAAATTAGTTGTAGGATCGCAAGCTCGAATTCTATATGCTGATGCAGAAGGACGAATTAAAATTGCAGAAGCATTCAATCAAGCAATTGCTCGAGGCGAAATTGGAATGGTAATTTTAGGCAGAGACCATCATGATGTTTCTGGTACCGATTCGCCATACAGAGAAACATCAAATATTTATGACGGTTCGAGATTTACAGCCGATATGGCTATTCAAAATGTAATTGGCGACAGTTTCCGGGGTGCCACTTGGGTTTCTATTCATAATGGCGGCGGCGTTGGCTGGGGCGAAGTTATTAATGGAGGTTTTGGCATGCTTCTTGATGGTACTAAAGAAGCATCTAAACGTTTGGAAATGATGTTATTTTGGGATGTAAATAATGGAATATCAAGAAGAAATTGGGCCAGAAATGAAGGTGCAATATTTGCAATAAAACGAGCAATGGAAGCACAACCTTTATTAAAAGTAACACTTCCAAACCTAGTTGACGAAAAATTATTAAATTAAATATTAGAATATGAAATTAATTAAACTTCTATCGGTTTTAGGATTTTTTATCCTTACTTCTTGTTCGTCTGTGTATGTAAATACAGATTATGACAAAAAAGCAAATTTTGCAGCTTACAAAACCTATGCCTATAATAAAAGTAGCATAGATAAATTAGAAATTTCAGATTTAGACAAGAAGCGTATTTTATATGCTATTGATGCTGTAATGCCTACTAAACAATTTTCAAAATCTGAAAATCCCGATGTTTTAATCAATATTTTCACAAAAGAGCGTGAACGTGTTAATGTATACAACAACATGGGCTGGGGTTACGGTTTTGGCTGGGGCTGGGGCTGGGGTCCAGGTTGGGGAATGGGAATGGGTTTCACGCAAACAACGACTACTCCAGAAGGCACGTTATATATTGACATTGTTGATGCAAAAACAAAAGAGTTAGTTTGGCAAGGTATAGGAACAGGATATTTAACAACAAACGTTGAAAAGAAAGACGAACGAATTGCTGAATTTGTTACAAAAATTTTAGAGAAATATCCACCTGTAATAAAATAAAAGTTCAAGTAAATATATTAATCCTGATACGTTTTTTTAATTCTTGTCAGGATTTTTATTTGCATGATAAAAATCATAATTGGATTTAAAATTTATTGTAATTTTACATCAAATAACACACAACCTTTATGGAACTTAATTTTGAAAGTAACCCTCTGATAGACAGATTACCAAAACATTTAAAACAGTTTATAATTCCACAGGATTATTCTGATTATACGCCTATAAACCAAGCGGTTTGGAGATATGTAATGCGTAAAAACGTAAATTATTTATCTAAAGTGGCACATAATTCTTATTTAGAAGGATTAGAAAAAACGGGCTTAGAAATTGATAATATTCCTAACATGTATGGTATGAACCGAATTTTGAAAGAAATTGGTTGGGCTGCTGTGGCAGTTGACGGATTTATTCCTCCAAGTGCTTTTATGGAATTTCAAGCTTATAATGTTTTAGTAATTGCTTGTGATATTAGACAATTAGAACATATTGAATACACTCCCGCTCCAGATATTATTCACGAAGGTGCCGGTCATGCTCCTATTATCGCCAATCCAGAATATGCAGAATATTTACGTCGTTTTGGCGAAATTGGTTGCAAGGCCATTTCATCTTCAAGAGATTACGAATTATACGAAGCCGTTCGATTATTATCTATCGTAAAAGAAGCAGAAGACACTCCGGAAGCTGAAATTAAAGCTGCGGAAGACCAAGTTGAATTTTTACAAAACAACATGGGTGAATTATCTGAAATGTCAAAAATTAGAAATTTACATTGGTGGACAGTAGAATACGGATTAATTGGAACAGTGGAAAACCCAAAAATATATGGTGCAGGTTTGCTCTCATCTATTGGTGAAAGTGCTTGGTGTATGACCGATGAAGTCAAAAAACTTCCCTACGATATTTCAGCAGCAGACCAAAGTTTTGATATCACTAAACCGCAACCACAACTTTATGTAACGCCAGATTTTGCCAAATTAAGTTCTGTTTTAGAAGAATTTGCAAATAAAATGGCATTGCGAACAGGAGGTTTATCTGGAATTCAAAAGTTAATTACTTCAAAAGCTATGGGTACTGCAGAATTAAGTACTGGCTTACAAATTTCAGGTGTTTTTACAAATGTAATTGAAAACGAAGGAAAACCAGTATACATTCAAACCACAGGAAAAACAGCTTTATCATATAGAGAAAAAGAATTAGTAGGACACGGAACAGCATCGCATCCTGATGGATTTGGTTCGCCAATTGGAATGTTAAAAGGCATTAACTTGGCCATTGAAGATATGGGTCCAAGAGATTTAAGTGCCTACGATATTTATGAAGGCGAACAAATTACGTTAGAATTTGAAGGAAATATTAAAGTTTCAGGTGAAATTATTACAGGTACACGAAATTTACAAGGTGAAATTTTACTAATTAAATTCAAAAATTGTACTGTTACTCATGGCGAAACTGTATTATTTGCTCCAGAATGGGGAATTTATGATATGGCTGTAGGTAAAAAAATAACATCCGCTTTTTCAGGACCTGCAGATGTTTCAAGTTTTGATATGATTACCCACGTTCCATCATCGCATACTATAAAACAAAAAAAATCAAGCAAACGAGAAGAACTTGAAAATTTATACCTAAATATTAGAAAATTAAGAGAAGGAAAATCTGCTGAAATCACGCTGAAAGAAGCATTTGGAGCCGTAACTGCAAATCACGAAAACGATTGGTTACTTTCAGTTGAAATAGCCGAATTAGCTAAAAAAGAAAATCATTCGGATTTAATTGATAAAGTTTTAAATCATTTAGAAAAAGTAAAAACAAAACGTCCGGAAATTGCTCACCTAATTGACGGCGGTTTAGATTTAATTTTCGAAAAACAAACTACATAGTAACATTTGTTACATAAAAATTATAAGATTCCCATATATTTGCTAAAAACAAAACAATATGGGAATTTTAGATTTTTTAGGATTTGGTGATAAATCCGCTCAAATTGCAGAATTTAAAGAAAAAAATGCAATAATCATTGATGTCAGAACATATGAAGAATTTGCTGGAGGACACATTCAAAACTCCAAAAACATTCCTTTACAAATTATCGAATCGAAAATTAACGACATAAAAAAAATAAACAAACCAGTAATTGCTTGTTGCAGAAGTGGAAACAGAAGCGGAATGGCAACAAACATACTAAAACGAAACGGCATTGAATGCATAAATGGCGGTAGCTGGCAAAGCTTACAAAGCAAGTTGTAAAATTGTTTTAAAATTTCATTTCAGGATAATTCGCTACAATTGCATTAATTTTCTGTTTTAAATTATTCTGAAATTTTAAATGGCTTTCAGAATTTGGATTAAACGGTCTATGACTCAATGACTTTTGAATTTCTGAAACGTGTTGCATCGTTTCAAATTCGGTTTCATTTATATAATTTTCAGAAAATTTCATCCAAATATAATCAATTGCCGTTTGATTTGGGTGCAACATATCTTCCGCATAAAAACGATAATCACGTAACTCGTCCATCATAATTTCATAACTCGGAAAATAAATACTTGAAGTAGTATTTGATAAAAATTGATAAAGCGCAGTAATTAAATGCGATTTACTTACATTGTTTTCTACAAAACCGTCTTTACTATGACGAACAGGAGAAATGGTAAAAATAAATTTACAATTTGGATTTACAACTTGAATTTCTGAAACAATTCTTTTCAAACTCGCTTCTACATCAGCAACAGAAAGCAACTCTTTTACAAATTGTTTTTGTGAAACTTTATGACAATTCGCAACAAGCGCATCGCTTTCAATATGCTTGTACACCCAAGAAGTTCCTAAAGTAATTAGACAATGTGTCGCTTTTTCAAGATGCCCGTTTGTGGTATCAATCAATTGATTTAATGCAGTAAGAAATTCCGTTTTATTAGGATTAGAAAGTTCGGAATGTACTTCAAAACAATGCCAAGCTTCATTATGAAAAAATATGTCATTCTCAGTAAAATATTTTTTATGAATACTTCTAAGAATTATTTTTTCTAATGAAATTGGATTAAAAATAATTCCAAACGGATTAGTAATCGTTGAAAATTTATAATAGTCAAATTTTTCTCCCATATTTTCAGCAAAACAAGAACCTAAAGAAACTAATTTTGAAGAATAATCAATTAAAAAATCTGATTTTTTTATGGGAATGGTGGTTTGAAATTTCATAACTTTATTTATCGTCATCCAAAAGTACAAAAACAAGTTAAATAGTTGTAAAATAATTTATAAAGTCTTTTTATTGTCTACTTTTGCCTCTTAAATTTTTTCAAATGAAATTGCTTTATAAGTATTTACAAAAACACAAATTACTGCTTTTTTTCGCACTGTTAATGGCAACTATAAACATTTGCTTTAGTTTGTCTGATTCGATTATTACGGGTAAATTAATGCAAGATTGTGGGGTTGGAATTGCAAAATACAAAGGCAATGAAATCGGATTCATAAAATCTGTAGGATTTTGGTTAGGCCTTTCTCTTACGGCTGCAATGATTTCTCGTATCACAAAAAACTTTCAAGATTACTTTACCAATATTGTCATTCAAAGAACAGGTGCAGAAATGTATACGGATGGTATTAAAAAATCATTAGATTTGCCTTACGAAGATTTTGAAGATCAAAGTAGTGGCGAAACTTTAAGTAAATTGCAAAAAGCCAGAACCGATTCTGAAAAGCTAATTACACTTTCAATTTCATTAATTTTTCAAACCATAATTGGATTCATTTTTGTAGTTGTTTACATATCTCGAATTGATTACAGAATTGCATTTATTTTTGTATTAACCGCACCTATTATTGCATTTATTAGTTCCTTCTTAGGGAAAAAAATAAAAGCGGTATCGAGAAATATCGTTTTACAAACCAATTCATTAGCAGGTTCAACTACAGAAAGTTTACGAAATATCGAATTGGTTAAAAGTTTAGGTTTAACCAAACAAGAAGAAAACAGGTTAAATTCAAATACACTTAAAATTTTACAACTTGAAATTCAGAAAATTCGTTTTATAAGAAGTTTGAGTTTTATTCAAGGTACAACTGTGCATTTTATGCGAACTTGTGTGATTTTTGGACTGTATTATTTCTTATTTAGCGAGAAAATTGTAGTTGGCGATTTACTAACTATGGTATTTTTTACCTTTTTTATTTTTAACCCATTGCAAGAATTAAGTGCTTTTATTATCGCTAAAAATGAAACAAAAGTATCGATGGAAAACTTCGAGAAATTATTAAAAGCCAAATCAGAACACCGTCCAGAAGAGCCAGAAAATTTTGGAAAAATTAGTTCTTTAGTATTTACAGATGTAAGTTTCAAACATAAAACTGCCAAACAGCCTGCAGTTGAAAATATAAACTTTTCTATTAAACAAGGTGAAACGGTTGCATTCGTAGGGCCATCTGGTTCAGGAAAAACAACTTTAGTAAAATTATTAGTTGGTTTGTATCCGCCAGCAATTGGTCACGTTTTATATAATGGTATCGATTCTAAAAAAATTGATATTTTAAAATTGCGAAAACAATTAGGGTTTGTAACACAAGATGCGCAATTGTTTTCTGGAACAATTAGAGAAAATTTATTGTTTGTAAAGCCAAAAGCAACAGATGAAGAACTAATAAGCGCGTTGCAAAAAGCAAGTTGTGGCAAACTTTTAGAACGTGCCGAAAACGGTTTAAATTCGACAATTGGCGAAGGTGGAATTAAAATTTCTGGAGGCGAAAAACAACGGTTATCTATTGCAAGAGCCATTTTGAGACAGCCAAATTTATTAATTTTCGATGAAGCAACTTCTGCTTTAGATTCAATTACCGAAGAAGAAATTAATAGTACGATAAGAAATATTTCTGATGAAAACAGAATTACTATTTTAATTGCTCATCGATTATCAACCATTATGCACGCCGATAAAATTTTCGTATTAGAACAAGGTAAAATTATTGAACAAGGTAAACATGAAGATTTATTGGTTGAAAAGGGGTTGTATTATGCGATGTGGCGCCAACAAATTGGAGAAAGAAAATAAAAAAACACCGTTTAAAGAAATTTTAAAAATTATAATAATTTCTTTAATCGGTGTTTCAATAAAATTGGATATTTATTTTACGAAATTTACAGCATTCACTAAAACCGCAGTAATTCCTTTCGTGTCTTTACCTTTTCCTGAAGCGAAAAACGGTTGTCCGCCTCCATTTCCATCAATGTATTTTCCTAATTCACGAATTACAGTTCCAGCGTTTAAACCTTTGTTAGCCACTAATTCCTTAGCGATATAACAATGAATATTTGGTAATCCGTCTTCTACTGAAGCTAAAACTACAAATGTATTTGGTTTTGAAGTTCCAATAGCTTGTGCTAAATCTTTCGTAGCACTCATGGACAAATCAACTTGTTTTACTAGGAAATTAATTCCATTAACATCTTGAAATTCAGAAACTAAACTTGTTGCTAATCCGTCAATTTTTTCTTTTACTAATTGCTCAATTTGTTTTTTCAATTTTGCATTATCGTCTTGTAACGAAGACACTGATTTTAAAACATCTTGAGGATTTTTCAATACTTCCTTAATTTCCGACAAGGTATTTTCTTGATTCGCATAGAACGCTTTAACCGCATCACCAGTGATGGCTTCAATACGACGAATTCCAGCTGCAACGGCACCTTCTGAGACAATTTTGAAATGCCAAATATCAGCCGTATTTTTCACGTGAATTCCGCCACATAATTCCTTACTATTTCCAAATTCAATCATACGAACACTATCGCCATATTTTTCACCAAATAAAGCCATCGCACCTTTGTCTAATGCTTCTTTAATTGGAATATTTCGATGCTCTACTAATTGCAATTGGACTTCAATTTGTGAATTGACGCTTGCTTCTACTTGACGTAATTCTTCATCAGAAACTTTAGAAAAATGCGAAAAATCGAAACGTAAATAATTTGGGTTTACTAACGAACCTTTTTGCTCCACGTGTGTACCCAAAATGGTTCTCAAGGCCAAATGCATTAAGTGTGTCGCCGAGTGATTTTTAGAAGTTGACGCTCTTAAATCGGTATTTACTTTAGCAGTAAAAGTTGCATTTACATTCTCTGGAAGTTGTTTCGCGAAATGTAAAATTAAGTTATTTTCTTTTTTCGTATCGATAATGTCAATCGTTTCATTTGCCGAAACCAATATTCCCTTATCTCCTACCTGTCCTCCACCTTCTGGATAGAACGGCGTGTTATCTAAAACGATTTGGTATAAAATTCCGTCTTTTTTAGAATCTACTTTACGGATTCTGGTGATTTTTACTTCATTTTCCGTTTGATCGTAACCAACAAACGTTTCCACATTTCCAGGAATTAAAACCGACCAATCTTCAGTAGAAACTTCAGAAGCGGCACGCGAACGTGCTTTTTGTTTTTGTAATTCTGTTTCGAAACCAGCTTCATCTAAACTAAATCCTCTTTCTCTAAGAATTAAAGCTGTTAAATCGATTGGAAACCCGAATGTATCATACAATTCGAATGCCTTTTCTCCAGAAACTTCTTTTCCTGAAGTATTTACCATTACGTTTTCTAACAACTGAATGCCTTGCTCTAAAGTTCTTAAAAAAGACGCTTCTTCTTCACGAATTACATTGGTAACTAATTGTTGTTGCGTCTTAATTTCTGGAAAAAATTCTCCCATTTGATTGGCTAATACTTCAACCAATTTATTGATGAAAGGTTCTTTTGTATCTAAAAACGTAAAACCATAACGAATGGCACGACGTAAAATTCTACGAATTACATAACCAGCGCCAGTATTTGAAGGCAGTTGTCCATCTGCAATAGCGAAAGCCACCGCACGAACGTGGTCTACTACCACACGGATAGCTATGTTGGTTTTGTTTTGTTCTTCTGTTATGTTTTTTACTTCATTTGAAGTGTATTTTAATCCTGTAATTTCTTCCACTTTTGCGATAAGCGGCGTAAAAACATCCGTATCGTAATTAGAAGTTACATTTTGCATCGCCATACACAAACGCTCAAATCCCATTCCGGTATCTACGTGTTGTGCGGGTAATTTTTCTAAAGAACCATCGGCTTTACGATTAAATTCCATAAAAACGTTATTCCAAATTTCCACTACTTGTGGGTGGTCTGCATTGACTAAACTTCTTCCAGACACTTCATTTCTTTCAGCATCGGAACGTAAATCGATATGAATTTCAGAACAAGGACCACACGGACCTTGGTCGCCCATTTCCCAAAAATTGTCTTTTTTATTTCCTAATATAATTCGGTCTTCTGGTACAAATTGTTTCCAAATATCCCAAGCGTCTTGATCGAAAGGCACATTATCTTCTTTGCTTCCTTCAAAAACAGACACATACAATCGATCTTTTTCTAACTTTAAAACTTCCGTAAGAAATTCCCAAGCCCAAGGCAATGCTTCTTTTTTAAAATAATCGCCAAAAGACCAATTCCCAAGCATTTCGAACATAGTATGATGATATGTATCAAAACCAACATCTTCTAAATCGTTGTGCTTTCCTGAAACACGTAAACATTTTTGAGTATCCGTAATTCGATTACTTTTTGGCGTACCATTTCCTAAGAAAAACTCTTTAAACTGTGCCATTCCCGAGTTATTAAACATCAGTGTTGGGTCGTCTTTTAATACAATTGGGGCAGATGGAACAATGGTGTGTCCTTTGCTTTCAAAAAATTGTAAATACGCTTTTCTTATGTCTTGTGATTTCATTTTAAATGATATTGAATCGAATAATTAATTTGATTGAAATTCTAAAAAAATATTTCAAAATATGAAACAAAATTCAAGTTCTTTCGTATAATAAGTGTTACTTTGTTGTAACGTGCACAAAAATAGTAAATTTTAATGAAATCGCTAACAAGAAAAAGTTTCTAAAAGACAACTTTTCTCTAAAAGAATTTGTTTTAATTACTATATTAGCCAATAAGGAAATTTAAGCTTTTGATTTATGTGTTAATTTGATACTAATCAATGAGTGAATAATAAAAAAGAAAAAAATGCAAGTAAACTTACCAGAAAAAAGATATTATGGCATTGGCGAATTAGCGAAGGCATTTGATGTAAACGCTTCATTAATTCGTTTTTGGGATAAAGAATTTGATGAAATCAATCCTAAAAAAAATGCGAAGGGCGACCGAATGTTCCGTCCAGATGATGTAAAAGTGTTGCAAATGATTTACCATTTAGTAAAAGAACGTGGTTTTACCTTAGAAGGTGCGAAAATTCATTTGAAAGAAGGTAAAAAGAAAACCTTAGATAATTTTGAAATCATAAATAAATTGGAAGGCATCAAAAACAAATTGCAAGAAATGAAAAAAGGACTTTGATTAAGTACTCAGTGTTCAGTGATTAGTAAACAGTAAAAAATTAACAATAAAATAAATTAACTTAAAATAATAAAAAATTATGAAAAAATTTGCTCCCGTATTAGTAGTCGTAGGTGTTCTTATCTTAGGGTTTTTATACTTTATGAATGTAAAAAATAAAGCTTTACTATTTAGTCAAGCTACAGAAAAAGAATGGGGAAATGTAAATACCGCATACCAAAGAAGACTTGATTTAATTGACAATTTAGTCAATACCGTTAAAGGCGCTTCGGATTTTGAAAAAAGTACCTTAACAGCAGTTGTAGAAGCAAGAGCAAAAGCTACATCGGTAACTATCGATCCGAAAAACATTACTCCTGCGCAATTAGATCAATTTAATCAAGCACAAAGTGGTATTACGAGTTCATTATCGAAACTTTTAGTTAGCGTTGAAGCGTATCCTCAATTAAGAGCGACAGAAAATTTCAAGCAATTACAAGATGAATTAGCAAGTACAGAAAACCAAATTTTAACTGCAAGAACTCGTTTTAACGAATCCGTTTTAGCATATAATGGTTATGTTTTAGCTATGCCACAAAATATATTTTTAGGAGGTTATACTGAAAAAGCGTACTTTAAAGCTGTTGCTGGAGCAGAAAATGCACCGAAAGTAAAATTCTAATTCAGTAAAACACACAAAATAATGTCAGAAAATACGGCTTTTTTATCTAAAACTGAAGAACAAGAAATTGTTGCCGCAATTGTAATTGCCGAAAAAAACACTTCGGGTGAAATTCGTGTACATATTGAAGAAAATAGCACCAAACCTTCAATGGAAAGAGCAAAAGAGGTTTTTCATGTCCTTAAAATGGATGCCACCGAATTGAAAAACGGGGTGCTTTTTTACATTTGCACACAAACAAAGAGTTTTGCAATTCTTGGTGATAAAGGTATTAATGATTTAGTAGCACCCGATTTTTGGAATTCTACTAAAGATGTAGTGATTGAGAAATTCAAAGCTGGACAATATAAAGAAGGTTTAATTAAAGGGATTTTAGAAGCTGGCATACAATTGAAAAAACATTTTCCATATGATGATGAAACCGACACAAATGAATTGTCTAATGAAATTTCAAAAGGTTAATATGGAAATTCGAAAATTTAAATTCCAAATTCTAAAAAGTAGTAGTTGTATTGCCTTTTTTGCTTTTTTATTGTTTTCTCAATTTTCGTTAGGACAATTTACAATTCCTGAAAAACCCAGTTTACAAACTTCAGTTTATGATTATGCAAAACTTTTATCTGACGTTGAAAAAACACAATTAGAAGAAAAATTAGTTAGATATTCTGATTCCACTTCTACACAAATTGTTGCCATTATTATTGAAGATTTAAACGGAGACAATATCCAAACTTTAACGCCAAATTGGGGAGAAGCTTGGGGGATTGGAGATGCTGAAAAAGATAATGGAATTGTAATTTTGCTTTCAAAAAACGATCGTAAAATTTGGATTTCTCCAGGTTATGGAACCGAAGTACTACTTGTAGCCGGTATGACTGGTGAAATTGTTAGAAATGTTATAATTCCGGAATTTAAAACAGGAAATTATTATAATGGATTAGACAAAGGTACTGATGCCATTTTTAAAGTTTTAACAGGAAAATACAAAGGCGAACGAAAAAAAGAAAAAGGAAGTGGTATACCGATGCTTATTATAATTATTGGTGTAATAGTATTCTTAATCATAGCCTCTAAAAACAAAGGAAAAAACGGCGGCAATTCAGGAGGATTTGGCGGTCCCGACTTAATGGATATTATTATATTAAGTAGTTTGGGTCGAAGCGGCGGTAGTTTTGGCGGTGGTTCATCATCTGGTGGTGGATTTGGCGGAGGATTTGGTGGTGGATTTGGCGGCGGCGGATTTTCTGGTGGAGGTGCAGGTGGAAGTTGGTAGATTTAGTAATCAGTTGGCCGTTTTTAGTGTACAGTTTAAAAACTTTTAAAAAACATAAAACCTTGAGAGGTTCTAATACAAAAAAACCGATAATCACTTATCGGTTTTTTTTATTTCTGTCTGAAGTAAATATCTATTGGGACACCACTAAAATTGTAGTTTTCTCGCAATTTATTTTCGATAAAACGTTTGTATGGGTCTTTTACATATTGCGGTAAGTTGGCAAAAAATACAAATTGTGGCACCGGAGTAGGCAATTGCATACAATATTTAATTTTTACATACTTCCCTTTTAGTGCTGGTGGCGGTTGGTTTTCAATAATTGGCAACATTAAATCGTTGAATTTTGATGTTGGCACTTTTTGTTTTCTATTTTCAAAAACCTCAACAGCAGTTTCTAATCCTTTTAATAAACGTTGTTTTTCTAATGCAGATACAAATAGAATTGGCACATCTGTAAACGGTTGAATTTGCTCACGAATTTTACGTTCGTAATCTCTTGCGGTCATAGTATCTTTTTCCACTAAATCCCATTTGTTAACTAAAATTACAATTCCTTTTCTGTTTTTTTCGGCCAACCAAAAAATACTTTGGTCTTGTCCTTCAAAACCACGAGTGGCATCAATCACTAAAATACAAACATCAGAATGCTCAATGGCACGTACCGAACGCATTACAGAATAAAACTCTAAATCTTCTTTTACTTTCGCTTTTCTTCTAATTCCGGCAGTATCTACCAAGTTAAATTCGAAACCAAAACGATTATAAGTGGTATCAATGGCATCACGAGTAGTTCCAGCAATGTCTGTAACCACAAATCTATCTTCACCTATTAAGGCATTAATAATAGAGGATTTTCCAGCATTTGGACGACCTACTACAGCAAAACGAGGTAATGGATTTTCATCTTCAACGGCTTCTGGCATTTCAGGTAAAACTTCTACTAATTTATCTAATAACTCACCTGTTCCACTTCCATTCATAGCGCCTATAGTGAAATATTCGCCCAATCCTAAATTATAAAACTCTAACGCATCAGTAACACGTTTCGAATTATCAACTTTGTTCACGGCTAATAAAACTGGTTTAGTAACCTTACGTAATAATTTAGCCACTTCATCATCCATTGGCGTAATGCCTTCTTCTACATCTACCATAAAAATAATGGCATCGCACTCATCTATTGCTAATTCTACTTGTTTTCTAATTTCGCCTTCAAAAATATCATCAGAACCTTTAATGTATCCACCTGTATCAATTACAGAAAATTCTTTTCCATTCCACTCACTTTTTCCATAATTTCTATCACGCGTAACGCCACTCACAGAGTCGACAATGGCATCTCTACGTTGGATTAAACGATTAAAAAGCGTAGATTTTCCTACATTTGGTCTTCCTACTATGGCTACAATATTATTCATTATTCTTATATTTTGTGCAAAGATAGTTTAAAAGTTGCGAGTTTAGGGTTAATAGTTAGGAGTTTTTGTAAGTAATACAAAACGCATTGCTCCAAACTAACTACTAAATTCTGTAAACTAATTATTTGTAATTACTTTTGGTTGTATCCAAATCTTCGTAATTGAAAGGCGTTATTTCGCCAATCTTTATTCACTTTTACGAAAATTTCAATGTGTATTTGTTTATCGAAAAACAATTCTAAATCGGCACGAGCCTGCATTCCTACTTTTTTTAGGGCTGCACCTTTATGTCCGATAATAATTCCTTTTTGTGTATCGCGTTCTACCATAATGATAGAACGAATTCTTATGATTTTTTCGTCTTCCAAAAACTCTTCGGTTTCCACCTCAACTGCGTACGGAATTTCTTTATCATAGTTTAATAAAATTTTCTCACGAATGGTTTCATTTACAAAAAAACGTTCTGGTTTATCAGTTAACGCATCTTTTGGATAATATGGTGGTGAAACTGGTAACAATTCTACAATTCTGTTCAACGCTTCTTTTACATTAAAGTTTTCTAAAGCCGAAATTGGGAAAATTTCTGCATTTGGAACCTTTGCTTGCCAAGTTTGTACCTGTTCTTCTAATAATTCTTGATTGGATTTATCAATTTTATTTAACAAAAGTAATACTGGAATTTTAGCATTGATAATTTTGTTGAAAAAGTCTTCGTCTTTTAATTCTTTTTCTCCAATTTCAACCATATAGATTAAAATATCGGCATCAGAAAAAGCACTTTTAACAAAATCCATCATACTGGTTTGTAAATCGTAAGCGGGTTTAATAATCCCAGGTGTATCAGAAAACACGATTTGATAGTCTTCATCATTTACAATTCCGAAAATTCTGTGACGTGTGGTTTGTGCCTTACTTGTGATGATAGACAACTTCTCGCCTACCATAGCATTCATTAAGGTAGATTTTCCAACGTTTGGGTTTCCGATTATATTTACAAAACCTGCTTTATGCGACATATATTTTATTTTTTACAAAGGTACATAAAAAAGCCACTCGTTTTGGAATGGCTTTTTTTACAATATTATGTTAGAAAGTTATTCTGCCGCAACTAATTTACTAGCGCTACGGTAAGTGAATTCGTTATAAATGTGACGACGAGCAAAACGACCAGGTGATTCAGCGTTTACCATTTTCACATATGTGTTTCTTGGCACACCAAAGTATTCGAATTTACTTCCATCTGCAAAGCTAATATACAAAACACCTTTGTCCATATAAAAATCGGCAATTTGTGAAGTTGTAGTTGTAGCTAAGTATTCGGCCTTAACTTTCTCTCTTGTTTCTGGAGCGATACTTACTAAAAAGTGGTAGGCTTCAATAATGTTTTTACTTCTTTCTTCAGCTGCTAAACGTTCAACTGGATCTGCAATAGTATCAGGATGATCTTCCTTCATACTATTTCTATATATTGTTTTTAATTCTTTTAATGTTGCATCTCTGGTAACATTAAGTAACTTTCTGTACCCAATAATTTTCTGTGTAGTCATATAATTTTGAAAATAAAAGTGCAAAAGTAGTGATTTATTCTTTAATTTCACAAGAAAAATCAAAACAACACCAAAACATAATCATTTATTATTGAATTAATTACATAAAAAAAGCCACTCAATTTTGAATGGCTTGCTTAGTAGCCCTTTCAGACAGCATCTCGAACAATTTGCTAAGAGATTATGAGCAGTTTTTGATGTTTTATGAAGCCCAAAAAACCTCTAAAGAAATTTAGAGGTTTTTGGTACGACAATGGACCCTATTGACTTATTCTCAAACCCAATCTTAAAATTCTTAGCTGATTTTGCTAAAAATATGCCTTAGAATTAGTTGTGGATGATAAAATTTCTATTGGTTAAACTTAAGGTATTATTATAAAGAGCGACGAATAATCAAGTTGCTTTTATTTTCTATTTGTTCCTTTTTTCCATTCAAAATCATTTGGGCTAGAATTTTTCCCATCGCTACAAAATCTGTAGATATCGTTGTAATGCCGTTTTCGACCACTTTTTTTAATGGAGTTTCGTTATAAGATATGATTCCGAAATCTACACCAAGAATTAAATTTTGTAACTTGGATTTTTCAATCACTTTTACTAAATCCCTGTCGTCAGGAATTATATAAACTTCGCCTTTTATTATTTTACGGTCTTTAAACTCAGTAATAACCATATAGCTAAATCCGAAGTCTTCACAGAATTTTTTGAAGCCAATTTTCATTCCTACGGGTTCTCTAAAGCCCGGGAAAATCATGTTTAGTTTTTCGTACTTGTTTAATTTAGTTTTACCCCTTTCTAAGCCATTATAAATATCTTTCTTGTGATTTTGATATACCGCAGGAAATGATTTTAACTCATTATTTGTTTGGTCTAATATATAAACATCGTCAACTGGTAGGGTTTTTATTATCGCAGCCGCCCCATCTAAATTTGTTGGCATAATGATATATTTAGTGTAGTTTCCATTGCTGTCATTAATTAGTTTTTGAAAAACTTGAAGATTAAAATGATGAAAAAAAATATCAACCTGAGTATTCATTCCAATATTTTCTATAAAAGAATTATAAAGATCTTCCTTAAAAATATTAAGCTCATCAAAAAGTAAAAAAATCCTTTTTTTTACTTTTACCTCAATGGTTTTTATATAGTAGCCTTTACCAAGAATAGAATATATAATACCTCGCTTTTTTAATTCTTCATAAGCCAGAAGCACGGTATCACGGGAAATAGAAAACTCAAGGCATACTTTATTTATAGATGGAAGTTTATCATCTTTTTTCAAAAGTCCTTTTACAATAGTTTTTTCAATAGAGTAAATAATTTGTTTATACTTAGGTATGCCTAGATTATTTTGAATATTAATAAATTTCATAATTAAAAATTTTACAAATATACATAAACTGGTAGGTACTAGTGTGTAAAATAATGATATTTAAATTATATTTGAATTATATAAATTTTTGAAGAGCATTATGAATTCATTTTTAAATACTAGTTCTAAAATTAAATTCTTTGGGCATATACCTGATGGAACTGCAGTCAAATCCTGTGATTTAACCAATAAAAACGGAATGCACTTGAATGTTATCACTTTTGGTGCTACGATAACCTCATTAAAAATACCCTTGAAAAATGGCAATTTTATTGACGTGGTCTTGGGTTTCGATACTTTGGAAGCCTATTTAAATTCCTTTAATATAAATAGTGCGCCGTATTTTGGAGCCACGGTAGGGCGTTTTGCTGGCAGAATTAATAATAGTGCTTTTAGATTGAACGGCAAATCGATTGATTTAAATAACAATAATAATGGGCACTCCTTGCATGGTGGAAATATTGGCTTTAGCCAAAAACAATGGGAGATTAAAAATGTTAATGAAGGGGAAAATCCATCTATAACGTTAAGTTATTTCAGTCCCGATGGGGAAGAAAATTACCCTGGTGATTTATCGATAGATTTGACCTACACTTTATCGGAAGAAAATGAATTGATTATTGAGTACGTTGCCACTTCATCGGAGGATACAATAATAAACTTGACACATCATAGTTATTTTAATCTTGATGGTCATAATTCCACTATTCTTGAACAGGATTTGTCAATTAATTCCAATAAAATATTGGAAACCAATGAACATACTATTCCAACGGGTCAATTTCTGAATTTAGAAAACAACCCTTTTAATTTTAACCAAGCTAAAAAATGCCCTCAAAAAATAGATTCCACTTTTGTTTTGAATGATGGTGAGAAATTCTCGGCTTCACTTTTCAGCCCTAAAAATAATTTAGAAATGTTGGTTTATACAAATCAACCGGCTGTGCATATTTATGTGGGAGGAAATTGTAATAATGAAATAAAAGGAAAGGAAAATACAGATTATCACAATTTGAGCGGGATTTGTTTTGAAACTCAAAATTTTCCTGACGCACCTAATCACGATCATTTTCCTGACTCTGTTTTGAGAAAAGATGAAGTATATCAACATAAGACTAGGTATAAATTTCAAGAAATTAAATAAAAAAAAACAAATTATAAATAATGAATGCGATTTTAATTAAAGACACAACTGATTTTTTTAAAGCTAAATTTGGAAATGTACCCGATAAAATAGTTCTTTCCCCGGGAAGAATTAATATTATTGGCGAACACATTGATTATAATGATGGTTATGTGTTACCCGCAGCTATTGATAAAATAGTTTGTTTTGCATTCGAAAAAAACAATTCAAATACCGCAAAAATTCATGCGATTGATCTGAATGAATCACTAAAAATAGACGTTACAAAAGAAGAAACAATTAGCGATATCGTTTGGACTAATTATTTACGGGGTGTTTTATTTCAATTAAAATTAAAAGGATACAAAATAGGCGGTTTTAACTGCGTCTTTAGTAGTAATATTCCTATTGGTTCTGGTTTGTCTTCTTCGGCAGCCTTAGAATGTGGATTTTTATTTGGGATTAATAAAATGTTTAATTTGGATATAAAACCAATCGATATGGCTTTAATGGGGCAAAGTGCTGAGCACTGGGTTGGAATTAATTGCGGCATCATGGATCAGTTTTCTAGTATTATGGGATTGGAAAACAAAGTAATAAAGATTGATTGTCGTACTTTGGATTATACTTACCACGATGCTGATTTTGCCAATTATTCTTTAATTTTATTTGATAGTAACTTGCAACATTCATTATTTACATCCGAATATAATAATAGACGAATAGAATGTGAAGAAGGATTAAGTATTATAAATGAAAATTATCCTGAAATTAATAGCTTTAGAGATTGTAATGAAGAATTATTAATTGGTTTGAAATCTAAAATGACGGATAATGTCTTTAGAAGAAGTTTATATGCCGTAAAAGAAATAAAACGTGTCATTCAAGCTTGTACTGCGCTCGACAAAGGCGATATTGAAACATTAGGTAAATTAATGTTTGAAACCCATCAAGGATTGTCTAAAGATTATGAAGTAAGCTGCACGGAATTAGACTATCTGGTAGATTTGGCAAAAGCCGAAGAGGATGTAATTGGATCCCGGTTAATGGGAGGTGGCTTTGGAGGTTGCACCATCAATTTAGTAAAAAAGGGAAGTGAAAGTAAAATAAAAGAGAAATTTACCACATTGTATGCTGAACATTTCAAAATAGATTTAATAACATACGATGTAAAAGTTTCTAACGGAACTTCACTATATAAAAACTAATTTATAATGAAAAAATTTGATATCTACGAAGATCCGCACCGACGGTTTAATCCGCTCATAAACGAATGGGTTTTGGTTTCTCCACACAGAGCAAAACGTCCTTGGCAAGGTCAAAAGGAAACTGTTGCTAATGATGAAAGACCAACATATGATGCAACTTGTTATCTGTGTCCGGGCAATGTTCGTGCTAATGGAGAAGTGAATCCAAAGTATCTTAGTTCATTTGTTTTTGAAAATGATTTTGCAGCTTTAAAAAAAGAAGAAATTGAATTTGAAGAAAGCAAGGAAGCTACTTTCTTTAAAGTAAAACCAGAGAGAGGAATTTCACGAGTGATTTGTTTTTCACCAAAACACAATATCACTTTGCCAGAAATGGATTTGTCAACTATCGAAGAAATTATTCGAACTTGGCAACGTGAATATACGGATTTGGGCAATGTTGATTATATTAATTATGTTCAAATTTTTGAAAACAAAGGAAGTGTCATGGGGTGTAGCAATCCACATCCACATGGACAAATTTGGGCACAATCATCTATACCAACCCAAGTAGAGAAAACACAAAATAGTTTGAAAGCTTATTTTGATAAAAATAAAAGCAATCTTTTAATTGACTATTTAAATGAAGAATTAAAACTAAAAGAGCGCGTTGTCATTGAAAATAATAATTTTGTTGCCTTAGTTCCTTTTTGGGCCATTTGGCCATTTGAGACGATGATTATTTGCAAGCGTCCTATCACAAAAATTACAGATTTTACTCTTGATGAAATTGAAGATTATGCTAGTATTCTTAAATTATTAACTATAAAATACGACAATCTTTTTGAGACTTCTTTCCCCTACTCTTCTGGTATTCATCAAGCGCCAACCGATGGGGAACTTCACCCAGAATGGCAATTTCACATGCACTTTTATCCACCCTTATTGCGTTCGGCAACAGTTAAAAAATTTATGGTAGGATATGAAATGATGGGAGAATCTCAAAGAGACATTACGGCTGAAAAAAGCGCTAAAATGTTAAGAGATTTATCTGATGTACATTATAAAAGTAAATAAGACATGAAAATATTAGTAACAGGAGGTTTAGGATTTATCGGTTCACACACAGTTGTAGAATTACAAAATAAAGGTTTTGATGTTGTAATTATTGACAATCTTTCCAATTCATCTGAATCTGTTTTAAAAGGTATTGTAGCCATTACTGGTAAAGAACCCCAATTTGAAAAATTAGATTTAAGGGAAAAAGCATCGGTACAAACTTTTTTTAAAAAACACAATGATGTGAGCAGTGTGATTCACTTTGCAGCTTCAAAAGCTGTAGGTGAAAGCGTTAAAAATCCACTGTTATACTATGAAAACAATATTGCTTCTCTGATTTATTTATTACAAGAATTACAAGAAAAAACAGAAGCCCACTTTATTTTCAGTTCTTCCTGTACGGTTTATGGTCAGGCGGATGAAATGCCTATTGATGAATCTGCACCTATCAAACCCGCAATGTCTCCTTATGGAAATACCAAACAAATTGGTGAAGAAATTATAAGTGATGTTGCAAAAATGAGTTCTATCAACGCTATTTTATTGCGATATTTTAATCCAATTGGTTCGCACCCGTCTGCTGAAATAGGAGAATTACCAATTGGTGTTCCACAGAATTTAGTTCCATTCATTACGCAGACTGGTATTGGGTTGCGGAAGGAATTAATGGTGTATGGAAACGATTATCCAACTGTTGATGGAACTTGTATTCGAGATTATATTCACGTAGTCGATTTGGCGAAGGCACACGTAGTGGCTTTAGAACGTCTTTTAGAAAATAAAAATGAAGATAAAGTTGAAATTTTCAACTTGGGAACAGGAATTGGTAGCTCCGTTCTTGAAGTGATATCGAGCTTTGAAAAAGTAAGCGGAAAACCATTTCCTTATAAAATTGTTGACAGAAGAGAAGGAGATGTTACCATGGCTTATGCCAGTACAGATAAAGCGAATACTATCTTGGGCTGGAAAACAGCATCATCTTTGGATCAGGCAATGGAAAGCGCTTGGAACTGGGAACAGAAAATTAGAAAAAATAATTTTCAATAGAATCTTAAAATCAAAATAGATTAAATTTTTTTTACACTATTTATTTAATTAACCTAAAAAAACCAAAATTATGAATACATTACAATTTGCAGACTACATGGTCTTTCTTGTTTACTTTTTCATAGTAGCTGGATATGGCTATTGGATTTACAAACGAAAACAAACAGCCAAAAACTCTGCTTCGCATGATTACTTCTTGGCTGAAGGATCGTTAACTTGGTGGGCTATTGGAACTTCCTTAATTGCTTCTAACATTTCGTCTGAGCAATTTATTGCCATGTCAGGCAATGGGTTTAAAATGGGATTGGCTATTGCAAGCTATGAATGGATGTCTGCATTGACGTTAATTATTGTAGCTGTGTTTTTTATTCCTGTTTACCTAAAAAATAAGATATATACAATGCCTCAGTTCCTTAATCAAAGATATAACGGAGATATTGCTATGATTATGGCTGTTTTCTGGTTGTTATTGTATATAATTGTTAATTTAACTTCTATCCTATACCTTGGGGCATTAGCAATTAACGGAATTTCAGGTATTAATCTTGATTTGTGCATGTATGGTCTGGCATTCTTTGCAATTATTATTTCTTTAGGAGGTATGAAAGTTATCGGTTATACCGATGTCATTCAAGTGGTTTTCCTAATTTTTGGTGGTTTAGTAACTACTTATTTAGCATTAGATAAAGTAGCTGAATTAAATGGACAACACGGAATGGTAAACGGATTCAATTATATGTTGAATCAATCAGGCGACCATTTCCACATGATATTTAAAAAAGACAGTTCAAATTTTCCAAGTTTACCTGGTCTTACCGTTTTATTAGGAGGTATGTGGATTGTAAACTTGAATTATTGGGGTTGTAATCAATATATAACTCAAAGAGCTTTAGGTGCTGATTTAAAAACTGCTAGAAGCGGAATTCTATTCGCTGCTTTCTTAAAATTATTAATGCCTGTTATTGTTGTTTTACCTGGAATTGCTGCTTATGTAATTTATACAAAAGGTGGTTTGCAAACAGAATTACTAGGTCCTGATGGCGTTTTAAATCCAGATAGATCCTATCCAGTATTGTTAAACTTATTGCCAGTTGGGTTAAAAGGTTTATCATTTGCCGCTTTAACCGCTGCAGTTGTTGCCTCATTGGCAGGAAAAGTAAATAGTATTGCTACCATTTTTACATTGGATATTTACAAGAAAAAAATTGATGTAGATTGTAGTGAACAGAAAAT